>JAZLCV010000036.1:0-2538 GCA_045614365.1 Eubacteriales bacterium | reverse complement strand
CTACTTATTTCTCTCCCTCCGTCTTCGCCTAACGGCGAATCCACCCTTGCTGCGGCAAGGCCGCTCGCAGCTCTGACAGTCCACAGGACTGTCATTCACTCCTGCGACTGCGCTTCGCTTACCCTCATCAGAGGGAGGCTGGCCGCTGCGGCGGGACTGGGCATAGCTAAAGCTTTTTGGAACCACCGGCACACCCGTCCGGTGGTTATGATTTACAGAACCCTTGACTTATGGCATAGACTATGATAAAATAACAATCGATATATAACAATAACTATATTATGGAGGTGCGGTATGCCGCCTAAAGTTAAAGTGACAAAAGAAGAGATTATAAACGCCGCTGTTGAAATTGTGAGAAGCAGTGGAGCGCAAGCAATCAACGCAAGAACAATCGCTTCTTTACTCAATTGTTCAACGCAGCCGATATTCTCCAACTTTGCCACCATGGATGAATTGCGTGTTGCCGTTGTAGAAAAAGCGGATTTGTTGTGTCAAGCGTATATGCAGCGAGAAGTCGAAGGTGGAGAGTTTCCTGTTTATAAGGCAAGCGGTATGGCTTACATACGATTTGCCAAGGAAGAAAAAGAACTGTTTAAGCTTCTTTACATGCGTGATCGTTCAAGTGAAATGATTCCTGAAGCAACAGAACAAGCCGACAAAATGGAGTCAATTGTCCATAAAAATACGGGCCTTAGTGGTGCGGATGCAAAATTGTTCCACCTTGAAATGTGGGCGTATGTTCACGGAATTGCCGCTATGTTTGCAACCGGCTTTGTTGATCTTGAATGGGAGCTTGTGAGCCGTATGCTCACGGATTCCTATCAAGGACTTCGGAAACAATATGGAATGGAGGGATAACCAATGGACGCTATAAGAATTGATAAATTAAAAAAAAAATATAAGGATGTTGTTGCGGTAGATACTCTTAATCTTTCTGTTCACAAGGGCGAATTGCTTTCTTTGCTCGGTGTAAATGGAGCAGGAAAAACAACTACCATAAAAATGCTGTCCTGCCTTACGCAACCTACAAGCGGCGATGCCTTTGTGAATGGAAAAAGCATTTGCAAAGATACTGCCGCCGTGAAATCACTTATAGCTGTTTCTCCGCAGGAAACTGCGGTTGCACCCGGACTTTCGGTTTGGGAGAACCTTGAGCTGATGTGCGGCGTTCATAGCTTTTCGAAGGATAAGCGGAATGCGAAAATTGCAGAGCTGACCGAGCTGCTCGGATTGGAAGCTGTTATTAAGAAAAAAGCGGGCAAACTGTCCGGCGGCTGGCAACGACGGCTGAGTATTGCTATGGCACTGATCAGCGAACCGGAGATCTTGTTCCTTGACGAACCAACGCTTGGCCTTGATGTGCTTGCCAGAAGCGATTTGTGGGAGTTGATACGTTCTCTGAAAGGGAAGGTTACCATTATTCTGACAACGCACTATATGGAAGAAGCAGAAGCTTTGTCTGACCGTATCGCGATTATGAAAGACGGCAAGCTCCTTGTATGCGATACCGCTGACAAGATTAAAGAAACAGCGGGCACGGATAATTTCGAGCAAGCATTTATTCGTATTGTTAAGGGGGTGGCAAAATGAGAATGCTCACTTTTGCAAACAGAAATACCAAAGAAATATTACGAGATCCCCTGACACTTCTCTTTGGACTGGGATTTCCCCTCGTCTTAATTTTGCTGTTAAGCGCGATACAAGCTAACATCCCCGTAAAACTGTTTGAAATTCAGCATTTAACTCCGGGCATAACGGTTTTCGGTTTATCATTTATGTCTTTATTTTCGGCGACCATTATTGCAAAAGACAGAGGCAGTTCGCTGTTGCAGCGTTTATATACAACACCGCTAACTCCAATAGACTTTATTCTTGGTTACACTTTGCCGATTATTCCGATTTCTGTTGCGCAATGCGTTATTTGTTATATTGTCGCGATCCTTCTTGGACTGGATATGACTGTAAATATCTTGTATGCTGTGGTATTTATCATTCCCGTATCTATTCTCTACATTGCCTTAGGACTCCTGTGCGGAAGCGTATTGAATGATAAGCAGGTAGGCGGTATCTGTGGTGCGCTGCTGACTAACCTTTCAGCTTGGTTGTCGGGTGTTTGGTTTGACCTTGATCTTGTGGGAGGTGTGTTTAAGAAGATTGCTTACGCGCTTCCGTTTGTTCACGCGGTAGAGATGGAACGGGCTGTACTGGCAGGAGATTTTACAGGTATTTTCCCTCATATATGGTGGGTGCTCGGATATGCCGCTGTTTTGCTCGTGGTAGCGGTGTTGCTGTTCCTGCGACAGATGAAAAAGAAGTGATTATATGGCCTTAAGGAAATGCAAACACCGAAAATGCTTAAAGAAAAGGGAGTGTCGCATTATGCTGCGACACTCCCTACAGCTTGTCAAAGAACCCCGGTTTTTGTTAGGTGAAAACTGGGGTTTTGGTGTATTTAGGCATAAATATGAGCAATATTTGCGAGAAAACGGAGTTATTCCAACTCCAATTTGCCAGCTTTTTCAGATTCATGGCAGCATA
>JAZLCV010000035.1:0-1764 GCA_045614365.1 Eubacteriales bacterium | reverse complement strand
ATGGGCTGCGGATTCGGTGCGTGCATGGGATGCTCGTGCAAAACGCTTACCGGCTATAAGCGTATCTGTAAGGATGGACCCGTTATGCGGAAGGAGGAGATATTATGGGAAGACTGAGCACAAATCTTTGCGGGATAGAGCTTTCAAATCCCGTTATCCCCGCTTCCGGTACATTCGGTTACGGATATGAATTTGCGGAAATTTACGATATAAATTGCCTGGGAACGTTTTCGTTCAAGGGAACAACGCGCGATGCGCGCTTTGGTAACCCCACACCGCGTATTGCGGAGTGCAGCGCCGGTGTGATAAATGCCGTAGGGCTTCAGAACCCCGGTGTTGACAAGGTTATATCCGAAGAGCTTCCGCGCCTCGCAAAATGCTTTGATAAAAAGGTTATGGCAAACGTCTCCGGCTTTTCTGTCGAGGATTATGCTTATACCTGTGAGAAGCTGGATAAAGAAGAACAGGTAGGCTGGCTTGAGGTGAACGTCAGCTGCCCTAACGTTCACGGCGGCGGTATGAGCTTTGGAACGGACTATGCGGCTGCGGCGGAGGTTACCCGCGCGGTTAAGGCGGTAACTACAAAGCCGGTTATCATTAAGCTCTCCCCCAACGTTACGGATATTGTCTCAATTGCAAAGGCGTGTGAAGGGGCAGGCGCCGATGGCATAAGCCTTATAAACACGCTTCTCGGAATGAGGATTGATTTAAGACGCAGAAAGCCCGTAATTGCAAACAAGATGGGCGGATTTTCCGGCAGCGCAATTTTCCCCGTTGCAGTGAGAATGGTTTATCAGGTTGCACACGCAGTTGATATTCCTGTTATCGGTATGGGCGGTGTTGCAAGTGCGCGCGATGTTATTGAAATGATGATGGCAGGCGCGTGTGCAGTTGAGGTCGGTGCGGCGAACCTTATCAATCCGACAGTCTGCCGCGATATAATAAACGACCTTCCAACGGTTATGGATGAATACAAGATAGAAAATCTTCGCGATATTATACGTTGCGTATAGAAAAGGAGTGTTTAAAAATGGGAAAAGATGTAATTGTAGCATGCGATTTCAAGAGTGCGGAGGACACCTTTGCATTTCTTGACAAATTTACCGGTAAAAAACCGTTTGTAAAAATCGGTATGGAGCTTTTCTATGCCGAGGGACCGAGCATAGTGCGTGAGATTAAGCGCCGCGGACATAAGATTTTCCTTGACCTTAAGCTTCACGATATCCCCAACACCGTAAAAAAGGCGATGTCTGTTCTCCGCAATCTTGATGTCGACATAACAAACCTTCACGCCGCGGGAACAAAACGTATGATGCAGGCGGCGGTAGAGGGTCTTACACGTGAGGACGGCACACGCCCGCTTCTCATTGCGGTAACACAGCTTACCTCAACCGACCAAGATGCAATGGAGAATGATCTTCTCATAAAAGAGCCGATTGACGAGGTTGTTATGCACTATGCCAGGAATGCAAAGGAAGCAGGTCTTGACGGCGTTGTCTGTTCCCCTCTCGAGGCGGAAAAGGTTCACACAAGCTGCGGAAAAGAGTTTCTTACAATCACCCCGGGTGTCCGATTTGCAGACGGTGATATCGGCGACCAGAAGAGAGTTATGACTCCTGCCCAGGCAAAGAAAATTGGTTCTGATTATATCGTTGTCGGTCGACCGATTACTGCGGCAGACGATCCGGTAGCGGCATACGAGAGATGTGTGAAAGAATTTATAGATTGAGGAGAAAATGAAAATGGAAAAACTCATAGCACGTG
>JAZLCV010000034.1:0-7871 GCA_045614365.1 Eubacteriales bacterium | reverse complement strand
CGGGAATTTTGAAAAACGGCTTATGAAGAACCTTGCATGGAGAATAAGAAACTTCGGTGAGTTTAAAATATACTGTATGCAGTCCACCATATATGTGGATCCGCAGAGTGAAGACTGCGATATGGATGCGGCGCTGGATGCGGCAAGCCGCGTGTTCGGTATCGTAAATATTTCCCGTGCGGCAGAGGTCGAAAAGGATATAGATAAAATAATTTCCGTATCAAAGGAGTATCTGCGCGATACGCTGAGTGTTGCAAAAACCTTTAAGGTGGAGGCAAAACGCTCGGATAAGTCGTTTCCGAAAAAGTCGCCGGAGATATGCTTTGAGGTAGGCTCGGCACTTCACGATGAATTTGAAAACATAGAAGTAGATGTAAAAAATCCGGAAGCTTTAGTCAAGGTTGAAATACGTGACCGCGCGGCATATGTCCATGCAAACCCGATTCCGGGTGCGGGCGGGCTGCCTGTCGGTATCAACGGTCGTGCCGCAATTCTCCTTTCCGGAGGAATTGACAGCCCCGTTGCCGCATACATGATGGCAAAGCGCGGTGTGGAGCTTTTCGGAATACACTTTTTCTCGTATCCGTACACCTCCGAGCGTGCAAAGGAAAAGGTGATTGAACTTGCGCGTCTTGTAGCAAAGTATGCAGGAAACATAAAAATTGCGATGGTTCCGTTTACTAAAATCCAGGAAGAGATTCGCGCAAACTGCAAGGAAGAGTATTTTACGCTTATTATGCGCCGCTTTATGATGCAGATTGCAGAGCGCGTGGCGCGTGAGAACGGATGTGGCGCGCTTATCACGGGCGAAAGCCTCGGTCAGGTTGCAAGCCAGACTATGGAAGCTCTCGGCGTTACGGAAAACGGCATATCGCTTCCTGTGCTCCGTCCGGTAATAGGTATGGATAAAGAAGAGATTGTGAACATTGCGCGCAGAATAAACACGTTTGAAACGTCAATACTTCCTTATGAGGATTGTTGTACTGTGTTCACACCAAAGCATCCGCGCACAAAGCCGAAGCTTGAGAACATCCTTGAAGAGGAGAAAAAGCTTCCGTTTGACGCCCTTTGCCGCGAGGCAATAGAAAATATCGAAATTATATAGAGAGAAGGCAGAAAGTTGAGCTTGTCAGCTGAAATAATAGCCGTAGGGACGGAAATTCTTCTCGGCGAAATTACAAATACCGATGCCGTAACGGTCGCACAAGCGTTATCGGAGCTTGGGATAAATGCATATTATCAGACCGTTGTCGGGGACAATCCGGAACGCCTTGAAAAGTGTATACTTATCGCAAAGGAGCGTGCGGATATCATAATAACAACCGGGGGCCTCGGTCCGACATTTGATGACCTCACAAAGCAGGTTGCAGCGCGTGCTTTCGGAAAAGAGCTTGTGTTGCACGAGCCTTCGCTTGAGAGAATAAAGGGCTATTTTGAAAAGCTCGGGCGCAGAATGACGGACAACAATGCTCGTCAGGCGTATTTACCGGACGGGTGTACAGTGCTTGAAAACGACTGGGGAACTGCACCCGGGTGTGCGATAGAGGACGGAGGAAAAATCCTCATTATGCTTCCGGGACCTCCGCGTGAGTGTAAACCCATGGTGAAATACCGTATGGTACCGTATCTTAAGAAGCTTTCCGATGCGCATCTTGTGTCGCACGGCATCCATATCTACGGTATGGGAGAGAGCGAGGTTGAGAGCAGAATAAGCTCGTTTGCCGAAACGATGACAAACCCGACTCTCGCGCCGTATGCAAAGGACGGAGAGGTGCTTCTGCGCGTTACGGGCAAGGCAGAAACCGAGGAAGAGGCAGATGCTATAACACGCCCTGTTATAGAAAAGGTTGAAGAAATTTTAGGTGATGTAGTATACGGCGTCGATGTTCCGTCGCTTCACGCTGCGGCTTTTTCCGTTCTTCGTGACAAAAAGCTTACGCTTGCCACTGCAGAATCCTGTACGGGCGGGCTTTGTGCGAAGCTTATCACTGATATCCCCGGTTCATCCGAGGTATTTTACGGCGGTGCGTGCGCTTATACAAATGAAATCAAAATGAAGCTTTTGGGAATAGAGCGCGAGCTTCTTGATAAATACGGCGCGGTAAGTGAGGAGTGCGCACGGGCGCTGTCGGCTGCGGCATGCCGGACATTCGGAACTGATGCAGGTATCGGTGTTACAGGTTATGCCGATCCGAATTCCGGTGACGAAAAGAACCCCGGCGGCACGGTTTATATTGCCGTAACCGTAAAGGGAAAAACTTCCTGTTCAAAAATCTATCAGCCGCGCGGGCGTGAGCTTGCAAAGGAGCGCGCGGCACAGGAAGCGTTTAACCTTCTTCGCAAAATGGCAGAGGAGCTGTCTGTCTGAATGAATTCAGACAGATAATAGATAAAAGAGAAAAGATAATAGTGAAGAGATAAGGAATGGTTATAAACATGACCAATATAGAAAAAACGTTAAGCCGCAAATATCATTTCAAGGGAAAGATAATGAATATCCGTGAGGATGAAGTAGAACTTTGCGGAAGAAAAACAACACGCGAGGTGTGCGAGCACTGTGACGGAGTGGCGATTCTGCCCGTCACCGATGACGGCGAAATAATTCTCGTTTCACAGTACCGTTATCCGTTTGAGCTTGAGATACTTGAAGCTCCCGCCGGTAAGGTTGACGGAGATGAGCCGCATTTTGATTGCGGAGTGCGTGAGCTTGGCGAAGAGACCGGCTATACTGCCGATGAGATGAAATACTTAGGATTTGTTTATCCGTCACCCGGGTGTATGACAGAGCGGATACATCTGTATCTTGCAACAGGATTGCACGAAGGTCAGGCGCATCCGGATGAAGGAGAATTTTTGCAGGTTAAGAAAATCAGATTTGTCGATGCACTTTCAATGTGTGATGAAGGGAAAATAGACGACGCAAAAACCGCCGTGCTTATTCTGCGTGCGGCGCGTATTCTCGGAATATAAAAACTCAGTCGTTTGGGAGGATAACGATATGGATAAGAAAATTCTTGTTGTTGAGGATGAAAAGGCAATTGCCGATATTCTTGAATTCAATCTGCGCAAAGAGGGATACACCGTTGTCTGCGCATATGACGGAGAGGATGGGCTGTCTCACGCGCTGGAGGACAAGCCTGACCTTATTCTTCTTGATGTTATGCTGCCGAAGCTTGACGGCTTTGAAGTGTGCAAGTCAGTAAGAAAAACCTCTAACGTGCCGATAATTATGCTTACGGCGAGAGAGGAAGAGATTGATAAAATCCTCGGCCTTGAGCTTGGTGCAGATGATTATATAACAAAGCCTTTTTCCATGCGAGAGCTTATGGCGAGAATAAAGGCAAACGTAAGAAGAAGTGTCGCTTCTCCTGCAGAGATTGAGGATACAGGCGATGAAAACCGCCTTGTATTCGGCAAAATTGTAATCAATTTAAAGAGCCTTGATGTAAAGAAAAACGGCGAGAAGCTTGAGCTTACCCCGCGTGAGTTTGATCTTATAAAATTTCTTGCGACACAGCCAAATCAGGTTTTCTCGCGTGAGGAGCTTATGGAACACGTCTGGAAGTATGATTATTACGGAGATTTGCGCACAGTTGATGTTACGGTGCGCCGCCTTCGTGCAAAGCTTGAGGATGATCCGGAAAATCCGGTGCGTATAGTAACGCGCCGCGGAGCGGGATATATGTTCGCGGATTGATTATATTCTGACTAAAGAGGGAGTGTTCTGTCCTTATGCGTTCGCTTCAGATGAGGCTCGTGCTTGTGCTCGTGCTGCTTATTGTTTCGGTAATGGTAATTGTCGGAACGTTTATGCTTAATCAGGTTTCGGTATATTATTTTGACGATTTTACAGAGCAGATGAACTCGGTTTTTAACGCCGAGGTGTTTGCTGTGCTCAAAAATGAAGCAAAGGCGGAAAACGGAGCGGAAAGGCTGTCTCATGCGCTTGAGGCGTATTCGGCTTCGATGAGAATAAGCGGATACCGTAATTATTACATACTTGACGGAAAAACAGGACAGACGCTTTTCGGGTCAAATGACGATGAGGTTGTAAGAACTCCGGCAATCATTTCCGCGCTCGGGGGAAAAATCGGTCAGGAAAAGCGAATATCCAGCGGGTATATTGACCGTGCAAATCCGATAGTTGTTGATAATGAGGTAAAATACATCGTTTATATAAAGGATACAAAGCAGGACCAGCAACGCCTTACGGCGTCAATGTTTATGATTATCCTGCGTACAATGGTTTTTGCACTCCTTTTTGCGGTGATTTTAAGCTTTTTCTTCGCAAAAACAATAACAACTCCGATTGAGAATATAACAAAGGGCGCAAAAAAGCTCTCTATGGGTGAGCTTGAATGCGAGCTTGCCGTCGAGTCAGACGATGAAATAGGAACACTTACGGAAGCGTTCAATGATATGGCAGCGGCACTTAACACCACTCTTGCAAAGGTTGAGGATGAGCGTAACAAGCTTGACACGCTCTTCCTTTATATGACCGACGGAGTTACGGCTTTTTCCGGTGACGGAACTCTTATTCACTACAACCCGGCGGCGGTTGAAATGCTGTCTTTTGATGCTGAAAAGGATAAGACATATTCAGAAATATTCAAAGATATCGGCGTGGATTTCTCATCACTTTCGGGTATGGAAGGAAGCTTTGAGGAATATAGCATGGAAACCGGCGAAAAGACACTGAAGGTCAGCTTTGCACGCTTCGGAACCGAGGCGGAAGAAGCGGGCGGTGTTATTGCAATTATTCACGACTTTACAACAGCTGCAAAGCTTGAAAACTCACGTCGTGAATTTGTTGCAAACGTATCGCACGAGCTTCGTACGCCGCTTACAAACGTAAAAAGTTATACAGAAACTCTTGCAGAATCACCGGACGCACCTGCCGAGATGCGTGAGCGCTTCTTTGATGTTATTCTCAATGAAACGGACAGAATGACGAGAATAGTAAAGGATCTTCTTACGCTCTCGCGGCTTGACAGTGCGAAGATGGACTGGAAGCACGAAACATTTTCTATGCGCAAGAGCGTCGAAAATGCTTACCGCGCAATGGAAATGGAAGCGCGTCGTTGTGGGCATAAGCTGACGCTTTCCGTGGATGCGTCGTTGCCTGAGTTTTACGGCGACCGCGAACGCATAGAGCAGGTATTCATAAATCTTCTTTCAAATGCTGTAAAGTATACCGGTAAGGACGGAAAAATTGACTTTTCCGCAGAAAATTGTGATGAGTTTATAAAAATAACGGTAAAAGATAACGGAATAGGTATTCCCGAAAAGGATATTCCGCGTCTTTTTGAAAGATTTTACCGCGTTGATAAGGCTCGAAGCCGTGAAATGGGCGGCACGGGGCTCGGTCTTGCAATTGCAAAGGAAATTGCGGAACACCACGGCGGTGAAATAAAGATAGAAAGCGTTTACGGCAAAGGAACCACGGCATCCGTAATTCTTCCGAAGGAAGGAACGGTGGAAGAAAAATGAACACGACCAAGGAAAAAATAAAAAATGTGTTCATCTGCCTTTTGCTCGTGGGAATGCTGTATCTGACCTATACCGTATGGTTTTTCGACAGCCCGTTTGAAAGTGTAGGGACGGACAATCTTTTTGGTATAGATATGAGCTTTCACAGCTCCGGAGAGGGGCAGGGCGCTGACCTTGATGCGTTCGGAATACGCCCTATGAGTATTTACGTAAAGGGCGACGGATTTTGCCGTGCATCTGTTTATGAAAGTGAAACGACGGATGCGGCATACAGGTCTTTGCGTGCTCTTCTTGTGAGGGTGTTTGATTTTCACGGCGATATGAAAGCTGCAGATGACAAAGTGTGGACAGAAAAGCTTTCCGGGAGATGCGTTCTGCTTGATTATTTCGGAAATGTTCCGGTAGGTGCAGTGTGCACGTGGCTCGGTACCGATGCGGAAAGCAATGCGTATTCGGGAAGGTATTATCTGCTTTCTGCAGAAGAAAGAAACGTAAGATTATATGTGAAGAACACCGGCAACGGTGAAGTGTATTCGGTAAGCACATCAGTTTCTTCGGAGGAACTGATGTCGGTTGCCGCGGGAGTAAATGCGCCTGATGCAATTCTTGCGGGGAACAGTGATGTGAAAGACTTTGAGGCAATAAGCCCCGAGACCGTGGTTTATTCCTCCCCGGTAAAGCCTGCTGTGATTTCATCATACAACACATATTCTGCTTTTTCCGCTTCTGTTGCAGAAGGCTGCCTTGCGGCGTTTTCGCTGAGCGATGTTTCACCGGGAACGTATTCGGAGGCGGACGGAACGCAGGTGTATATTGCCGATATGGTAACGGTGAAGATATCACCGACGGGACTTGTATCATACACCGACCCTCGGGAGGAAGCAGACGAAACGATAGGTATAAGCGTAGAGCGTAAAGGTGAGAGCGCACTTATTTCCGAAAAAACCGAGGCGGCGAGAAGTATTGCCGCAGCACTGGCTTCAAAGCTTCCGGGAAGTGGCGGTATATATCTTATGTCGGCATTGGAAAACGGAGATGAAGCCGAGATAATATTCGGGAGGCACATTAACGGAATTCCGGTGGATATGAGCGCAAGCGCGTATTTTGTAAGAGTGAGCCTGCGCGGAGATATGATAAGTGATGTCAGGGCAAATCTGCGCGGATACGATGTAACATCTCAGCACGCTGATGTTCTGAGCCTTCGCCTTGCGGCTGCAGCAGTTTCAGGAACGGCAAAAAAGGGCGATGTGAGCTTGCGGTATACCGATAACGGGAATGCGGCGATATCTCCGTCGTGGTTTATCGTATCCGAAAAGGAGAATGAAAATGAATTGGTCGAGAGCTAAAACAATCCTTATAACATTGCTTCTTGCCGTGGATATATTTCTTCTGGTGGTGTATATATCGCGCGATAATGGAGTGCGGAAAGATGAAATAGCTCTGCGCACCGACGTCTGCAGCATTCTTTCTGCACAGGGGATAGACGTTGATGAGGCTCTTATTCCGCTTGATTCCGTGGGAATACGTCCGGCTGTTTTGCAAAGGAAAACAGATATGCAAAAGGCTGCCGTGTCTTTTTTCGGAAAGGTATCTGAAGAAAAGAGTGGTGAAAACATAACATATTCCGGTGAAGGAGGAAGCATTATCTTTTCCGATGATGCGTTTTCGCTTGTGTATGAGTCGGGAAGAACCGTAGAGGACGAGGAAGAGGCGAAAACTCTTGCAAGAGCGGTTGCGCGAAGCTTTGCCGTAACGGGCGGGGTGCGTGACTATACCTGTCGGTCCGATGAGGGCGGGTACAGCATCGGAATTTCACAGATGTTTTCCGGTGCCCCGGTTTTTGACTGCGGTATAGAGGTGAAAATCTCCACATCGGGAAGCGTGATTGCATCCGGCAAATTCATCGGTAAGGGTGTGCGTGTACCCACAGACGGAACCGTTATGAAAACTTCGGCGCTTATGCTTTCGTTTGCCGACGGTGCGGTAAAAGAAGCACTATGTCCTTTGAAGATTTCTTCGGTGACGCTCGGATATATCTCAAAAACTCCGGCTGCCGGAAGGGTTTCAATGTCGCCGACACTTTGTGTGACAACCGATAAGGGTGTGTTTTATGTTGATATGCAAAGCGGTAAATTCGTCGGCTTATAAAAAATTTACAAAAAATACATATAATCTTTGCATTTTGAGAAGAAGTCTGCTATAATTTAAGGTGGTGGATTTCTGATTTGAAATTTTCCCTGTTTATGATTAAAAACACTTGCTTTTTGGCAGAATGATAAATGAGTATGATTGGAAAAAGAGGTGCCCGGCATTGACGAAGTATGTTATAGAAGGCGGCCATAAGCTGCGCGGTGAAGTTACCATAAGCGGTGCGAAAAACG
>JAZLCV010000033.1:0-2458 GCA_045614365.1 Eubacteriales bacterium | reverse complement strand
GTTGTTCAGCATCAGCTTGCAAAGTGGTCTGACGTTGATATAGTTGTTTACATCGGCTGCGGTGAGCGCGGAAACGAAATGACGGATGTTCTGCGCGAGTTCCCCGAGCTTCGTGACCCGAAGACCGGTGAGTCGCTCATGAAGCGTACCGTGCTTATTGCAAATACATCGGATATGCCTGTTGCGGCGCGTGAAGCATCCATCTATACGGGCATAACGATCGCGGAATATTACAGAGATATGGGGTATGACGTCGCGGTTATCGCAGACTCCACATCCCGCTGGGCAGAGGCACTGCGTGAGATGTCCGGACGTCTCGAAGAAATGCCCGGCGAGGAAGGCTATCCTGCATATCTTTCATCCCGTCTTGCACAGTTTTATGAGCGTGCGGGCAGAATTGTTGCCGTATCGGGTGAGGAAAGACGCGGCTCGCTCACCGCTATCGGTGCGGTATCACCTCCGGGTGGCGACATTTCAGAGCCTGTTTCTCAGGCAACGCTTCGAATTGTAAAGGTTTTCTGGGGGCTTGATTCGTCCCTTGCATACCGCCGCCACTTCCCGGCAATTAACTGGCTCAATTCATATTCGCTTTACCTTGACCGTTTAAGTGCGTGGTTTGATGAAAACGTATCGCGTGAGTTTATGAAAAACAGAAGCCGTGCAATGGGACTTTTGCAGCTTGAGGCAGAGCTTCAGGAAATCGTCCGCCTTGTCGGTATTGATGCACTTTCCGCAGAGGATCGTCTTACCCTTGAGGTTGCACAGATTGTGCGTGAGGACTTCCTCCAGCAGAATGCTTTTTCAGATACGGACAGCTATACTCCGCTTACAAAGCAGGCGCATCTTATGCAGCTTGTTCTCAAATACCACGATCTCGGTAAAAAGGCGATTTCCGCCGGTGCTGACCCGAATAAGGTCTTTGCGATGCAGGCGCGCGAAAAGCTCGGACGTGCAAAGGACGCTCCGAATGACACATACAGTAAGATTTACGATGAAATAGAAGCTCTTATGGAAAATGAAGCAGAGAGTCTTATCTCGGCAAAGGAGGAAGAGTAATGCTTAAGGAATATCGTACCATCCAAGAGGTTACAGGCCCCCTTATGCTTGTAAAGGATGTAACGGGCGTTGCGTATGACGAGCTCGGAGAGGTCGAGCTTCCCAATGGCGAGCGTCGCCGTTGCAAGGTTCTTGAAGTTAACGGCTCTGATGTTTTAGTTCAGCTTTTTGAGAGCAGTGCGGGAATAAACCTTGCCGCAAGTTCTGTGCGCTTTCTTGGTCACGGAATAGAGCTTGGCGTTTCGGAGGATATGCTTGGTCGTGTTTTTGACGGTATGGGCAGACCGCGTGACGGCGGTCCGGAAATTCTTCCGGAGGAGCGCCGCAACATTAACGGCACTCCGATGAACCCTGCATCACGAAATTACCCCGATGAATTTATCCAGACAGGTATTTCCACAATTGACGGTCTTAACACCCTCGTCCGCGGGCAGAAGCTTCCCATCTTCTCCGGCTCCGGTCTTCCGCACGCACAGCTTGCCGCACAGATTGCGCGTCAGGCGAAGGTTTTAAAGGCGGATGCAAAGTTTGCCGTTGTGTTTGCCGCTATCGGTATCACATTTGAGGAAGCAGATTTCTTTATCTCGGACTTTAAGCGCACAGGCGCGATTGACCGCACCGTGCTCTTTATAAATCTTGCAAACGACCCTGCAATTGAGCGTATATCCACTCCGCGTATGGCGCTTACCGCGGCAGAGTATCTCGCGTTTGAGAAGGATATGCACGTTCTTGTTATTATGACCGACATCACAAACTACGCCGAAGCGCTTCGTGAGGTTTCGGCGGCGCGCAAGGAGGTTCCGGGACGTCGCGGATATCCGGGTTATCTCTATACAGACCTTGCAACGATGTATGAACGCGCAGGAAGAAACCTCGACAGCGAAGGGTCCATAACGATGATTCCGATTCTCTCAATGCCTGAGGATGACAAGACACATCCAATCCCCGACCTTACGGGATATATCACTGAGGGGCAGATCATCCTCTCGCGTGAGCTTTATCGAAAGAACGTTCTTCCGCCGGTTGATGTTCTTCCGTCGCTCTCCCGTCTTAAGGACAAGGGTATCGGTGACGGCAAAACGCGCGAGGACCACGCAGGAACGATGAACCAGCTCTTTGCGGCATATGCACGCGGAAAAGAAGCGAAGGAGCTTATGACAATCCTCGGCGAAGCGGCGCTTTCCGATATTGATAAGCTGTACGCAAAGTTCTCCGAGCAGTTTGAACTTCGCTATGTAAGCCAGGGATATGACGAAAACCGCTCGATTGAGGAAACGCTAAATCTCGGCTGGGAGCTTCTTTCCATTCTCCCGAAGTCAGAGCTTAAGCGTATAAAGCCTGAGTTTATTGAAAAATATCTGCCGGAAAATAAGGCTTAAGGAGTTTTTCCTATGGCAACAAT
>JAZLCV010000032.1:0-8402 GCA_045614365.1 Eubacteriales bacterium | reverse complement strand
GACGAGCCGACAAAAGGAATGGATGCGCACTTTAAAGATGTTTTTGGTATGATTTTGGATACATTGAAATCACGCGGGACAGCAATTATAATGGTGTCGCATGATATTGAGTTCTGCGCAGAATATGCCGATACCTGTTCGCTTTTCTTTGATGGCGCAATCGTTTCTTGCGCATCTGCACGAGAGTTCTTTACGGGCAAAAGCTTTTATACTACTGCGGCAAACCGAATGGCTCGCACTCTCATACCCAAAGCAGTTATCGCGGAGGATATCATCGAATCTTTTGGTGGCAACGTGCCGGCAAAACCGCAGATTGATGCGGAAAATCCGCCGGAAGAAGAAAATATCGCAAATGATGTAAAATTAAACAGCTTCACACCGCCCAAGCTCTCAAAACGTCTTTGTCGTAGCATGCTGTTCTCACTTATCGCAATTGTGGCAACCGTGTATGCAGGTGTTTTCGTATTTGAAATAGGTAGGTATTATTTTCTTGGTCTGATTATAATTCTTGAGGCGATGGTCCCGTTTTGTCTTTTGTTTGAAAGAAGAAAACCACGCGCGAGAGAGATTATAACGGTAAGTGTTCTGTGTGCAATAGCTGTTGCAGGTCGTGCTGCCTTTTTTATGGTGCCTCAGTTTAAGCCTGTTGCCGCAATAGTTATTATTGCGGGGGTGGCATTTGGCGGTGAATGCGGATTTCTTGTCGGTGCAATTTCTGGTTTTGTATCGAATTTCTTTTTCGGTCAGGGACCGTGGGCACCGTGGCAGATGCTCGCTTTTGGTGCGATAGGTCTGCTTGCAGGGGTACTTTCTTCAATGCATATATTAAAAAATAAGCGCATTCCGCTTGCGGTGTTCGGCTTTCTGGCAACATTTATAATATACGGAGGACTGATGAATCCCGCCTCCGTAATTATGTGGCAGCATAACCCCACGGCAGAAATGCTTTTATCCTCATATGTTGTTGGATTTCCGTTTGATATAATCCACGCAGCCGCCACAGCTTTCTTTCTATGGTTTATTTCCGCACCAATGCTCGAAAAGCTCGAGCGGATAAAAATCAAATATAGGGTTCTGTCATAGAACGCACAAAACAAAACCCCGGGGTGTGGATATCATTCCACACCCCGGGGGATTTTCGTTATCATCACTTTATTCGGCGATAAGAAGAAGGCGTTCGTTTTTACGCATATTAAGTGTAAGTTTATTTCCCTTTACAGTATATGCGTTCCCGTTGTTATCGCGGAATTTGAACGTTTTCTGCGTTTCGGGAAGCTCAAGTGTTATCTCGCCGTCAAAATCTGCGGTGATATAGATATCGCGAGCTTCATAGCATTCCCATTTGACATCAAGCTCATATCCGCCGCGTGCGCGCAGTCCGCGGAAAGAACCGTTATCCCATTTTTTTGGAAGAGCAGGAAGCAGGGAAATAAAACCTTCGTGGCTCTGGATAAGCATCTCGCAGACACCTGCAACATATCCCATGTTCGCATCAAGCTGGAACACCTGATTTACCTTGGTGTAATGGTCCATAAGGTTAGGCGCACAGGCTCGGGTGATGAAGCCCTCTACCATTTCAAATGCTTTATTTCCGTTTCGCAGCCGTGCAAACTGGCACATCAGCCATGCAAGGCTCCAACCGACGCTTGTTGCACCCTGACCATGAGAGTCAATTCCTCCCGAGAGCCTGCGTGAAAGCGTAACCTCAATTGCTTTATAAAGCTCCGGTGTTTCACGTGTTATCGAGTTGTCAGGATAGAAGGCAAAGCTGTTTGAAAAATGGCGGTGACCGACTTCTGTTTCTTCGTAATCTTCAATCCATTCTGCAAGCTGACCGTGCTTTCCGACAAAAAGCTTCGGGAGCTTTCCCAGAGCTTCGGTGGCGTGCTTTGTGTCGTTGTCCGCAATGCCGAGAATTTCCGATGCTTTTATATACATCCGAAGAAGTCCGCCGATAATGCTTGTGTCCATTGTAGAACTCATTGCAAGGAAGCAGGCATATTTTTCTCCGTTTTCATCCTCAACAAAATAGAGGTTTTCAGGACTTGATGACGGTGCATAAACAAGCCGTCCTTTACTGTCTTCAAACATAGTATCAAGGAAGAAAAGAGAGCTTTCTCGTATCATTTCATAAGCGGTATCGCGCAAAAAGTCTTCATCGCGGGTAAAAAGCCAGTGCTCCCAAAGATGGAAACAAAGCCATGAAAGGCCGTGAGGCCATATTCCCCAGAGTCCGTCGGCGGGGGAGGTGAAACCGTAGATATCGCTTAAATGGTGAACAACACTTCCGCGTGCGTTATATCCTGTTCGGGCTGTTTTCTTGCCGGACTCAAGCAAGAAGGTTTTCATATATTCAAACATCTGCATATGGCTGTCGGAAAGGTTTGCAACCTCTGCCGGCCAGTAATTCATCTGCAGGTTGATGTTTGTGTGATAATCCGAGCTCCAGGGCGATACATCCTTGTCAACCCACATTCCCTGAAGATTTGCGGGAAGTGTGCCCGGGCGGCTGGATGAAGCGAGAAGATATCTTCCGAACTGCCATACCATCATAACAATTCCGCCGTCGTTCGGTCGGTTGCAGGTGAGAGCTTTTAAACGCAGAGGCATGGAAACATTCTCCATCTCTTCTGCTTCGGGAACCTTGATGTCGGCACGCGACATAACGGAAAGAAAATACTTTTCGTGGTGAAGTCGCAATGTGGTGTAATCTGTGTTGGCGGGGAAGGTAATCGCATCGGTAAAGCACTCTCCATAGCGGAATTGTGTGGCAATGTTAATAAGAACAGTGAATTCATTGGTGTCGGAAACGAAAAGGCTTCCGTTTTTTGCGCTTACCGTACCGTCTGTTATGATGCGGATTTTCACGCAAAACTTGTGGTTGCCGCATATTGTGCGTGCAACAACGCAAAGCTCATTTCCGTCAGCTTTTTTGGAAAGCGTGTGCTCGCGGTCATAGCCGATTTCTGCATCAAGGGAATCCCCGTCGCTTGTGACATGATAGACGATAACGTTGTCCGGATACGATGAGAAGCATTCGCGGACGTAATGTGTTCCACGGCGCGTGTATTCAACCTTTGCAATACCGCGCATAAGGTCGAGTTCGTGGCGATAGTCGCGGCAATGGTCGTTTTCGTGAAGAGAAATTTTTAGCTGACCTGCTGTTTCATACGAACGGATTCTTGTGAAACAGTCAGAAAGAAGCGTGTTTGCAAGCTTGTCCGCTTCTGCGGGCTTTCCGTCACGGAAAAGCTGTTTTATCACTTCAAGCTTTGTGGGCATTTCCGGATTTGCCTCACCTCCGGGCTGTGATGACCAGACGGTTTCTTCGTTTAAAATCATAACTTCCTCAGAAACACCGCACATAAGCGTACCGCCCATTCTGCCGTTTCCTACAGGCACGCTTTCGAGCCATTTTGTTGCAGGGGAAGTATCAAATAACTTATATTCTCGCATAATTTCCACCTCGAAAATAATGTTTGTAATAATGATATCACAAACATTACGAAAGTCAATGAATAATCGGGCACAAAATTTGATGTATTTTCACTTTTGCGTGTCCGTTTTTTTAAAACACAGGAAACTTTTTTGAAGAAACGTCGTATAGTGCAGTATAAAAGGAGGCGTTTATATGGCTATAAAAATCTATATTGACCAGGGACATAATCCGGAGGGGGTAAATGCCGGTGCGGAAGGCTTCGGGCTCCGCGAGCAGGACATAACATATGATGTGGGAATATATTTGCGCGATATTTTGTCCCGGGATCCTCGCTTTGAAGCAAGGGTTTCACGTCCGGCAGAGGACACAACTCTCGGTACAACAAACGCAGAAAGCCTTGCGGCGCGGGTGAATGACGCAAACAGCTGGGGTGCGGATTATTTTCTCAGTATTCATGTAAATGCAAATACAAACCCGAATGTAAACGGAACAGAAATGTATATTTTCCGTTCGGGAGGTCAGGCGCAGGCTTTGGCTGAAAATCTGCTCGATTCCATAACGGAACGTCTTGATACAAAACGCAACGGGGTGTTCGTCCGTCCGTCACTGTACGTTTTAAGGAGAACTCAGATGCCGGCGGTGCTGCTTGAGCTTGCATATATAACAAATGCAGAGGATGCCGAGAAGCTTGACGAGGATAGATATGAGTTTGCGGATGCCATATATCGGGGGCTTCTTTCTTATTTTGGATTCCAAAGTGCATAATTTTTATATCTTGATATAAAACACTGGAAATTTGAGCGTACATATGGTAAAATATTCTTTATGAATGTAAAACTGCACGGAGGAAACAGATATGGCAACGGTTTTTGAGAACATTGGCTTTAACATTGAAAATGAAGACGGTGCGTACCGCCTTGCGGATTTTGTGCTTAATTCGGGAAGTATTCTTCCTGTTGAAAACGGTGCGTATGCCGTCTGGAGCGACAAGAGCGGTGCGGAGGTTTGGGAAAGAGTGGCGCTTGACCATGAATCAAAAAGCGTGGAGCTTCTCAATATAGATCCGCATTTTAACGGTTCGACCGTATGGTCTCTCGAGCTTTCGCGGGAATTCTCCGCCGAGCGGGATGATATGCTTGACTGCAAGGCTTTTCTCAAAAATCCGGACAACGAAAGCGGGATCTGTGCCCGCGTTATGGGAAGATATGCGGTGGAAAGACTTGCGATGGGAAAAGAGTATGAGTTTCAGGTATCGATGATTCCTCATTCCATCGCTTTTTTTGAAAACGAAGCCGATATGAGAAATGCGCTTTCCGATGAGTCTACTGTAATCGGTGCACTTACTCCCGTGGGGATATATATGCGTATGATGCAGGTTGAGGGAGAAGAGTGTACTACCGATATCCTTATGACGCGAACTGCCGCAGAGATAAAAGGCGGAGATGTCCGCTTTATGATTGCTGATAAAACACCCGTAGGTGAATTTCTGCATCTGACACTCCGTACAGAAATGGGCGAGCTTGATGTTGCGGTAAGTCAGAATAATTACGAAACGAAAAATCTGCCGAAGCTGTGTGAGGGCGGTATGGTAGCCGTCGTGAGCGGGATTATCTCGGCAAAGCTTATAAAGAGAGAAAAAACAAATGATTGATATTTCGGTTTCAAAACTGAATAAATTTTATGGCGAGCATCACGTCCTGAAGGATTTATCATTCAATATCGAGCAAGGGGAACGTGTAGGGCTTCTGGGGGATAACGGCAGCGGGAAAACAACGCTCTTCAAAATTCTTTCCGGGGATCTTGATTACGATTCAGGCGAAATACTGATTCCAAAAGACCGCAGAGTTGCCGTTGTGTCCCAGATACCGGATTATCCCGTGGGAAGTACGGTAAACGAAGTTCTCTTAAGCGCGTTTTCACGCATTTCTGAGATTTCGGAAGAGATGCGCAGTCTTGAAAAAATGATGGAGATTTACTCCGATGCCGATGTTCTTGCACGGTATGATAAGCTTAGTGCGCGCTTTGAGCATATGGGAGGGTATGATACCGAAACGGAAATTGCCAAAACCTGCAACGGTCTCGGCATATCTCCCGATATGCGTGAACGCGTGTTTGAAACGCTTTCGGGCGGAGAGAAAACACGAATCGTTATTGCCTGCGCACTTTTACAGGATCCGGACATCCTGCTTCTTGACGAGCCGACAAATCATCTTGATATAGATGCCGTTGAATGGCTTGAAGGATATCTTCCGTCCTTTCGCGGAACGGTTTTTATAATCTCGCACGACAGATATTTTATAGACAAGTGTATCACACGCGTGATTGAGCTGTCTGACGGTGTGGCAGAGTTTTACCCGGGAAATTACAGCTTTTACGTCAAAGAGCGGGAAGCACGTTACGAAGAACAGCTCAAAAGATATAAAGCCGAGCAGGCTCAGATTGAGCGTCTTGAATTTACGGCAGAGAGAATGCACGGATGGGGAATGGGAAATAAAAAGCTTCAGGTACGGGCATTTGCAATTGAAAAGCGCATTGAACGCATGAGAAAAACTGAAAAACCTAAGGAAATTCACCGCAATATAAATGCCGGATTTAATTCTGTCGGTTTCTGGGGCGATAATGTATTGAAGCTTTCCGATGTTGAAAAAGCATATGATGAAAAAATGCTTTTCAGTGATATAAATCTCACAATGGAAAACGGCGACAGAATTGCGCTTGTAGGTGACAACGGAACTGGAAAAACAACACTTCTTGATATTATTGCAAAAAATACCGCACCTGACCGCGGAACAGTAACATATAACCCGTCGGTAAAGGCGGCAATGCTGCCTCAGGTTATTCGTTTTGCAGATGAAAACCGAACAATTCTCGATACGATGCTGTATGATATCGGCGTTTCAACTCAGACGGCGAGAAACAGGCTTGCGGCATTTCAGTTTTTCGGTGATGAGGTGTTTGACTGTGTGCGGACACTCTCCGGAGGAGAACGAAGCCGCTTAAAATTGTGTGAACTTATGGCGGCGGATATTAATCTTCTGCTTCTTGACGAACCGACAAACCATCTTGACATCACATCGCGTGAATGGATAGAAGAGGCTGTCACGGATTTTGACGGCGCACTGCTGTTTGTTTCGCATGACAGATTTTTCATAAGCAAGTTCGCCAACAGAATATGGGAGCTTCGTGACGGCGTGATTTACGATTTCAAAGGAAGCTTTGATGCGTACAGACGGGAAAAACAGCTTCATGAAGAAAGTGTGCAAAAGCAGAAAACTCTTGTTCCCAAAAAGGAAAAGCCGAAAACAGCACCTAAAGTGAACAAAAAACAAAACGATAAAAAAATCCGTGAGACTGAGCGGGAAATATCAAAGCTCGAGGAAAGCATCGCCGGGAAAGAGCGGGAGATAGAAGCATCGTCAAGCGATTTTGAAGCACTTAACCGCCTGTATGCGGAATTAGAAGTGTTAAATGCAGAGCTTGAAGAAAAAATGATGCTCTGGGAAGCTTTGTATGAAGAAAGTGTTTAAATTTTCCTTTATATGTGTTATACTATAATTTAAAGATAAAAACGTAAAGATAAAATGTGAGGTACGATATGTTAGAGAAACTTGCCTTTCTTGAAGAAAAGTTCAAGGAAATAGAAGAAAAGCTTGCAGATCCGAATCTGTATAATGATCCCGCCGCAGCGGCAAAAATATCAAAGGAACAAAAAGAGCTTACTCCGATTATTGAGTGTTATCGCACCTATTGTGCAACAGAACAGGAAATGCGCGATCTTCGTGAAATGCTCGACGGAAAGCTTGAACCGGATTTCCGCGAAATGGCACAGGAGGAGTTCACTGCGGCGAAAGAGAAGCTTGTTGATCTTGAGCATGAGCTGAAAATCCTTCTTCTCCCCACAGACCCGAACGACGATAAAAACGTTATCGTTGAAATTCGCGGCGGAGCAGGCGGTGAAGAAGCTGCTCTGTTTGCACATTCCCTTTACCGTATGTATTCCATGTATGCTGAGGCACGACGTTGGAACATTGATGTTGTTTCAATAAACGAAACCGAGCTTGGTGGAATTAAAGAAATAAGCTTTGTTATAGAAGGTGCAGGTGCATATTCAAGGCTTAAGTTTGAAAGCGGTGTTCACCGTGTTCAGCGTGTTCCTGATACTGAATCTTCAGGACGTATTCACACGTCAACGGTAACTGTTGCAGTTCTTCCTGAAGCGGAAGAGGTTGAGGTTGAGCTTAATATGTCCGATGTTGATGTAGATACCTTCCGTGCTTCCGGTGCCGGTGGTCAGCACGTTAATAAAACCGAGTCTGCAATACGTCTCACGCACAGGCCCACCGGAATTGTTGTCGAGTGTCAGGACGAGCGCAGCCAGCATAAGAACAAGGACCGCGCAATAAAAATTCTGAGAACGAAGCTTTATGATATCCAGATGCAGGAGCAAGCATCCCAGATTGCTGCAGAGAGAAAAAGTCAGGTCGGTACGGGAGACCGTAGTGAGCGCATACGTACTTACAACTATCCGCAGGGAAGAGTTACCGATCACCGCATATCTCTCACGCTTTATAAGCTTGAGCAGTTTCTTAACGGCGATCTCGATGAAATGATCGATGCAATTATTACTGCCGATCAGGCAGAAAAGCTTAAGGCATCCGAAAATAGTTAAAGGAAGTTTTGCGGTATGACTACACAGCTTATAAAAGTGCGCGGGCTTATGGAAAACTTTGACGATTTTGTTCGCGCGGGAAATCTGCTTAAAAATGGTGAGGTTGTTGCCATTCCAACGGAAACGGTTTATGGTCTTGCTGCAAATGCATTTTCTCCCGATGCCGTGGAAAAAATATTTAAGGCTAAGGGAAGACCTCAGGATAATCCGCTTATCGTTCACATTTCCGATTTTGATGACCTTGCAAAAATAACTGAAGAAGTTCCGGAGACGGCACTCCGGCTTGCAGAAAAA
>JAZLCV010000031.1:0-12905 GCA_045614365.1 Eubacteriales bacterium | reverse complement strand
ATACCTATGGTTCCTTCTGTCGTATGGATCCCGAGGCTGCGAAGGCAATTCAGTCGGAAACAACGCTTGAAAGCGAATCAATCGTAGCAGAGCATCAGCTTCCGTATTATCCCGTAACGCTCTGGCTTGACTTTAACGACGAAGAGCAGGCCGTTATGGATATGTACAGAACCGGAATCCAGTCCTACACTCAGGAAATGCTTACAAAGTTCTTGCTTGGTCAGGAGCCGCTTTCAAACTTTGATTCATTCGTTGCGAATTTGAACGAAATGGGAGTCGAGGAGCTTCTTGCCGCTTATGCAAGCGCATATGACAGAGTAAAATAACCAAAAAAAGCTTTTACATAGTGCACAACAAAACGGCCGCAGGGAGTTTTCCTGCGGTTGTTTTGTTGTTTGCGGACAAAAATATTAACAAATATTTAAAACTATGTACAATTGTACGAGAAATGGCAATGTTTTTATGATAAAATAAATTATAAAATTTAATTATGCAAATGGGGTGCCCCATTTATGTTGGATACATCCAACATAAGAGTTCCTCGTTGCAGATTCAGGAGGTCAAATCAAAATGAAAAAAGGAATTTTAAGAAAGGTAATATCGGCAGTGCTTGTTCTGTCCCTCGTTATTGCAGTAATGCCGACAATGTTCGCATCCGCCGCAGAGGTGGGGGATAAGATAGTAATGGGGTTTGCGCCAAGAAACATAAATATATATGAATTGAATGCGGGTGGGACTGCGAAAATAGCGGACATAACTACGCTTGGGAATTATGTTGATAAAGGCACTGCTGCATATGATACGAAGAAAACGTATTATCGTAATTGGAAATATTTTGCTCAAAATTTTTCTGGAACAAGCTCTATGTCAGCCCCAAATGGTTTGAATTTTTCAGATGGTAAAAATAAGGACTGGTTTGCCATAAAGATAAGAGGCTTTGAGAGTGGAATTTACAATATAAAAATTAATGCAGTACCTCAAAAAGGATGCATTTGGGGATTATATCTTTTGGATGATTCTGTTTATGGTTCTGCAGACATAACCACTATTACAACTGCTGTGGAAACTTCTTCTTCGGGTGTAATCAAAATCGGAGAAGCGGATTTATATGGGAGAGCGGAAATTCCGAATAGTACAAGTAATTTTATATATGACAGCGCTGCTCCTGCAAATAAAATTACAACTAATACCACTCCGTATAATGAAATTGAGTTTGGAAATGTAAAATTGACTGGTGATGCATCAACAGAATATATTCTCCTTTTCCGTGTGGAAAGAGATGGAGTTCTTGATGGAGAAGAAACATCAATTAGCAAAACTGCAGGATACATCTCAATGTTTGCTCTTTCTTTCACAAAAACCACTGCGGCTAAAAATGCAGATGTATTTGGTGATACTGCCGCGTTTATAGAGCACACGGATAATGGAACTTCCAATCTGTACCTTATCTCAGCTATTGACTCTCTTGATTACAGCGAGGTGGGATTTAAGTTGGGAGATGCTGAGGAAAGAATTGAAACAGATACTGTCTATGAGCGTCTCACAATGACCAATGATGATGACTCGACCTTATCCTACACCGCTACTGACTTCGGACTTTCCGGTAAATACCTTTACGTTGTAAGGAAAACTCTTACCGAAGGCTTCACAGGTCAGATAATTAACTTTAAGCCTTATGCAGTAAGCGTCGGCGGAGAAACAACAATCGAGGGCTCTACATATCAGGCAACGCTTAAGAGTAATTAAGGAGGCAAAGAAAAATGAAGAATTATACAGCTCCGAAAATGGAGATTATAGAGCTTGAAAAAACAGATGTTATAACAACATCGGGCGATGGATTTTTATCGCTCTTCTCGGGCGGAACAACCTCAATGAGCTCCGACCGCGGAATGAACCTCACAAGCTACAGAATAGACTAAACAAACAACCGGACGGTATGACATACATCATACCGTCCGTATTTTGCCTTACATTCTTTTTAAAATGGTCAATTGTGAGAGAAAATCCGGCGCGTATATGATATCATAATAGTACATATGTGGAAAACTCATAGAACCAAAGGAGGAAAAATTATGAGAAAAGGAAAAATGAGCAAGGTTATGTCATTGCTTCTTGCGCTGACGATGATTATCGGCCTTCTGCCGCAGACGGTGATTTTCGCTGCAGGAGAAGGCACGGTGACGTATGATTTTCTTTCAAAAACGATTAGAAACAATGAATCGGATTACACAAATTATGTCACAAGCGGGAATACGTTGAATCCGCTTTTGATTACGGAATACTATAACGGAAGCAGATATTCGCGTAACTGGAAGTATTTCAGTAAGACGCTTACAAGCAATCCGCTTATGACAGACAGTAATGGTGTGTATTTTGACGGAGGTCAGTATGGGCAGTGGATGGCGTTTAAGGTCAAAGGAATCTCGAATGGAATATATAATGTTACCTTTGGCAAGCCTGCAAGCAGTAAAAAAGGCTGCATCTGGGCGATGTATATTCTTGATGCTGCAATTTACGGCAACGCGAATACAGAAACAATCACTACGGCTGTTGGCGATACGCTTGGAAATGGTGTTATAAAGGTAGCAGAGTTTGATACTTACGGCAATGCAAATGCAACTATTAATTTGGGCAACATTGAGCTTGTAAGCAGTACAAGCGATGAAAGAATAATTCTATTCAAGGCAGTGAAAGCCGGTGTTATTGACGAAGGAGAAAGTGCACCGACAAATTCTGCCGGAACAGCGGTTCTGAATTCCGGTCGGTTTATTGCGATGACAAGCCTCGCTTTTGAAAAAGTGGAAGGTTTAAAGGAAATCAAAAGCGCACCAATAAACGCCGTTGTCGGTGAAGAAATCGAACCTGAGCTTACATGGATTGGAACATCCGGCATAGAAATCGGCGGCGAAAAGGTTATTGAGAAAATTGAGCTTACAAAAAACGACGATGGTGCTGTTATAAAAACAAGCGACGGAAAGCTTTATGCCGCCGCAACGGGCGAAGCAACGCTTAAAGTAACAGGTAAGCTGGCAAGCGGACTCGGCGGAAGCAAGAGCACGGAAATAAAGGTGACCGTTGCGGAAAATACGCGCACGTTCAGTGGCAAGGTAATTGATTTTGATTTACTGCCAAAGAATATAATTTCAAAAGAAAAGGCAAAGGTTGATTTTGAGTATATAACAGGCTCAACATCAGCACTTGATACAAGAAGCATCGACGATTATTTTGTCGGTACGGATTATAAACGCGACTGGAAATACTTTACAGAGACGTTGAATTCAGCATCAACTCGGTTAAATGCTACCAATGGAACTTATTTTGATGGCGGTGCATACGGAGCTTGGGTTGCGTTCAAGGTAAGAGGGATTACTGCGGGGGCATACAATGTCAAAATGCAGCGTCCGGAGAATTATAAGGGCTGCATCTGGAGTGTGTATGTGCTTGATGGTGCAACCTATGGGAACAAGACGAACGATGAGATAACAGCCGCGCTTGATGCAATGTCAACTGGGGTGCAGAAGCTTTCTGAAATAGACATATATGGTAACACTGCATCGGTGGTGGATTTCGGAAAAGCAGATTTCGCGGGGAATGAAGAAACTG
This sequence comes from Eubacteriales bacterium, assembly GCA_045614365.1. Lineage (GTDB taxonomy): Bacteria > Bacillota > Clostridia > Oscillospirales > JAAYXM01 > SIG480. The sequence goes on along the minus strand of JAZLCV010000031.1, from coordinate 9,302 downwards.
AGCATATAATTCTCTTCCGTGCAGAGCGCGCCGGAGCTATTGAAGACGGAGATATTGTTCCGACAAATTCTGCAGGTGCAGTTCAGAAGAGCCATGTGTTTATTGCTATTAATGGCATTTCACTTGACGGAACATATATTGAGAGTGTAGACACCTCTTTTACATATGACAAAATAGGCGTTGACGAAACTACAGAGATAATAGGGACGACGGGAAAAATGAACACGGGAGCTGCGCTTTCCGATATGTCAAACCTTGGCTATGTAAACTATGCCGTTGTTGAGGGAAATGACGTTGTCAGAATAGAGGACGGCAAAATTATCCGTTCCTTGAAAGAAGGCACGGCGGTTATCGAAACAACTGTTATTGCTGATGGTTTTGTTTTGCGTGCCCGTGATATCGTTGAGGTCAATGATGATTACGGCATGGAAAGCGTTGAGATTTCCGGAAATACAACGGCATATATCGGAAGAAGCTTCCGTGTTGTTCCGGTTGTGAGACTGGGTGACGGTTCTGAAACCATTCCTGTCGGAGCTGTTATCAGCTATGAAATTGAATCGGGAAGCAAATATGTTACCATCGACGGAGACAGTCTTGTGGCGGGTGAAACTGTGGGCTCAGCGAAGGTTCGCACTAAGGTTGAGTTGCGCGGGAAAACTATTACGAGCGATGCGTTCACCGTAACGGTGACAGACGAGCTTGAAGAGCTTGCCGGCGAAACATTTACCTACGTGCCTGAAACTCTTACCTTTGAGGAAAATGAAGGAGAACTTCTCACCGACGTGATAACTGTTCCGGAAAAGGGGCGTTATCAGATAACGGTAAATGCTGAGCGTACAAAGAAATCCGGTATCGTTGATGTATGGGCGGTTCCGTATAGCGACGCTGTTGCGGCAAATCCGGAAGGATATCTTTTTGGTGCGTATAAGCTTGGCAGTGCTGATTTGTACAACAAAACAGAAGATGAGTACGGTATAATGCTCCCTGATGCAACCTTTGATGGTGCCGGAGATTATCTGCTTATTATGAGGATATCGGGCAAAAATGCATCAAGCACGGGATGTAATGCAGATATAAACAGCATTGCCTTTGATGGCGAATCCATTATAAATGAGGTTGCGGTTGATATATATTCACCGCGTCTTGGTCCGGGTGAGGAGACGAGCTTTGAGGTTTTTGCGTACCTCTCAAACGGAACGCATATTCCAATTGAGGATACAGAAATAGAATATAGCTTCGATGAGGATCTGATTACGGTTGATGGGAAAGAAATGCTTCTTTCCACAGATGCGGATATAACGGAGAAAAAAATTGCAGAGCTTGAGGTCATCGTCACCTACAAAGGATATTCAAAGGCGGGTACGATTACAATCATAATCGATAAGTACTTCGGTGTGAATACAGAAAGAAAAGCTCTGCTTTACGGGGATAATGTATTTTCTGTCGGTAATGTAGTTGAGTTCGCGGCGGCGATTGAGCTTAATAATCAGCAAGTTGTAAGGATTCCGTCTGAAAATGTAAAATATACAATAGTAAACAATGATAGGGAAGCGGTTAGCTATGATGCCGACAATGTAACGATTAGAGCGATGCAGAACGGTGATGCAACAATAAAGGCGGAAATTAGCTTCCGTGGTAACATATATGAAAGTGAAGAAGTTGATATCTCCGTAATCGAGCAGACAAATGCAAACCCCAATATTGATATCTGGTTCACCAAAGGCGGACATGCGGGGGAAACTATACAGGTTCTGACAGATGCTACATCATACACTGCAAGCCGTAAATGGAAGCTGGATTCCGTTGAAGGAAGTAAAAATACGCTTCATCTGTATGCGGCAAACGGACAGTTTCAGTTTGATCCGTTGGCAGAGAATAAGTATATTGCGCTTCGGATAAATGTCCCGGGTACAGGAAAATACAAAATTACAGCACAGTCAAACAACTGTCGTTATCGCTCCGGTCGTTTTGATATGTATATTGTTCCGGCAGATGAAGTGACGGATATTTCATCAATCCCGGAAACAGAAACCTGCGTTGGCCATATGGATTTCTGGGATAAAGCAACAACTAATCCGGGAACAGTAGGTGATGTTCTTGATGTATGCAAGGAATATGAATTTAAGAGCGGCGGAGAATATATCGTTCTTCTCAATCTTGTCCCCGGTCTTTCTGCCGGTGCAGCGGGAGTGATTAAGGCGGACAAAGGCGATACTATTTACCCGACATATATTTCCTTTGCAGAGGTAAATGCAATGGCCGATGCTGAGATGACGTTGGGGAAAAACGCTATCAACATAGGAGAGGAAACCGATGTAAGCCTCGCGCTTACCACGGTTGAAAGTCTTCCGATTGAGATCAACGAAAATTTGCTTAGCGTGATTTATCGTTCAAGCGACAGCACGGTTGCAACGGTAGATAAAGACGGAAAAGTAACCGGCATTTCCGAGGGTGAGGCACAAATTTGCGCAGTTATTACCTATGGCGGAGTTACAAAGGCTGTAAGGGTTCCGTTGACTGTAAAGGATGCGTCAGAGCTTGTTGGAATTGAGATGAAACTGGGAGCAGACTCTGTTTATGTTTATGGAAGTACGGATATTGCGCTTTATGCAACGATGAGCAGCGAAAACGTAATCAGAATTCCGGAAAAATATATTACATGGACGCTTTCGGATGATTCGGTCGCAGAAATTGAAAACGGATATATCACGGGTAAGGCTGTCGGTGAAACCGGAATAAGTGCCGTGGTAAGCGATGATTTCAAAACAGGAGCAGAAACGGCAGTAATTACACCGTCAACACTTCGGGTTGAATGGGATGCAACAATAGACCCCGCAATTTATACCCTTAAAGAACGCGAAAATGCAAAGAATAATGCCAAGAAGTATTCATGGGCAAAATCGCAGGTGAAAACTGCGGTTGACAATGCCGATAAATATCTTGCAAGCTTTGATGCAATTTATGCTATGCTTTCTCCGGAGGGAATCCCGAGATGTCGCCTCGCACGCCACACATATGACCCAAATGTATATTTTTGCGGACACTGTGGATTTAATATAGGTGAAAATGTAAGTATTTACGGTTGGTCTGCAGATCCCATCGCGCGTCCGTGGAAGATTCAGTGCCCGAACTGCAAGCGCCTTTTCCCGAGTAATGACTTCGGATCGTTCTACGAGCTTGGTCTTTCGGAAAGTAAGACGTATTGGAACTACCTTGATGCATTACAGAAGCATCACGAGCTTTTCGTTTGTGAGGATGTAAAGGCAGGAAATGAATGTAGCCATACCGCACCGGCGGAATCGGCACCTGAGCCCGGAAGTGCACAATGGATTAAAAATGATCCGAGAGATGATGACTGGTATGAATATTACGGCTATGGCATTGAAGGTGGATTCCTCACCAATGATCTCTATGATGAAATGGATGACGGCTGGGGCGTTGATGACGGCTTCGGCTATAAGCAGAAGTTCGTTGCTACCCCGGGGGAAATAGGCTATCATAAGCTGTATTATAATAACGGCGATGGGTATGCACGTTATGTCGACGGAACGCACGACGGTCCCGTTCAACACACATATATTGCTTATTATCTGCATGAAGCTGTTTGGTTTGGTGCAGGTGGATCAAAGTCTGCATATGTAGTAAGAAAAGCGCTTAATGCATTCCGTGATGCATTTCTTTATACAGGTGATGCAAAGTATGGTCGTGCCGGCGCGATAATGCTTGACCGTATTGCGGATATTTATCCTGCGTTTGATTGGTATCAGTGGGGCAAATTTCGTGGTGACTCGTACCGCGGGAAGATAACCGACCCGGTATGGGAACACCATCTTTCTGAACTTTTTGCAACGTGCTATGATGCGTTTCTTCCGATTTATAATGATCGAAAGGTTATAGAAGCGATTTCCTTAAATCCTCTTTATAAGGTGGATAAAAACGGATATTACGTTCTTGATGAATCCGGAGAGAAAATTTTGCTAAATGCAAAGGATAACCCGGGCGCAATCCGCAAGGCTGTTGAGGATGGAATTCTCAAAGAAACATATAAGTCAGTAAGAGAAGGTAAAAACTGGGGTAACTTCGGTGTGTGTCACAAGGCGGTGGCAACTGCGGCGATAGCATTAAACAAAATGCCTGAAACCGGAGAAATGCTGGACTGGCTTATGCAATATGAAGCACAGCCTTTAAGCTCCGGGGATTACATACGCGACAACGAGGGCGGCTCCGTTGCGGCAAAGCTTATAAATGATGTTGATTATGACGGTAACGGAAATGAGAATTCTCCGCACTATAACGGCACGTGGATAACAAATCTAAGCGGGGCGGCAGAGCTTATGGCAGGATATAAAAAATATCCGGCAGCCGACCTCTATAAAAACCCAAAGTTTATGAAGATGTTTACTGCGCAGATGAAAACAATGCTTGGAGGATATTACGGCGCTCAGATAGGTGATGCAGGATATACTGCAACAAAATCGCAGTTTATGGGTTTTGCGGCGGCGCTTTCCGCGTTTAATATCACGGGGGACCGTGAGATTGCACAGGCGCTGTACCTTTACAACAAGATTTACAACGGAGGAGATAAGGAAAAGCTTAACGGAACAATATTTGATGAAGATCCCAAAGAAGTTGCGGAGCGGATTGAAGCAATAGTTGAAGAATACGGAGAATTTGACCTTTCCGGTACTCTTATGGCTGGATATGGTTTTGCAGCACTTCGCGCAGGTGAAAAATTCGAGTCTGCGGCAGTGTCAACGGAAAGCAACACAAACCGTGACTTTGCAATGTATTTCGGATCAGGTTCGGGACATGGACATTTGGCGGCGCTGAATCTCTATATTTCAGCATTCGGTCTTAATATGGCACCGGATCTCGGATATCCGGAACAAACAGGCAATCAGCCAAACCGCTATCAGTGGGTAAAAACAACCATTTCGCACAATACCGTTGTTGTTAATGAGAAAGAGCAGAATACGGCTGCGGTAGGAAAGGCACATCATTTTGACAGTGATGAACGTGTCAGGGTTATGGATGCAAGCGCAGATGTATATTCAGAAACGGATGATTACCGTCGCTCGGTAATTATGGTGGATGTGAATGACGAGGTTGCATACGGCGTTGATTTTTTCCACGTAAAGGGTGGAAATGATCACCTCTACAGCTTCCACAGTCAGTCGGATGAAGTTTCTGCAGTTTCCGGACTCGGAGAGGTTGTTGTTCAGCCGACATATGAAAATGAGAACGGCGAGCTTATCGGAACGTATGCAGGACCTGATGTAATGTACGGAAACGACCCGGGCGGTAATGCTCCGAACAACGTTTATCCGCTTGGCTATACTTGGCTTAAAAATGTCCGCACTTACAACTCTCCCGAAAAGGATTTTTCCGTTGAGTTTAAGGTTAAGGACTGGAGAAAAGTTCTTGAGCAAAAGGCTGATTTAAGGCTTCGTATGACGATGCTCGCTGACGAGCCTATGGAAGAGGTTTCCTTTGCAATAGGACTTCCACCACAGAGAGCAGAGAACAAGGACATCGGTGAGCTTGAATATGTTTTGGTGCGCAATAAGGGGAATGACCTTGATACGACATTCACAACCGTCTTTGAACCGTATGAAGCGGGGGATAAGTATATCGCATCAATTAAAAAGCTTCCGATGCTGCGCGACGCATCATCGCGTCCGGGACTCAACGACTCATATGCGGCGGTACGAGTTGAGCATACAAGCGGCAGAATTGATTATGTTATGTATTCGACTAACACCGAAGCACTCTATACCATAACCGATGGCAACACGCAAATCTCCTTCCGCGGCTTTTCGGGAGTGCTGACACTTGAAAACGGAAATGTAGCTTATCGTTATTTAAACGACGGTGACATTCTTGAGCTTTCGGGAGAGGTGATTGAGGATACAATTCCGGCGGCATACACCGGAACGGTGGAGAGCTTTACAACAGATTATGTGTTTGACAACTTTATTACATACACGCCTGCTGTTGGCGAAACAGTTGATACAGAGCTCATAAAGGGTAAGTATGTGTATATTGAAAATGACGGTGTAAAGAATTCGATTTATGAAATTCTTGATGCGAAGCCCGATGGTGATAACATAAAGCTTTCTCTTGGGAATACCACGCTTATCCGAAGCTTTGTTGATGCCTATGATCCGGATGCGGGATATGTTTATAACATCGCAAAGGGGCAGAGCCTGCGCATTCCGCTTTCTGAGGTGGTGGACTATTCTCCCGTTGTCGCTCCGATTGATGAGGTGACCGTATCAGCGGGAAGCTCAATCACGATACCGTTTAACGCAATAAGCCCGACGGGTAAGGTACTTACCTTCACCAATTCAAACCTCCCGCGCGGAATGTCGGTCAATGCAGAAGCACAGACGATAACATGGAAGCCCGACAGCTCTCAGGTTGGTGAAAACCACGTTGCGCTTATCGCAAGCGACGGAACGCTTGAAACTGCGGTTCACTTTACAGTCACCGTCTACGGTTCGACAACAAGTAAGCCGTCAACCGAAAACTCCGGAACTTCAAGTGAAGGTACGGGATCTGCCGGGGGCGGCGGTGGAGGAGGCGGTGGTGCTGCACCGACCGATACTCCCTCAGTCGGCGATGCCGACAGCTCCCTCGGGGAGGGAGCCTCGGATGAGGAGAAAACCGACGGTGAAAACACCGCACCCGACGCGTCGGGTGAAACGGATAACATCCGTTTCACAGACCTCGGTAACCACGCATGGGCAGCGGAGTCGATAAACGCGCTTGCGGCAGATGGAATAATAAAGGGCACGACCGCAAATACGTTTAGCCCCGCAAACAACATCACTCGCGCAGATTTTGCAATTCTTCTTGTCCGCGCGTTTGACCTGAAGTCTGACAGCACAGAAAACTTCGCAGACGTTTCTGCTGCTGACTACTTTGCATCCGAACTTGTGATAGCACGTAACACAGGTATTGTTAACGGTATAGGCGATAATAAGTACGCCCCGCGCAACACGATAACCCGTCAGGATATGATGGTAATAGTATATAGGGCACTCGAAGCTTCCCTTGCCCTAAAGGGAGGGGAACCGTCGAATGACGGTGGAGGGATTTCTCCCTCGCAGTACCCCGACTTCACCACTGTTGCTTCTTATGCAAAAGAAGCCGTCTCTACCCTTGTCGGTGCAGGTCTCGTAAACGGCAAGAGCGGTAAAATAGCACCGGTTGACTACACCACCCGCGCAGAAGTAGCAGTGCTAATCAAAAGAATACTTGATTATGTAAAATAAGCAAACTTACACAAAGGGCTGTTGTGATATTTTGCAACAGCCCTTTGTGAAGAAGGAGAAATTCGTAATGAAAATAGTTTTTGCAGCAGATATGGCTGCAACCGTAGCTAACGAAGATTTGTTCATATGCGGTGATGTTGAAAAAATAACCGACAAGCCGATACTCGAATATCTTAAAAAGTTTGATTTCCGTGTTATGAACATAGAAATGGCGCTTACGGAAACAAATGATCCGATTGTAAAGTGCGGACCTAACATTAAAGCCTCGAAGAAAGCAATAAATGCAATAAAAAAATTCAATCCGTCGCTTGCTCTTTTGTCGAACAACCATATTCTTGATTTTGGAGAAGAGGGACTTCGTGATACGGTTGAGGTTCTTTCCGAAAACGATATTCCATATATTGGAGCGGGAAAAAATGTGGTTGATTCCCGTAAACCGTACATATTAGAGCAGGATGGCAAGAAGGTCGGTATCTATAACTGCGGAGAACACGAATTTACTATAGCAGGGGAAAACTCGTGGGGTGCAAATCCGTATGAGCCGCTTGTTACCTTTGATGACATAGCGGAACTTAAGGCAAAGTGTGATTATGTCGTGGTAATCTACCACGGCGGTAAGGAGCATTACAGATATCCGTCTCCTGAAGTTCAGAAAAGATGCAGAAAAATGATTGACGAGGGTGCGGATGCGGTTATTTGTCAGCATAGCCACTGCATAGGTTGCTTTGAAGATTATAACGGTGGAAAGATAATTTACGGTCAGGGCAATTTTGTCTTCGTTGAAAATATAAATGAGGAAGCGTGGCACACCTCTCTTATCGTAGGCGTAACGGTGGAAGACGGATTAAAGTTTGAGTATTTTCCGATATGCATGAGTGAGGTCGGTGCGAGAACTGCGACAGAAGCTGAAGCAAAAGAGATTCTTGATAACTTTTATAAGAGAAGTGAAGAGATCAAGACACCTGGATTTATTCAAAAAAGCTATTCCGAATTTGCAGCTAAGATGATAGGCGGATATCTTAAGAAGATGCAAAGTATCTTTAATGAAAACGGCGAATATAATATGGAAATGATAACCGCCATGTTTAACTACTTCACCTGCGAAGCTCACGTTGAGGTTGTTGCACAAGGTCTTTATGACATTTTCAAGGATGAAAAACCGTACTGGAATTATCAAGATGGCGAAATCGCGTTTAAGTTGTAGAAAGGATATTGTCGGAAATGGATATCAGCAATTTTTTACCGAAAGAAAACGAATTGCCGTTGGATACACTTATCGACGGTGGCGGGCTTACAAAGATTTTCAGAACCATTGCGTGTATAGGTGACAGCCTTTCGTCGGGAGAGTTTGAGTCGTATAATGAAGATCGCGGTAACGGCTACCACGATTTCTACGAGTATTCATGGGGACAGTATATGGCGCGGGAAGCAGGTATTACCGTATATAACTTCTCTCGCGGCGGGATGACTGCAAAGGAATATATGGAGTCATTTGCTGAATATAACGGGCTTTGGAAAGAAGATAAGTTATGTCAGGCATATATAATCGCCTTAGGTGTGAATGACCTTATCGGACAGAAGCAGGAATTGGGGAAAGTATCGGATGCCGATGCAAGGGGTTGTGATACCTTTGCCTCACACTATGGAAAGATGATAAAACGCATAAAGATGATACAGCCTGAGGCAAAGGTTTTTCTTATGACTATGCCTAGAGATGAAAATGCGGAGACTAACAGCGTAAAAGAAGGTCACGCAAAGCTTCTTTATGGTTTTGCAGAGAAGTTTAAGAATACCTATGTGCTTGATTTATATAAATATGCCTGCTCATATGACAAAGAGTTCAAAAAACACTTTTTTCTCGGAGGGCATATGAATGCTTCGGGATATATCCTTACTGCAAAAATGGTTATGTCATATATTGATTATATAATTCGTCACAATCACGACGATTTTGTTCAGGTACCGTTTCTTGACAAGCCATATTATAACATGAATTACAGAAGATAGACAGCAGAGGAACTTTCT
>JAZLCV010000030.1:0-4584 GCA_045614365.1 Eubacteriales bacterium | reverse complement strand
CGGTGAGAAGTCCTTTTTCGATAAGCATTGCACGGTGAGCATCAAGTGCCGTCTGTCTGCTCCAGATTCCGTTTTCATCAAAACCGAGCTTAAAAAAGCCTTCAAAATCGTTACTCGGGAAAAGACGTTTACAACCTGGGCACTGCACCTTGAACGGACGATTTATCATATCAATGTCCCATCCTCCAGAGCCGTTATAGCCGTGTTTTCCGGCAACATCGTAGGAGCAATATTTGCACACGTTATATGTCGGGTCATCTCTCAAGCCCATCTGCCGGCTTCGCGGCCAGCCGTCATTGCAAAGCTGCTTGAGGATGATATCCGAATTTTCAATGTAATAGTCTGCTGACTCAGCGGCGCTCTCCATCGTACTCTTTGCCCATGAATATTTTTTGATATTTGCAAGCGCAGCTTTTCTCTTGCTGTCAGGGTACATCACGGACTCCTGTTTTCCGTCATGGAGCGTTACCGTGATGTCCTTATAGGCAGAAACCGGATCTCCGCGGAATGTTCCGCTTACCGTAACGCGCACCGATCCTTCTGCCAGAGCATTTACCACACCTCCGGAGGAGTTTATCTCCACAATTCCCGGCGCGGAATATTCATACTTTACGTTTTCTATGGAGCGAACCTTGTTTCCGCTTTCCATAGATGCGTAAAAGTCAATTTTTGCCGTTTCACGAACGTATAATTCTTCGGAGATTTCGAAAACTGCACCGAGAAACTTCGTGTCATCATACGCCGTTATTTCAATGCTCTCGTAATATGTATTCTCGCCATATGTGACCGTTGCGGTGATGAGCGCCGTTCCATCGCCGACTGCAGTTATCTTTCCGGAATTATCAACAGTGAGAACATTTTCGTTCGTACTTGCATATGAAACCGTGTAATTCTCCGGCGCGATTACCGTACCGTCGGCAAGGTGCGCCGAAACGTGCAACTGTTCTGTTTGCTTATAGTTCAGAAGCTTATCTTCATCATCCACTGAAACAGAAACGTATTTAAATGAATTTGTGCCGTCAAGCATAAGTCTTCTTGGAGTGAGATACACACCCGTGCCTTTGGTTGATGTATTTTTCAACACAAGGAGATACTCTCCGCCCTGTTCAAACTCAAAGTTGCCGACAAATTTTTTGAGGATTTGAAGATCCCCCTTTACATCCGGGAGGTAATCGAATTTACCGAGGCGCGTTTTGCGTGTCAGAAGTGCATCAACCTCGCCAAGTGATGATACGTCGTCGGCGGGGATAAAGTAAACCTCATTCTCTCCTGCGCTTGACTTATTATAAGCTGTATAATCAAACATTACAGCATAACGTCCGCGATCAGGGATTTGTACCTTCAGCGCAACCCATTTATTGTAGCCGAGATTGAAGCGGGTTCTTTGGTGGGGAGATTCCGTATTCTGATACCTCCACACATCTGCGGTCTCGGGCTTCGCCGTAACTCCCGGTCCCATTCCGTACCAGCTCCACTTGCCATCGGTATACTCTTTTGTAATCCCTCTTATGTCTCTTTCGTTTTTGGCATCACTCATTCCCTGATTCGAGTTTTCGTGAGGTTTCCAGTTCGCAGAAATATCTATAAAGCCAATGGTCGAGCTGTTTTCTGCTCCTGCAAAATCAAGCGGTGGTGGCGGCTCTACCGTAACCTCATATTCTGCCGATGCCTCTGCCTTGTTATCGTCGTCAATATACACGCTTGCGGTAATGTTCGCTTTTCCTTTATGGATATTGTCGATTTCTCCGGTTTTGGAATCAATCTTCGCCACGTCCTCGTTGTCGCTTTTCCACGTTATAGTTGCCTTTGAGATATCGGCATTCGTTCCGTCGGAATTGATGCCGCGAACCTTTGCAATGTCCCCTTCAAAGGTTACCTCTGCACCCATAAGAAGAGTTCCTTTGCCGTTTCCGCTGACTATCTCAAAGCTTCCGACAGAGCCGGAGTCCGAGCCTGATGCTTCAAACTTAACCTTGTTCCATCCTGCATTAAGCTCTATCTCTGACAACGAATCGGATTTATATACACTCTCCATATCTTCTGCCGTGTCGTCTTGGCAGGAATATTTCCAAGCTTCCTTTGTCTCTCCGTTGAAATATACAAGTACATCTCCGAAGTCTTTATACATTGCGTGGTGTATGTTCATTGTATACGTACCTTTTACCGGAACGTATATCTCAAGCTCAACCCATTTATCCTTCTTTATCTCAAGATAGCTCGGTGCCGAACTGAAACCGCGGAAACGCATATCTGTATCCGTTGCATAGTTCGTTCCCGATGCCGCACTGAAACGGAAAAATCCGTTAGTGAGCCTTTCCGTCATATCCGTTATCGGCCGCTGTGCCCCCGAGGTATAATTAAAGTTTCCTTTTTTAATAATATCACCGAGACCATACTTTACGATAAGGTTTCTGTCTTTTGCTACGTTTATCGTAACAGTATACGGTGCCACGTATCCGTCTCCGGTTGCTGTGATGGTAGCCGTACCAACACCTATACCTGTCACTGTTCCGTCACTCGATACAGTTGCAATAGCCTCATTGCTTGATGTGTATGAAGAAAACTCTGCTTTCTTTACATAGCCGGAACGAATTCTCACATTGCTGTTATATGCCTCAAGCTTTGTCTTCTCGCCAACACCAATCTGCTTTTCGCGGAATCCTATCGGAGCTTTTCCACCGCTACCCTGCTTCAGGGTTATAAGCCCGGGGTACATACGCTGGTCATTTGTCGTACCATTGTTTGCGCCGTTGCTTTCGCGCTTGTAAACAATTAGGTGTTCACCTTTTTCAAAATAGTGCTTTTTAGTCGGGATTAGCTTATTAGAACCGCTTGTACCGGAAAGAGTTGTATCAATGTAGGAAATTTCATCGCCCACACAATACCCTTCGCCGTTTGCAAGTGCTGCAGCTACATCCTCTGTATCTCCCGGAAGAATGTACATTCCACCGATGGATCCGTGCTGTCTATATGTTGTATAAGCAAGTTCAATGCTATATTCTCCCGCTACGGGAACATAGATTCCTATAGCCACCCAGTCGTTGTCCTTGGTTATCTGGAGTGCACCGTTTCTTACATTGACGTCCTTGTTAGGCTTCGGCATAGAATGATATCTCCAGAACCCACCCGTTTCTGCATATGTTATTTCTGACAGAGCATTATCGCTGGCAGCTACAACGTCTAGCTTACACATGTCATAAAGAAGTGTAATATCGGTTGTCTTCTCCTCTGCTAGTTTGTTTTGCTCCGTTGCGAATGATATAGGCATAAGAGAAAGCGCCATTGCCGCTGCAAGGATAAAGGATAATAATCTTTTCATCGTTACTCCTCCTTTTTTTATTATTCTTATTTAAATTCTTTCACTATTTCAAGCAATTTGTCAAAATTCAATTCCTATTGCGAAGATTTTTAAAGCTGTATTTTTCTAATGCGCCTTATTTCTCCGGCGAGCATCGGGAAACAATTTTCTTCAAGAAGATACGGAACATCCAGAAGCACGCAAGGAACAAACTCATCCGCCTTTACAGTTATGCTGTCCTCATCCTCGGAGATGATCTCTGCATCCTTGTATGTAATAGGAAGGTCTGCAAGCTTTCCTTTGACGTAAAACGTTCTGTCATTGCCGAGGTTGCTTTCTACATCGCATACGATGACGGAATCACCGGTCATAAGCTTTTCGTATTCGGTACTTTCATATTCAAAAGCAAGCTCCGAAGAATTTTCAGCCACATTGAAACAAAAGCTTTTTTCAATGCTCTTTTCTCCGGTTTTGCAGTTATATAAATAAAGTAAACCGTTTCCGGCGCAAGCATTCAAAGCGTCATTGCAAACATACACCCTGATTCTTCCCGCCTTATTTTCAATTGACACAACCATGGGCTTCGCACAGCGTTTGAAAGTATAATACGCAGGCTTCGGCTTCGCGTAGTAATCAATTATCGACCAACCGTTTGCCGCAGGCCAACAGTCGTTGAGCATCCAGTAAAGCAGGCCTGATGCAAACCACTTGTTTCTTCTGTGCGCCTCAAAGGTTATCCTTATCCATTCGCATTGCAGCATCTGCTGTTTTTTCAGGCGATCTTTTGAATCAGTATACTCTCCGAACATCTTTTCTGCCATCGTGGTCACGGACTTGAACAACGTCAGTTCTTCATCAATACCGTTTTTGGTATGGAATTCATGCATTTTGAGGTCTTCGTAGATATCCTCATCAGTCATAAAGTTTTTAAGGCTTGATATAAACGGAAGTCCGAAGCAGCACTGTTCTACACTGAAGCGGGCTATCATCTTTGAAAAATATTCTGTATAGTTATTAAAATCAGTTTCATATGCCGCCTTGAAAACGAGCGGCTGGTAATTTGTATTATGCGTTGTTCCACGGGTTACCGAGGAATAGAAGTCACCACCCCACGGAGATGATGGGAAGAAATAGCGTTCTCTGTCGTATTTTTTAAGCATCGGCTCAATGCCATATGTTGCGGAAAGATATCCGGGGAAATCGTTTTTATTTTCGCTTCCCCACTCACCATTTTCATTATCTCCGGTCCACCAAGCAAGGCAAGCATGATTACGGAGACGGAGAGC
>JAZLCV010000029.1:0-2084 GCA_045614365.1 Eubacteriales bacterium | reverse complement strand
AAAAAAGTCACTTCCTGCAAAAAGTGTTACAGCGAAGACGGCGCCTCCGAAAACAAGTGATATTGCGAGGAACAAAAAAGTGTTTTTAATAATATTACGAAAGCCGAATGAAATAATAATCATAAGAACAGCCATAAACAGCTTAACCGGTAGAGAGGTTGCAAAAGGCAGAGTGGGGAAGAACGCGGTGAAGGAATACAGCGCACCGGTTGCGGCTGCTGCAAAAAGTTTCAGCCTTCGGATGTAGAGTGCGCTTATATATCCCGAAGCGAATAAAATAAGGTAATTTATAATAAAATTTATAAGAAAAAAAACGTCGGCATAAATTGTTTTCACCACATGAAACTCACCTCACAGTATTATTTTACCGTATTATCTGTGTAAAAATTGTCTAAAGCTGATGTCGAAAAACAAATAAGGGGGATTCCTTGTATGAGCGGGAAATTAAAATATATTGCAATGATCCTTTGCATTGCTGTTTTAGCGTGTGTGTTGTTTATCGTTTACGGTATGAAAACCGAGCAAACAGAAAATAAACCGGATGTGGAAATTTCGATGAGGATATCAAAAGATAAGCTGATTTCATTGCTTGAAGACACAGGGGTCAGGCTTCGTGGGAAATCACGAATGGCTGTATCGCTTCTTCCTGATACACTCACACTTGTTTTTGATATGCAGGGAAAAGAAAAGGGGAAGCTTTCGGATATCAAAGTAAACGGCAAAAAAGTTTCATATGAAATTTTGTCGGATATATGTGAAAATTACCTTGATTTTAGCTGTGATTTGGTCTATAATTAAATAGATAAGAAAGGATGTTTGAAAGATGGTTTCTGTTATCAAAAACGGCGTATATTTAAAAGACGGTTGCCTGCTCTCAATGAAGGATGCAAGCGCATTTGGTCTTGCAACTCCGAGTGAGGCAAAAAAGAAAACTATGGCGTATTCAATTCTGGAGGCTCATAACACCTCCGATACTATGGATTCGCTGAAAATCAAATTTGATGCAATGGCATCCCATGATATTACATATGTCGGTATCATTCAGACTGCCCGTGCATCTGGGCTTGAAAAATTTCCGCTTCCGTATGTTCTCACAAACTGCCATAACAGCCTTTGTGCTGTCGGTGGCACGATAAACGAAGATGACCATATCTTTGGTCTTTCTGCGGCAAAGAAGTACGGCGGTGAGTTTGTTCCGGCACATCAGGCGGTTATTCACCAGTATATGCGTGAGCGTTATGCAGGCTGCGGTAAGATGATACTTGCTTCTGATTCCCACACGCGCTACGGTGCTCTCGGCTCCATTTCAATTGGCGAGGGCGGCCCGGAACTTGCACGTCAGCTTCTTTCTAAAACATACAACATTGCGTATCCGGATGTTGTATGCGTATATCTTGAGGGTGTACCACGTCCGGGTGTCGGACCGCAGGATATCGCGATAGCAATAATCGGTGCAGTATTCAAGGACGGTGCCGTAAAGAATAAGATTATGGAGTTTGTCGGACCCGGTATCGCAAACTTAAGCATGGATTTCCGAAACGGCATTGACGTTATGACCACGGAAACCTCTTGCCTCTCATCTATATGGGAAACGGATAAAACTGTATGCGATTTTCTGACGGTTCACGGCCGTCCGGAGGATTATAAGCCGCTTCATCCCGAAAACGGTGCATATTATGATTGTGCAGTAAGGGTGGATTTGTCAAAGGTAGAGCCGATGATTGCACTTCCGTTCCATCCGTCGAATGCATTCCGGATCTCCGAACTTAAGAAAAATCTTCCGGATATCCTTGCGGGTGTTGACCGCGATGCAAAGGAAATGCTCGGTATTGATGATAAGAAGGTATCTCTTTTAAATAAAATCAAAAACGGTGAGCTGTATGTTGATCAGGGCTTTGTCGGCGGTTGCTCCGGCGGTCTTTTCCAGAATATTCACCGCGTACGTGATATCTTAAAGGGAGCAACAACAGGTGATGGCTCCTTCTGGCTTTCTGTTTATCCTGCAAGTACTCCGATGTCTATGGAGCTTATGCGCGACGGAACGCTCGGAGACCTCACGGCTTCCGGTGTAAGCATTCGTTCCT
>JAZLCV010000028.1:0-2113 GCA_045614365.1 Eubacteriales bacterium | reverse complement strand
CCGCTTTAAGCGGAGGCGGGGAAGGCGGAGATTACGGTTCGCGCACGGCTTCGATATGGATAAGCCGTGCGTTTGTGTAATCATAGGTGCTCATTCGTCTTGCAAAAGCATCGCGCGTGTGTGCGGCGAGAAGTATGTTTTGAGGGTTAGGATTTCTGCCTGTGCCGACAACAAGAAGCGTATGTGTGAAATCTTCACTTCCGTTGTAAGCAAACTGCATAACATCACCTGGTCGCACCTCGGAAAGCTCTGCCTGAGTGCCATACGGTCCGGGACCTTCGTTTGTTGTCATAAAGTCATAGAAAAAACGCACGCTCGTCCAAGCGGGTGCTCTCATATCGGGAGAGATGTAGTACCAACCGGTGTCAGGGGTGAAGTTCATAACTCCCGAACCTGCGTAAACGCATTGCGAAACGAAGTTTGTGCAGTCACCGCCAAGCTCATCGAAGTTGTAATACGCAGGATTACGGCGAAAAGCCCATCGGCGGGCGTACCGCACCGCGGCAAGTCTGTTATATTCCAAAAAAATCAGCCTCCTTAAGCATTATATGCAGGAAGGCGTGATGTGGTTAAAGGAATTGTTGAAATTAAGAGCTTTTCAGGTGGAAATGCGTGCGGAAACTAAATGCATTACAACCACAAATAAATCAGGCGCAGGAAAAATCAAAAAATACAAATGTGGTCTCCCATTTTGGGAGACCACATTTTAAAATTAGTCTTCTTTTTTCTCTTCTGCTTCGCGCTTTGCAAGGTCGTTGTAAGCATCCTTACGTGAGAAGTTTGTTCTTCCCTTATCGTCGATGCCCATAAACTTAACCCATGTCAGATCGCCGACGTTGAGAACATCTTCAACCTTTTCTACACGGCGGTTTTCAAGCTTGGAAATATGAACGATACCATCCTTACCTGGAGCAATTTCAACGAATGCGCCGATCGGGATAACGCGGACAACCTTACCGTAGTAAAGCTCGCCGACAACCGGATCGAGAACGATTGTCTCGATAACCTTCTTTGCGTTCTTGCAAGCTTCGATGTCGATTGCGGAGATGTAAACATTTCCGTCATCTTCGATGTCAATCTTTGCACCTGTGTCTGCAACGATCTTCTGGATAACGCTGCCGCCCTTACCGATAACATCGCGGATCTTCTCCCGATCAATCGTCATATGCATCATCTTCGGAGCATATTTTGAAAGCTCGTTTCTCGGCTCTGCGATGCAGGGGAGCATAATTTCGTCAAGGATGCGATATCTTGCATCACGGGTGATGGTGAGTGCACTCTTGATGATTTCGGGAGTAAGACCGTCAATCTTAAGGTCCATCTGGATAGCAGTGATACCTGCTTTAGTACCTGCAACCTTGAAGTCCATATCGCCGTAGAAATCTTCTACGCCCTGAATGTCGATGAATGTAAGCCACTTATCCTCGTCGGTAACGAGACCGCAGGAGATACCTGCAACAGGAGCCTTAATCGGAACACCTGCGTCCATAAGTGCAAGAGTGGAACCGCAGATAGAACCCTGAGAGGTAGAACCGTTGGAGCTTAATACCTCGGAAACGAGGCGGATGCTGTACGGGAACTCTTCCTCACTCGGGATAACCGGCTCAAGTGCGCGCTCTGCAAGAGCGCCGTGACCGATTTCACGTCTGCCCGGACCGCGGCTCGGACGAGCCTCACCGACGGAGTAGGACGGGAAGTTGTAGTGGTGGATATATCTCTTGAATTCTTCTTCGTAGATTGTGTCAAGCTTCTGCTGGTCAGCAATTGTGCCGAGGGTTGCGACGGTGAGAACCTGAGTCTGACCGCGTGTGAACATACCGCTTCCGTGTGTGCGCGGGAGAACGCCAACCTCTGCGGCGAGAGGACGAACCTCATCAAGGGCGCGGCCGTCAACGCGCTTGCCCTCAAGGAGCCACTGGCGGACAACTATCTTCTGGAGCTTATAGATGCACTCGCCGAGATATGTTTCAATCTCCGGATACTTTTCAGAGTACTCTGCGATAAGCTCGTCGGAAAGAACCTTGAAGCGCTTGTCGCGGATTGTTTTATCGTCGGTATCCATACCTGCGCGGACGCGGTCGAGGATGTTTGCCTTGAGTTCCTCAAAGAGCTC
>JAZLCV010000027.1:0-5402 GCA_045614365.1 Eubacteriales bacterium | reverse complement strand
GACCGGTGCGACTCCGGAGGCAATGGTTGCACTTCTTGAGGGCATAGGTGCCGATGTTATCGGCGCAAACTGTTCTCTCGGTCCGCGCCAGCTCCGTGGCGTTATGGAAAGACTTCTTGCCGCCGCTTCCGTACCCGTTGTTTTTCAGCCAAATGCAGGACTTCCGAAGTCTGTTTCCGGCAAAACGGTATTTGATGTTGATGCAGACGAATTTTCAGACGATGTATGCGAGCTTATCAAGCTCGGTGTGCGCGTTGCAGGCGGATGTTGCGGAACAACGCCGGAATATATCAGAAAGGTCGTAGACAAAACAAAAAATATCACTCCCGTCGAAATTTTTGACAAAAATATGACCGTTATTTCATCATATACTCATGCAGTTACATTTGGTAACGATCCCATCCTCATCGGTGAACGCATCAACCCAACAGGCAAAAAGCGCTTTAAGCAGGCGCTTCTGGAAAATGATATGAACTACATCCTTGCAGAAGGAGTTAAGCAACAGGAAAAGGGGGTTCACGCACTTGATGTAAACGTCGGTATTCCGGACATTGATGAAAAACAGATGCTTACCGATACCGTGCGTGAGCTTCAGGCGATAAGCGACCTTCCGCTTCAGATCGACACCTCTGATGCCGAGGCGATGGAGAGCGCACTGCGGTGCTACAACGGCAAAGCGATGATAAACTCCGTGAACGGAAAGGAAGAGAGCATGCGCGCAATCTTCCCGCTCGTAAAAAAATACGGTGGCGTTGTCGTTGCACTCACACTTGATGAAAACGGGATTCCGGATACGGCAGACGCTCGCTTTGAAATCGCAAAGAAAATACTTTCCGTTGCAGAAAGCTACGGTATTGCAAAAAAAGACATCATCTTTGATACTCTCGCCATGACAATCAGCGCAGATTCATCAGCCGCACTTTCAACGCTCAACTCGCTCAGGCGCATAAAAAACGAGCTTGGTGTCCACACCTCTCTCGGTGTTTCCAATGTATCCTTCGGACTTCCGAACCGCGATGCCATAAACGGTACATTCTTTGCACTTGCGCTCGAAAACGGGCTTTCCGCGGCAATTATGAATCCGTATTCCGCGGATATGATGAGAACTTATTACACCTACCGCGCACTTAAGGGGCTTGACCAAAACTGTGCCGAGTATATTTCTGCAGCAGACAGCTTCGCGATCACAACCACACAAACACCTGCCGCCACAGAAAAGCGCGATGCAAATTACACCTCAGTGCTTTCCGAAGCGATAATTCGCGGACTTCGCGATAAGGCAGGGCTGGAATGCGCCGTTCTTCTTGAAAAGACTGCGCCGCTGGATATCGTGACCAATGAAATTATCCCCGCTCTTGACACCGTAGGACGGGGATTTGAAAATAAAACTGTATATCTTCCTCAGCTTCTTATGAGTGCCGAAGCGGCAAAGAGCGCGTTTGAAAAAATCAAATGCGCAATGCAGACAGATGGGGAAAAGTCACCATCAAAGGCAAAATTCGTCCTCGCCACGGTATGCGGCGACATTCACGATATCGGCAAGAACATAGTTAAGCTTCTTCTTGAAAATTACGGCTACGATGTTATTGACCTCGGGCGCGATGTTGCTCCCGAAAAAATTGCAGAAAAAGTCTGCGAGCTTCAAGCACAATATGTCGGACTCTCTGCGCTTATGACCACCACGGTTCCGGCTATGGAAGAAACAATCGTGCTTTTACGCAAGTGTGCGCCGTGGTGCAAGGTGTTTGTCGGCGGTGCGGTACTTACACCTGAATATGCTAAAAAAATAGGTGCAGACTTTTACGCCTCCGATGCAATGAGCGCCGTGCGCTATCTTGAGGAACTGTGTACAGATGCCTAAAAAGGGTATTGACATAAAAGGAACGCAAAAAGATGAACTTTTTGCGTTCCTTTTTAATTTTATTAATGTGTATCAAGAAGGTTTTTGCGAACATTCCATAGCTTTTCAGACAAGTCAACGATGTACTTATGCGGGTTCTCAAAGCGGCAGACCTCAGCCCAAAGCTCATCCGTAGATTTTGCGCAATAGTCGCGGATTTCCTCAATCGTGCGATTCTTATATACACAATTCCCCTTGTCGTAAATTCTTTCAAGAAGCGGACGCGCCGTGAAATTTTCAATCGTCTTACGTTTCCACGTATGCTCAGGATGGAAAAGCTCGTACGGCACATTGCTCTCAACAATCTCATCGTGAAGAGTTATAACATCTGCCATCGCTTTGCCGCTCTCATTATCGAAAAGACGCCACACCTGCTTAAAGCCCGGAAGCGTAATTTTCTCGATGTTCTCGGAAAGCTTGATTTTCGGAATTATTTCGCCGCCAGATTCAACTCCGACAAGCTTATATACCCCGCCGAAAACAGGCTCACTGCGCGAAGTGATAAGGCGTTCACCTACACCAAAAATGTCTATCTGTGCGCCCTGCATGATAATATCGCGGATAATATATTCATCGAGCGCGTTGGATGCAATGATTTTACAATCAGGATATCCGGCATCATCAAGCATTTTACGCGCTTTTTTCGAAAGGTATGTCATATCGCCGCTATCAATTCTGATGCTCTTCGGTCTGCATCCTCGCGGCTTTAATTCTTCATCAAAAACCTTTATTGCATTCGGGATTCCGGATTTTAAAACGTTATAGGTATCAACAAGGAAAGCGCAGTTGTCCGGATATGTGCGCGCATATGCGCGAAAAGCGTCAAGCTCCGTCGGGAACATCTGTATCCAGCTGTGCGCCATTGTTCCGGTGGCAGGCACGCCAAAATCGCGTTCTGATATTGTACACGCTGTTCCCACGCACCCACCGATATACGCTGCGCGCGCACCGTAAATTGCACCGTCATACCCCTGAGCACGGCGAGAACCGAACTCCATAACGGGACGGCCCTGTGCCGCACGCACGATACGGTTGGATTTTGTTGCGATAAGGCTCTGATGGTTTATTGTGAGAAGCACCATTGTTTCAATCATCTGCGCTTCAATCGCAGGACCGCGGACAACCACAATCGGCTCTCCCGGAAAAATGGGAGTTCCCTCCGGCACCGCCCATACATCGCAGGTAAATTTAAAATCGCGCAGATAAGAGAGGAACTCTTCATCGAAAATTTTCTTTGTACGAAGATACTCTATATCCTCATCGTCAAACGTAAGCGACCTGAGATAATCGACAAGCTGCTCCACGCCTGCCATAATTGCAAAACCGCCACCGTCGGGAATCTTGCGGAAGAACATATCAAAATACGTTACGGTATCTTTCATTCCATTCGAAAAATACCCCTTTGCCATTGTCAGCTCATAAAAATCCATGAGCATTGTCAGGTTTATGTCTTTCTTCATATCTTTGTCTCCTGTATGATGATAAGAATATTTTACCACTGTCTGCCCTTTTTATCAAGAGGAATGTAATTTTTCCTCTTTCGTACGATTTTGCATTGAATTCTCTTTTTATCTGTGGTATACTTTATACTAATATTATACAAAACACATAAGGAGCGAATCATAATGGAAACAAGATGGCTTTATACCACAAGCGAGAATTTTGCAGAGCTGCGCGATGCATCCGAAAAGGTTTGCGTTATCCCTATGGGATGCATTGAAAAGCACGGGCTTCATCTTCCGCTCGGAACAGACATAGTCAAGGGCAGCTACATAGCACACCGCGCTTCACAGCTTGAAACGGTCTGCATTTTCCCCGACTTTACCTTCGGTGATGTTCCGAGAGGTCCTCACGCGTACCGTCCTGACGGAACAGTCTGCCTTGATGTTCGTATGCAGATAACACTCCTTGAACAGCTCTGTGACGAAATTGCCGCAAACGGATTCACCAAAATTCTTGTTGCCAATTCTCACGGTGGAAACACCCATTGGCTCAACCAGTTTTCCCGAAACTGGAATATGAAGCCACACAAGGCAGTTTTCGCTTGGACAAAAGTCGACATAAAGATCGCTCCCTATGGTATGGCAGAGCTTCTTCTCGAAAAAGGCTCCGGCGCAATCCCTGAGCTTACAAAAGAAGACGAAGAGCTCATTCTCCGCTATTACAACGAGAACATCCAGTTAGGTCACGCCTGCTTCGGCGAAACGGCGCTGGTGATGGCAGCCGCACCGGAGTCTGTACATCTTGATCGCCTTGGAATTGAGAGCGGTCTTTCACGTAATCTCCCCGAGGTGCAAAAGCTTGCTGATGCAGGCGTAAATATCGCCGACGGTGGCTGGGCATTTAACTTCCCGAACTGGTACAGCGGTAACGATCCAATCGGCATAAATGAACGCATTGCAGAAGCCGCCGCACGTCTTGCAAGCGAAAAGCTTGCAAAGGCATACAAGGCGTTTAAAGAAGATACCTTCCTTCTCGAACAGGCAAAAAAAGCCTACCACGATAAATCATATTTTGATTGATTAACATATAAACAAAACTGCCGCGTGCAAAAAAGCACGCGGCATGATTTTTTACGGCTGTTTGCCGATATAAGCAAGAATTCCGCCGTCAACGTAAAGGACGTGGCCGTTTACAAAGTTGGAAGCATCGGATGCAAGGAAAACTGCAGGTCCGACGAGGTCTTCCGGATCACCCCAGCGCGCTGCCGGAGTCTTAGCGATGATGAACTGGTCAAACGGATGACGGCTGCCGTCCGGCTGCTTCTCACGGGGCGGAGCAGTCTGCGGAGTTGCGATGTAGCCCGGGCCGATACCGTTGCACTGGATGTTGAATTCGCCATACTCGGAACAGATGTTACGTGTAAGCATCTTGAGACCGCCCTTAGCTGCAGCATATGCAGAAACAGTTTCGCGGCCGAGCTCACTCATCATTGAGCAGATGTTGATAATCTTGCCGTGACCCTTCTTGATCATCGACGGGATAACTGCCTTTGAAACGATGAACGGAGCATTGAGGTCAACATCGATAACCTTGCGGAAATCAGCTGCACTCATTTCGCACATCGGGATTCTCTTGATGATGCCTGCGTTGTTGACGAGGATGTCGATAACGCCGACTTCCTTCTCAATCTTTGCAACGAGCTCGTTTACTGCTGCTTCGTCTGTTACGTCGCAAACATAGCCCTTTGCATCGATTCCGTCTGCCTTGTATGCAGCAAGACCCTTATCGACGAGTTCCTGATTGATATCGTTGAAAACGATTTTTGCGCCTGCCTCTGCAAATCCCTTTGCGAGAGCATAGCCGATGCCGTAGGATGCGCCCGTTACGAGAGCAACCTTACCTGTGAGATCAAACATATTTTTCATATTAGAACAACTCCTTCATTCCGACATGGTCCATATCGGTAAATTCCTGATTTTCTCCGCACATTGCCCAAATAAAGGAATATGCGCGTGTGCCGACGCCTGCGTGGATTGACCAGCTCGGGCTGATGACGGCT
>JAZLCV010000026.1:0-3735 GCA_045614365.1 Eubacteriales bacterium | reverse complement strand
TTCGAATCTTTCGGAGATCAATAGCGAATATAAACGCGTTGCAGATGCGTTGGAGCAGGTGCGTGAAACAGGTTATGGTATTGTAATGCCCGAGCTTGATGAACTCACGCTCGAACAGCCGGAGATAGTAAAACAGGGAGGACAATACGGCGTACGTCTGCGTGCAAGCGCACCGTCAATTCATATGCTGAGAGCTGATATAACTACAACAGTTGCTCCTATCGTAGGCAGTGAGAAGCAGTCCGAGGAACTGGTTGTTTGTATGTTGCGCGATTTTGAAGATGCTCCGGAAAAGATATGGGAATCTAATATTTTCGGTAAATCTCTTCATGACCTTGTGAATGAAGGTCTCCATAATAAACTTTGTAAAATGCCTCACGATGCAAGAATGAAGCTGAAAGAGGCAGTAGAGCGCATTACAAACGAAACTTGTTCGGGGTTGATTTGCATAATTATATAAATAACAACAATAGCCTATTCTCTAATGAAGATAGGCTATTGTTGTTATATTTACGTTTGTTTTCGTATGCTTGCGGGGGAAACATTGTATTCATTTTTGAAACAAGTTGAAAAATGAGATTGCGACGAAAAGCCGCATAAATCGGAAATGGCTCCCAACGGAAGGTCGGTTGTTGTCAAAAGCTCGTGTGCTTTCGTGAGCCTGCTTTGTATGATGAATTTATGGAGAGTTGACCGATAAGCCGGATGAAAACAACCCTTCTGATGATAAGGATAACGATGCAGATGCCGATACAGATAACATCGGTGTGGCGACAGGCATCCCGGAGCGTTCGGTATTCACAGATATTGATAACCACGCGTGGGCAGTAGATGCAATAAATGCTCTTGCAACAGAAGGTATCATTAAAGGTACATCAAAAACAACTTTCGCGCCGGCAAATAATATCACCCGCGCAGATTTTGCACTTCTTCTCGTTCGTGCATTTAACCTCACATCGGACAATGCAGAGAACTTCGCAGACGTTTCTGCAAGCGACTACTTCGCACCCGAGCTTGCAATTGCGCGCAACAGCGGAATTGTAAGCGGCATTGGTGATAACAAGTTCGCACCGCGCAACACCATCACCCGCCAGGATATGATGGTAATAGTCTACCGTGCGCTACAAAATCTCAATGTAGGGTTCGGCATTTATGACGAACCGCAATACTCCGACTACACCACTGTCGCAGATTACGCAAAAGAAGCCGTTTCTGTGCTCATCTCCGCAGGACTAGTCAACGGCAAATCAGGTCTTATCGCACCCACTGATTATACAACCCGCGCAGAGGTCGCAGTGCTTATCAAACGAATATTGGATTATACAAAACAGGAGGTACCTTCAAAATGAAAAAACTAATCGCTCTAACCCTTGCAACAGTTATGTTACTTGCTCTTTGTGCCTGCGGCGGGAACGGCGCGAATTCCGGAAATGCAGACTTCGGTGAAATTCCCGAAGGAAAAGCAATAGCTGATGATGCAGTTCTTAATGTGGCGATAACAAGTCATGCGTCATGGCCGTATGAAGAGAGTTGGAAGGTTTGGGAGTATATTAAAGAGGGAGTCGGAGGAACGGTTAACATAACCGCGGTTCCTAATGCTGATTTTGGAACAAAGTTCCCGCTTATAATGGCAGACCGCGAAAATTTCCCTGATGTTCTCGCCGTACATAATCAACCGAGCTCATTCTCAAGCTATTGCACACAGGGGGCATTTGTTCCGTTCGATGATTATCCTGAGATAATGACAGATTATAATGCATTTTGGGAGTATGTAAACGAAGACGAGCGCGAAATGCAAAAATTCAGAACACATCTCGATGGTAAGATTTATCGTGCTCCGATATACGGAATGGAACGTCAAAAGAATGTCCGTGGATGGTTGTATCGCAAGGATATATTTGATAAGCATAATCTGGAGGTGCCGGAGACTATTGACGAGGTCTATGAGGTATCAAAAAAATTGAAGGAGCTTTATCCCGAGTCATATCCGTTCTGTGTGCGATCGGGGTTTGATAACATATGCCTTACCGGACCATCGTTTAAAGAATATTTCTACCATACCCTCTATTACGATTTTAACAATAACAAGTGGAGCTATGGAGCAACAGAAGATGTAATGAAGGATATAGTTCTGTTCTATAACAAGATGGTGACCGAAGAACTTGCACCTGCAAATCTTTTCACAATTAAGGCTGCAGAGTGGCAGGAACTTATAACAACAGATCGAGGCTTCATTATGGCCGACTATCAGACGAGAATAGATTTTTTTAATTCTATGGCAAGATCGAAAAATCCCGGGTTCAATCTTACAGCAATGGTTCCTCCGAAAGCCAATACCTCAACGGCAACAAACAAGGTAAATAAATATAACGTTGACCCATCGGGGGCTATGGTGCTCAATACAGGAGATGAAAGACGGATAGAGAACGCTATGCGTTATGTGAACTGGTTCTATTCAGATATAGGGTCAGAAACTGTTTCGTGGGGCAAAGAGGGTGAGACATATGAAGTTGTCGATGCTAAAAAGAAGTTTATAACAGATGAAGGAAGCTCTCCTATCTTGCAATACGGATTCCAGACGACAGGCTCATATCTCAGAATAGATCCTGCCGCTGCAGATGCAGCATCGTCTGATGAACAGGTGGCTACAACGGATATGATATTGGAGCATACCGTCAAATATTATAATCCGATAAGATGGGTTTCTCTTACAGATGACGAAGCAACTCTTGTAGCAGATTACAGCACATCTATCGATAGCTTTGTAACAGAAAACATCACAAAGTTCATAATCGGACAAAGACCTATGAGTGAGTGGGATGCCTTCAAAGCAGAGCTTTTAGAACTTCCCATTGACGAACTTTTGGCAGTCTATGAAGATGCATACAACAGAGTAAAGTAAAAAGGAGCTTTATTATGAATTTATATATAATGACAGACAGCGAAGGTATAAGCGGAATATATTCAAAAGAACAAGTGATGGGTGACAGAATCTCGGAAGGCAGAGCATTGATGACCGAGGATATAAATGTCTGTGCAGATGCAGCAAAGGAAGCCGGTGTTGGGAAAATATATGTCCGTGACTGTCATGGCGGAGCAAACACAGTTATATATGATAAGCTCTCCCAAAATGTAGATTACATAATAAGCGGATATCTGCCGGCAGGTGAGAGATATCCCGGGCTTGAAGATTGCGATGCTATAATTCTTTTGGGATATCATGCAATGGCAGGGACATACGGAGGAGTGCTCGAGCATACGTTCAGTTCAGCAAGCGTACAAAACTACTGGCTCAACGGCAAAAAAATCGGGGAAGCTGAGTTTGACACACTGATTGCGAGCGAACTTGGGAAACCTGTTATTATGGTGTCGGGGGACGATAAGCTTTGTGCAGAAGTAAATGAGTTTATTCCCGATGCTGTTACCTGCGAGGTTAAAAAGGGAATGACGTGGCGTGGTGCAATGCTCCTTTCGAAACAAAAGGCACATGCGAAAATTGCAGAATGCACAAAAGAAGCAATTGCAAAGTTTAATGATATTCCGTTGCACAAGCTTTCCGCACCGTACACATTGAGGGTCGAGCTTGTTGAAAGAGGTCAGCTTCCGCGTATGATTGACCCGAGAATAAAGCTGATAGATGGGAGAACGTATGAAATCACAGCGAATACAATTGCAGAGCTTTTCGCACTTCGTTGAACAAAAGAATTATCTGTATTAGTTGAAAATATCAATAAC
>JAZLCV010000025.1:0-15274 GCA_045614365.1 Eubacteriales bacterium | reverse complement strand
CGTTAATTACTGATTGTCTTCCTGGCGCATCTTTGCAAAGCAATCGCTGCAGTAAACAGGACGGTCAGTCTTCGGCTCGAACGGAACCTTTGCTTCGCCGCCGCATGCTGCGCATGTAGCAGTGAAGTACTCTCTCGGGCCGCGGCTTGCAGCCTTGCGAGCGTCACGGCAAGCCTTGCAGCGCTGCGGCTCGTTCATGAATCCGCGCTCTGCATAGAATTCCTGCTCACCAGCTGTGAACACGAAATCTGCTCCGCACTCTTTGCATTTTAATGTCTTGTCTTCGTACATTTTGATACCCTCTCTTTGACTTAAGACTTGCCCCAGGACGGACTTCCACCGACACCTCAATCTTGCGCTCTGATAATTTTTTAAGCTACTTGGGCATTTGTAATAATATTTGCTCAACAGGTTTTACCTGATATCGCCTTTTTGTTCGAAATACTGCGCAAACTTGCGACGTATTCTTGAAACTGCGTTATCGACCGACTTTTGCGGTTTCCCTACGCTTTTTGAAATCTCCGCATACGACAGACCTTTGAGATACAGCAAAAGCACCTTCTGTTCAAATCCGGAAAGAAGCTTTTCCGCAGTGCCTAAAAGCTCGCGGTAAGATTCTTCTCCGATAATCTGCTCTGCCGGGTCGACCGTTTTGTCGGGACTTTGCGCCGCCACACTCTCATCCTCTTCGCCGCCAATCGGAATATAATTATTCAGCGGGCGGTTTTTATCGCGCATAGAGTGGCGGATTGCAGAATAAATTCTGTTGCGGATACACATGGCAGCAAACGTTTTAAAGGAAACTGAACCGGAATCATCAAAGCCGGATATCGCCTTTATAACTCCTATCATACCTTCCTGGATAAGGTCTTCCGAATCGCCACCCGCAAGAAAATACGGACGCACAAAGCTCCTTACATAAGAGGTATAACGCAGGATAAGGGCTTCCTCCGCGCTGTGGTTTCCGGCGCGGGATAAGGATATAAGCTCCTCGTCCTTTAAAGTTTCAAACATTTCCAAAACAGAGAACCACCAAATATATTTATTTACATTTTGTATTATACCACGACATTTTTTCAATTGTCAAGTAAAAATTACAAAAGTTTGATATTATTTTAAGATTTTTTTATCGTAAGCCCTAAAAAGTTTATTTTTTCGAGCATTTTCAACCTTTTGCAGGTTTACGCATTTTGTCTACAATTCAAGCTGTCCCTCAAACGGAATGCCGAGATGATCATATGCTTTTTTCGTGACACATCTTCCCCGCGGGGTTCGGCTTAAAAATCCAAGCTGCATAAGATACGGCTCTACAACGTCTTCAATCGTGACTGCTTCTTCGCCTATTGTTGCGGCAAGTGTGTCAAGCCCCACCGGACCACCCGCGAAGTTGTATATAATGCTTTCAATAACGCGACGGTCAGTCATATCAAGCCCGATCTCGTCTATCTCAAGCGCATTGAGCGCCATATCGGCAACAGCACGGTTAATTTCACCGTCAGCGCGCACCTCGGCAAAGTCACGCACGCGCTTGAGTATTCTGTTTGCAATACGCGGAGTTCCGCGGCTTCTGCGTGCAATTTCTGCGGCTCCTGTATCATCTGCGCGTATTCCAAGTATATCCGCGCTTCGCTTAACGATTCCTGAAAGCTCTTCAGGTGTGTACATTTCAAGGCGCATAATAACGCCAAAGCGATCACGCAGCGGTGACGTAAGCTGTCCCGCTCGCGTTGTCGCACCGATAAGAGTGAAGCGATGAAGCCCCAGCCTTACGCTTCTTGCCGACGGACCTTTGCCGATAATAATATCAAGTGCGTAATCCTCCATCGCAGGATAAAGAATTTCTTCAATACTGCGATTTAAACGGTGAATTTCGTCAATGAAGAGGATGTCTCCGTCATTAAGGCTTGTAAGCAGTGCCGCAAGGTCTCCCGTCTTTTCAATCGCAGGTCCGGATGTGGTGCGGATATTAACGCCCATCTCGTTTGCGATAATGGTTGCAAGCGTGGTTTTTCCAAGTCCCGGAGGACCGTAAAGCAGAACGTGGTCAAGCGGCTCACTGCGGCTTCTTGCAGCTTCGATATAAACGCGAAGCTGATCCTTGACCTTATCCTGCCCCGTATATTCCGAAAGCGTTTTCGGACGCAGGGTATTCTCATGCTCGTCACGGTTCGTCAGAAGTGACGACACCATACGTTCATCCTCTGCATATTCCTCCGCCGACGGGCTGTTAAATTCTATGCTCATAATCCTCCCCCGCTTTCTATCTCATAAGTCTTGCAAGCGCAAGCTTGATTATATCTTCAACAGACATACCGGATGTGTCAACACCACGCAGTGCCGCGCCAATCTCGTCACGCCCGTATCCGAGGCTGATAAGCGCCTCTGCCGCTTCTCCGTCGTTGCCCGATGTTGCCGGAACAAACGCACTCTTTGATATCTCGCCGACATCAAACGAGCTCTTTGCAAGCTTATCCTTAAGCTCAAGAATAATTCTTCCCGCGACCTTCTTTCCCACTCCGCTTGCCGCAAGAAGCGGCTTTTCATCTCCTGTTGTTACCGCAAGCGCAAGGGCTGCCGGTGTTACCACCGAGAGGATTGAAAGCGCAACCTTCGGACCGACACCGGATATTGATGTTAAAAGCTTGAACGACTCAAGCTCGTCTTTATCATAAAAGCCGAAAAGCTCAAGCGCGTCTTCACGGACGTTGAGATAAGTATATATCTTCACGGAAACCCCCGCCTTAAGCTTTGCAACGGTATTCAGAGACGCATTGCAGGAAAATCCCACGCCGCCTACATCCATCACAACAAGATTAGGCTCAAGCTCCGCTACGGTTCCGTTTAAATAGCTGAACATAAAAAACACTCCCGTATTTACAAATTCATAAGAAGGCTGCCTGTGGTATTAGCATGGCAAAGCGCAATAGCAAGAGCATCCGCCGCGTCATCGGGTTTTGGCGTTTTCCGCAGTCCCAGAAGCCTTTTGGTCATATCCATAATCTGCGCTTTTTCCGCTCTTCCGTAACCCACCACCGACATTTTAACCTGAAGCGGAGTATATTCGTGCATCTTCACTCCGCATTTTACGCATGCAAGCACAATAACGCCGCGTGCCTGAGAAACATTTATCGCTGTTTTTTCATTTGTGTTGAAATACAGCTTTTCTATCGCAACGTGGTCAGGACGGAACGTGCGCAGAAGCTCCGTCATATTGTCATATATTTCGGAAAGACGGTCCTCTATGGGAATCCCCGCTTCCGTGCGTATTGCGCCGTATGATATCGGCCGCATTCCGTTGGTGTCAATCACGCCGTAGCCGACAATGGCATATCCAGGGTCTATTCCGAGAATAATCATCTTCTGCCCCTGCCTTTCCCGATCCTGCCCTTTTTCTCACACGGGCGCGCGGCATCGGGAGCTTTCTTTCTCGGTCCCGGTGCTTTATCCGGACGGATGAGGCATCGCTTCGCGTTGCCTATAAGATCCTGCCGCCCCGCAGTCTTTAACGCTTCCGTAACGAGCGCGCGGCATTCCGGTCTCCGCCACTGCAAGAGCGCACGCTGCATTGCTTTTTCGTGTGGCTCGCGCGGGACGTACACATTTTCCATCGTGTTCGGGTCAAGCCCCGTGTAATACATACACGTTGCAATCGTTCCCGGAGTGGGATAAAAGTCCTGAACCTGTTCCGGCATATGCCCAATGCTGTTGAGATATTCCGCAAGCTTTATTGCATCACGCAAAGTACATCCCGGATGCGACGATATGAAATACGGAACAAGAAACTGATTTTTATTATACTGAGCATCAAGCTCGAAGAACTTTTTATAGAACCTTCTGTAAACATCAAAGCGCGGCTTATTCATATACTTAAGTACACTGTCGCACGCGTGTTCCGGTGCTACTTTCAGCTGACCGCTGACGTGATACTGCACAAGCTCTCGGAAAAATTCATCGCATTTATCTGCCATCACATAGTCAAAGCGCACACCCGAGCGGATGAACACCCGCTTTACCTTCGGCAGAGCACGGAGCTTTCGCAAAAGCGTAAGATAGTCTGTATGATCGACGTGTAAATTCTTGCACGGAGTTGGCGAAAGACAGTTTTTCTTGCACATTCCTCTTTCCTTCTGTGCCTCGCAAGAGGTGCTTCTGAAATTCGCCGTAGGTCCACCGACATCATGGATATATCCCTTAAAATCCGGCATTTCCGTCAGCTTCTTCGCTTCGTCAACAACGGAATCGTGGCTTCTTGTACTTATCATTCTTCCCTGATGGAAAGCAAGCGAACAGAAGTTACAACCGCCAAAGCATCCGCGGTTGTGGATGATTGAAAACTTCACTTCTTCAATCGCCTTAACTCCGCCTTTTGCCTCATATGACGGGTGATAATCGCGCATATACGGAAGCTCATACACCTCATCAAAACGCTCTGTGCTTATAGGATACGGTGGCGGGGTCTGCACTATATACACGTCACCGTGCTTCTGCGCAACTGCGCGCCCGCGCACGGCATCCTGCTCATCCTGCTGAATCTTTGCCGCCATTGCGTATTTTCTTTTATCGCGTGCCACTTCATCGTATGAGGGTGCCGTAACAAACGGATATATGCAATCATCCAATGTCGTGGTCTTGTATACCGTTCCTCGTATATTTTTGATATCTGACACAGCAGTACCGCCATTCAGTGCATCGGCAAGCTGAATTATTGTGTCTTCTCCCATTCCGAACATAAGGATATCGGCACCGGATTCGATAAGCTCAGAACGGCGTACGGTATCATCCCAATAGTCATAATGAGCAAACCTCCGCAAAGACGCTTCAAGCCCGCCCGCCGCAATCGGAAGGTCCGGATATGCACGCCGTGCCATCTTGCAATAGGTTGACATCGCGCGGTCCGGGCGCTTACCCATAACTCCACCGGGCGTATAATCATCGCGCTTTCTTCTGTGCTTTGCAACGGTATAATGAGCTACCATAGAATCAATATTCCCACCCGTGACGAGAATGCCGAGACGCGGTTTTCCAAGCGTACGGAATGCGTTTGGATCCTTCCAGTCCGGCTGTGACATAATCGCAACACGGTAACCCGCATTTTCCAACACACGGGAAATAACGGCAACACCAAAGCTCGGGTGGTCAACATACGCATCCCCCGTAATATACAGGAAATCATACCAATCCCATCCGCGCTCTTCCATATCCGCTTTACATACGGGCAAAAAACCGTTCACTTCTACATTTCCTCTCTGCGCATTTTCATCTCGCGCCATTCATCGCGCGTTATGAGTATCTTTCTCGGCTTTGAGCCTTCAAATTCACCGACTATTCCGCGCTCCTCCATCTGGTCGATAATTCGCGCGGCACGTGAATAGCCGAGCTTTAAGCGGCGCTGCAACATCGAGGTGGATGCCTGTCCGGATTCCACAACGACATCAATCGCCGCATCCAGCATTTCATCTGCATCGCCGTCGTCAAATACGCCTCCGCCGCCCTCGCTGCTCTCTTCATTCTGCTGAGCCTGCTTTTCAATCTGGTCAATAATCTCCTGCGAATATTCCGCAGTTCCGTTCTGCTTTACGTAATTCACAACCGCCTCAACCTCATCGGAGGAGATAAAGCAGCCCTGAACTCGCGTGGCTTTTCCTGCTCCTATCGGCTCATACATCATATCGCCCTTACCGATAAGTGCTTCTGCACCCGCACGGCCGAGGATGATGTTTGATTCAAGCTTTGACGATACGGCAAACGCAATTCGCGACGGAACATTCGCCTTTATAACGCCCGTGATAACGTCTGCCGACGGACGCTGTGTCGCAATTATAAGATGCATACCTGCTGCACGCGCCATCTGGGTAAGACGGAGAATGGACGCTTCAACATCTTTTTTCGCAACCGTCATAAGGTCTGAAAGCTCGTCTATAACGATTACAATATTGGGCATAGGCGTGCCCTCACCCGTCTTTGCAACAAGTTTGTTATACCCTTCCATATTTCGAACGCCGCTTTTTGCAAATAAATCATATCTGCGCATCATTTCGACAACCGCCCACTGCAAAGCACCGGATGCCTTCTTCGGATCAGTTACAACAGGGATGAGAAGGTGCGGTATTCCGTTGTAGATGCTAAGCTCAACCACCTTCGGGTCAACCATTATAAGACGTACCTGCTCGGGAGACGAGCGATAAAGAAGACTTATAATAAGCGAGTTTACACAAACGGATTTACCGGAACCGGTTGTACCTGCAATAAGCATATGCGGAAGCTTTGCAATGTCGGAAATAATGCACTTTCCGGTAATGTCCTTACCGAGAGCAAATGCAACGTTACTGTCGCTTTTGGTAAATTCATCAGATGCAATAACCTCGGATATATTTACAACCTGAACGGTTTTGTTCGGAACCTCAATACCGATGAGGGATTTGCTCGGAACCGGTGCAATAAACACGCCGGTAACACCGAGAGACAGCGCAATATCGTCGGCAAGGTTGGTAAGACGTGAGAGCTTGACGCCTGCATCAAGCTGTACCTCAAATCGCGTTACGGATGGGCCTCTTACGATATTTACAACCTTAATATCAAGGCCAAAGCTCCGTATCGTCTCGCCGAGCTTTATTCCGACACTCTGAAGCTCCGATGACGCAGAAGTGGTTTTCTCCACCGTAGGCGGATCAAGAAGCGACAGCGGCGGATATGCATACATTTCCACTGTCTCTGCTTCCACAACCTCTTCCGGAACAGCAAAGCCGTCACCGCTTGCAACAACCTCGTCGCGTTTCTCCAGTTCTTTCTTCTCACTCTCTTCGATTGCGGCGATAACGTCGCGGGCAAAATTCTCTTCGTTTATAAGCGCCTCCTCCGTCACATCCGGCTCCTCTTCCGGGACTTCACGTACTGGCTCTTTTTCCTCTGTTTCCTCTCCCATAAGAACCTCTGCCGGAGTTTTCACGTTTGACTCCGCAAGCGCAAAACCTTCTTTTTTCTTAGTCTCCGGCTCTTTTTCATCAGACTCTGCCGGCGTGACATCATCAAGCGGAATATCAATTATTCTGCGCTTTCGGCGCGGAAGCTTTATTTCCGGTTCTTTCTCGACCTCATCTTCCTCTTCATATTCCTCGTACTCGACCTCGTGGTGCATTCCCGCAATAACAGAACGAACTGCATCGTAAACATTCATTATCGTGAGGTTGAATGCAGTAAGCAGAACAAAAAGCGCAGCAGTTATAAGCAGAATCACCGTTGCAATGCGGCTTATTCCGTTCACCAGAAGCGCTGTAGGATATCCGGCAAGCACGCCACCGTGGGATGCCGTCATTTCAGACCACAACATATCCGTTGTGCCTACAAATGCATGAGCAACCGCAGCCGTAAGATACGGAATAAGAAGCGCACAAACAACACGCCATTTAACGGGTTTTCCGCGGCTTATTATAAGAAGCCCTGCAACAAGGATAAGAGCAAACGGAAGTACAATGAACCCGACGCCGACGGCGCCGCGTGCAAAATCACCCAAAAAGTTTATTACTCCCGCATCAACCCTGAAAAGTGCAAGGAACGTGAGCAATGACAAAAACAGTGCGAGAAACGCCCAGCGCTGATTAAGCTGTGCCCTTCTTTTCTGAGTTATACGATTTGATGACGCTGCCTTTCTTCTTCGCGAAGATGCGCCTTTCTTCTTCGTCGCCGCGGCAGTCTTCTTTTTCTTCTGTGCCATAATATATGTAACTCCTCAAGATATTTATAAAATCACTAATTTATAGTATAACATATATCTTTTCAAATTTCAAATAATTTAAAGGGACTGTCCCGCTAAAAAGCAGAACAGCCCCTTCTCTTTTTCGTTAAACGTTGAATCTGAAGAGGATAACATCGCCGTCCTCGACAACGTATTCCTTTCCTTCACTGCGCATAAGACCGCGCTCACGGGCAACAGCGGTAGATCCGCATTCGATAAGATCAGTATATCTTATAACCTCTGCACGGATAAATCCACGTTCAAA
This sequence comes from Eubacteriales bacterium, assembly GCA_045614365.1. Classification (GTDB taxonomy): domain Bacteria; phylum Bacillota; class Clostridia; order Oscillospirales; family JAAYXM01; genus SIG480. The sequence continues at coordinate 7,277 of JAZLCV010000025.1, read as the reverse complement.
ATCGGTGTGAATTTTGCCCGCCGCCTGCGGTGCTTTCATTCCCTTTGTTATCGTCCATGCACGAACCTCAGGCTTTCCCGCCGTAAGATAAGAAATGAGACCGAGAAGTGCGTAGCAAACCTGAATCATACGGTCAAGTCCGGACTGCTCAAGGCCAAGCTCTGAGAGGAACATAGCTCTCTCATCCTCGGGAAGCTCCATAATCTCTTCCTCAAGCTTTGCGCATATAGGAAGAATCTGCGAGCCTTCACCCTCTGCAAACGCGCGAAGCTTTGCAAAATATTCATTGCCGTCAATACCGGATACAAAATCATCCTCTGACATATTCGCCGCATATATAACCGGCTTTGCGGTAAGAAGCTCAACAGTGGAGATAATCTCAGCTTCTTCTTCGTTCATTTCAAAGCTTCTTGCACACTTTCCCTCACCAAGATGTGCGGAAAGGCGTTCTAAAAGCTCTACCTCAACAAGAAGCGACTTATCTCCCTTTGCCGCCTTACGTGTTTTGTCAAGTCTGCGCTCAAGCATCTCAATATCAGAGAGAATAAGCTCGTAATTAATTGTGTCAACGTCGCGGATCGGGTCAATGCCACCCTCAACGTGAACGATGTTATCATCCGCAAAGCAGCGTACAACGTGAACAATCGCGTCAACTGCACGGATATGCGACAGGAATTTGTTACCTAAGCCTTCTCCCGATGCCGCACCCTTTACGAGACCTGCAATATCAACAAACTCAACCGTTGCATACGTCGTTTTTTCCGTATCGTAAAGCTCGGAGAGCTTGTCCACGCGCTCATCCGGTACGGTAACCGTACCGACATTCGGCTCAATCGTGCAGAACGGATAGTTTGCCGCCTCTGCGCCCGCATTTGTTATCGCATTAAAAAGCGTGCTCTTCCCGACATTCGGAAGTCCCACAATTCCTAATTTCATATATCTCTTTTCTCCTTTGATTTACCAGTAAAATAAATTATTTCTTTTATCTTAGGGCGATTTAAATCTCTCTGTAAAGCTTTTTTATTGCACGGACGATATCAAGACCATAGTCTCCACCGATGAACGGTGTTTTTTCGCCCCTCTTAAGCGTTTCGACAACCGCCTTTATCTGCAAAGGCATTCCCGAACCGCCTATCTCTTCGGTTTTGAACACACCGTCTGCTCCGCAATACTCAACCTTTCCACCAATGCGGATTTCGCCTTTTGTAAGGTAAACTGTTGTCGGGTTCATTGAAGCCGCTGTGTGTCCGATAAGATTTATTACGCCCGTAACCCCGTTTTTCATCTTCACAAAGCACTGAGCACTATCCTCACAATCAAAGCCTTCACGGATATGTACCTGACCGTGTATTTCATCTATTTCAGAGTCTGAAAAATATTTCATCTTATCAAGGCAATGCGCACCAAGGTTCATCATTATTCCGCCACCTGAAAGCTCTTTTTTGAGGAACCAACGCGGACGCGAATCGGCAAAATAATTCATATTGCGTGTTTCCGCAAAGCTGACAAGCTCACCAAGCTCACCGGAGTCAATAAGTTCTTTTGCGCGCATATATGCCGGATGGTAACAGTGGGCGTGTCCTACCCATAGCATAACATTGTTTTCCTTACATACCTTTATCATATTCTCGCAATCCGCGACCGAAATGCCCATCGGCTTTTCAAGGAATACGTTTATACCAAGACCTGCCGCAAAGCACGTTGCTTCCCCATGGAGAAAATGCGGAAGCGATATGACCACAAGGTCAATATCTTCTTTGGTCATAAGTTCTTTGTAATCTTTATACCCCACAGCGCCCGTTTTGTCACAGACAACTTTGAGGTTTTCCTCGGATAAATCACACGCCGCAACAATCTTTGCATCACCTGTCGCGTCAAACGCCGCAATCTGTCCTACGCTTATTTTTCCGCAACCTATAAGTCCTACCTTTATCATTGCAATCACCCTTCAATTTGATTATATTAAGTATACCCCTGACACCAGAAAATGTCAAGGGTATATACGCTTGTTTTATGGTATTATGCCACGTTTCCGGCATTGTATGATGCCTTCACGGTATTGTAGAAGTTTGCGTATGTTGCGTTCATATATGGTGCAATCCATATAAACGCAATTCCGCAGGTCAGAGCCCCGAGAAGCCCCCAGCCTATAAAGGAAAGCTGCAGCACAAAATAATCCAACTTATGTCCGTGCATCATCGCTTTTGAACGGTTGATTGCATCAATTGCCGGCATTCCCTTGTTCTCCGCAATTATATAATACGCCTGAGAATATGAGATTGCCTTTACTATTCCCGGAATAATGAAAAGCAACGACCAGAGGAAGGTGAAAAGTGCTGTGATAATAACTACAAGCACCGAGCTTCCGAAATCCGAATATCCGTAGAATGCATCCGCAACAACCGGGATTTTGTTCTCGTTTACAAGGTCAAGATAAATTTTGAAAACGCTGATGGAAAGCGGTGCTGTTATAACAAGCGCGCCGACTGTTCCTATTCCGGGAATCAAAAAAAGTATTCCGTTCACCGCGCCCGTTATAAGTGAAACAATAAGCGTAATCAGAAACAAATCCCATATTTTGCCCCTGATTTGTTCCTTTGCCTTCTCTTTAAGCATTATTCTGTCCATATCAAATCCTCCATATTTCGGCATTTATGCCTTTTTTATAAGTATATCACATTGTCGGAAAAAGTAAAGCTTTTATTCCGGGATCTTCACTCTTACCATCGGACGAACACCAACACTTGTCAGCGTTGTGTCGCGCCCGCGCGCAAATGTTTTTCCCATGTCATCTGCCGTTGCCGCATAAATATTTCCTGTTGGGATATTATGTACGGAACAGCAACGAAGCCACCACATACAGTATTCTTCGCTTCTTACCTCAACGCCATTTGCTTTTGCGTATTCGCTTGCTTTTGCCTTCACATACTTTTCCGGAACATAACCATCGAGTATTTCTGCGATGCACGGCAAAAACACCTTGTCGACGGTATCTTTGGCATCCGGCACCTGCCAGTCGGTATTCCCCGGATTTTTGTTTGTGGTCTCAGTTATATACAGTTTCTCCTCTTCGGAAAATGCGGTATCAAAAAATTCACCGTTTAGCCATTCACGCAACGAGCAGTCTTCCCATATTGTATCTTCCACTATATCGTGATACGCCTTGCTGTCCAGTATGTACTCACTGAGGAGCAGCATTTCATTCTCATTTTTTTCCAGAACTCTCCACTGTATCGGTTCTGCGCCGTTTTCCGTATTACCGTCTTGCTCATAAGCACCGAATATGACAACGGCATCCGTAGCTGCTTCCATTATCATTTTTTCGGTTTCGTTTGTGCAAGCACTAAAAATAAGCAAAAGTGATGCCGCAAGCAGTAAAAGATTGATTTTTTTCATTTTGTTTTCTTTCCTTTCATAATTTCATTGTATGCAGTTTCTGCCGCAGAGATGTCCATATTGCATTGTATTCTTCTGAAATCAACAAACCTTGCCATCGCATCAATGGCATCAAAAACCGCTATCACTCCATCGCCCTGCGGTATATGTATTGCAGGCAGGAGGTTTTGCATTATTTCACCCTTTTCAACACTGAAAACACTGTTTTCCTTTCCGCGTTCCAAAAAACATATATCCGTGAGGATAACACGTGCATTTTTGTGAATTCCTTCTTTTCCGCACCACGGTGTGCCATACGCGTATACGCAACCGTCAATTATGCGAATGAGAGGCTTATCTCCGTTTATAATCTCGCACTTTTCTCCTAAAAGACGCATCCAGAGAGAAGCGTGGGTAGACTTTCCCGTCCCGCTCTCCGCGGTAAGAAGAATTCCGTATCCTTCTGCCGACATAAGAACTCCGTGCATAAGAAATCCGTTATATTCCGGCATCTTATCCGCAATTTTACGGTAAACTGCAAGCGTTTCAAGATAAAACGGCGGGAATCCTGTTTTATCAGCCTCGTCCTCACACATAATCTCCTCATCGGTAACGCTTACACAGAACTCCGCTTCTTCTTCGGTTATGTAATCACGACACATTTCACGGATGTATTCGTATTTATTTTCTATACCAATCGCAATGTCCGCAATTTTTATATTGAACATATTATTCACCGTCCCGAAATAATTTCTTTTATATCCGAAAGGCTTTTCCCTGTTTCCCGGGCAAGACGCGCAAGGTCTTCATACTCGTATTTTTCGCGTTTTATTCCATACCCCTCCGATACCTTTTTCCGCACTGCGCCTGTCGGTGTTTCTACGGTGACATTCCGTCTTGAAAGGATGTATCTTCGGCAAGTATTTTCCCTCACACCGAGGGTTGTTGTGTGCATCAGCAAAAGCCTTGCAAACTCTTCGGCACGTTCCGTTTCGCACAGCACGCACAGCTTTGTTCCCGGACGCGATTTTTTCATTCCGATGCTTTCTGTCCACACATCAAGCGCGCCGGAGTCAAGAAGCTTTTCTGCTGCATAGGCAAGCTCCTCACCCGTCATATCATCAATATTTGCCGCAAGCTCGCAAACCTCGTCACGTAAATTTTCTGTGCCGAGCACCGCCCTGACACAGTTTACCGTTTCAAACTCGCGCTTACCCATTCCGTATCCGATTTTTTCTGCCGAAATTACGGGCATTTCACCGAAATCGGATACAAAATATTTAAGAAGTGCCGCGCCCGTGGGTGTGCATAGCTCACCATGTATTTTTCCGCCGTACATAGGTATTCCGCGCAGTATTTCTGCCGTGGCAGGGGCAGGAACCGGAAGAATTCCGTGCGCACATTTCACCGTTCCGGAACCGACGTGTACAGGAGTTGCAACCACCTTTACCGGTCCCAGTTTTTGCATCGCAAGACAGACCGCTGCGATATCCGCTACCGCATCAAGCATCCCCACCTCGTGAAAATGAACCTCGCGCACCTCTACGCCGTGCACTTTGCTCTCCGCCTCGGCAATTATGTTATACACCGCAAGAATATCGCGTTTTATACCATCATTTGTATTAAGATTTTCTACAACATGCCCGATATCGTGCATTGAATGTCCATGGTGATGTTCTTCTTCCTCCGAGTTCCCGTTTATCTTCACAGAAAAAGCTTTTCCGCTGATACCGAGGCTCTTTTTATCTTCAAGAGCTATCTTAGTTCCCGGTATGTTCATCCCGCGAAGCTCGTTTACAAAGCTTTCTGCATCATCGAGCAAGCCTGCAAGTGCCGCCGCAAGCATATCTCCTGCCGCGCCCATATTAAGTTCAAGATAAAGCGTTCTCATCTTTTTTCACCTCGGCTTATGATTTATCATACTTGCAAGATATCCCGCTCCGAAGCCGTTATCAATATTGACAACGGACACTCCGCTCGCGCAGGAGTTTAACATCGCAAGAAGTGCCGCCATTCCTTCAAACGCTGCACCGTATCCAACGCTTGTAGGCACCGCAATCACAGGACAGTCGCAAAGACCTCCGACAACACTTGCAAGCGCACCTTCCATTCCTGCAATGGCGATAATAACGCTTGCGCTCATTATTTCATCAAGATGATGAAGGAGCCTATGAAGTCCCGCAACCCCTGCATCATATATGCGCTTTACATCGTTACCTAAAAACTCTGCCGTCAGTGCGGCTTCCTCTGCAACCGGAATATCGCTTGTTCCCGCAGTTATAACTAAAACCTTGCCGCATCCGGATACTTTTGCGTTTTCTCCATAAATACCGATTCTCGCCTCTTTATAATATCTTATTCCGGGTATCTTCTCTGCCTTTTCAACCGACAGACGTGTTATCAGCACATTTCTTTCTCCTGCATGGGAAAGCTCTTTTAAAATTCCGTTTATCTGTTCTTCGCTCTTTCCCTCGCCGTATATGACCTCACATGCTCCGTTGCGCATACGGCGGTGAGTATCCACCTTCGCAAAGTCTATATCGCGGAAAGGTTCGGTCTTAAGCATAATTTCTGCCTCTTCAACCGTTATTTCTCCGCTTTTAACTTTATTTAATATGTCGATATGAAAACTGCTCATTCCCGCGCCTCCGGCTCAACGACGACAAAATCAAAATATTCTTGCATCATTGTTCCTATCTTTTTCTTATTTTTTAAAAAACACAGCGTGTCCTTTTTTGAAAGCTCAAGCGTTGCTTCCCGCTCATTAAGCCTTACTCTGAAGTTTGAAAATCCAAGAGAAAAAAGTGCCTCCTCCGCATTTCTTACTCTTGCTAACTTTTCCTCCGAAATCGACTGTTCCTGCTTTATCCGCGTTGCAAGGCACGAATATGAAGGCTTGTCCCACACCGAAAGACCTGCTTCCTGTGCACGTTCTCTGATCTCTTCTTTTGTCAATCCGCATATACGCAGCGGGGATATGACCGAAAGCTCACCTAAAGCGCGAAATCCGGGGCGATTCGAAACGTCGTCCGATGCATTTGTTCCGTCGCATATAACTTCACAGCCGTCAGCGCGCGCTTCCGCAGTTATTCTCTCCATCATCCCGCGCTTGCAGAAATAACATCTGTCTGCACCATTTTTTACTATATTTTCATCTCCGAGCGCAGAGAAACCGATGACACACAGAGGCACCGAAAGTTCTTCCGCCGCTTTTGCGGCATCTTCAAGCTCGCTTTCCGGCTGAAACTCTGTCTTTACAAAATACGCACGCACGTTTGCACCGCAAGAAACTGCTTCGTACATAAGATATATGGAATCAACGCCACCTGAAAGTGCTATTCCGATGTTTTTATGTTTCGAAAAAAACTCCACAAGCGACATTTCCTCACCTCTTTTTTATACTGTCTTAATTATATATTATATCTTTCTACATTGTCTTTGTCAAGCCGGGCACAGTGCTTTACCCTCCCCGAAAGCTGTATCTCTGAAGTCGAAATAACGAAAAAAGGATTACTTCAGAGGCTTGAAACTCTGAGGTAATCCTTTTGCTTGTATGATGTTAGATAAGTTCGATTATTGCCATCTCAGCACAGTCACCGCGGCGCGGACCGAGCTTTGTGATGCGGCAGTAACCGCCGTTGCGATCTGCATACTTCGGCGAAATCTCGTCGAAGAGCTTCTTAACAACATCTTCCTTCGTGATGAAGGCAAGTGCCTGACGCTTATTGTGAAGCGTGTTTGTCTTTCCGAGAGTGATCATCTTCTCGGTGAGCGGACGAACTTCTTTAGCACGCATGAGCGTGGTTTCAATTTTTCCGTTTTCAAGCAAATACGTAACCATTGCGCGAAGCATTGCCATACGGGCATCAGTGGTACGTCCAAGCTTACGTGTTCCGGGCATT
>JAZLCV010000024.1:0-21443 GCA_045614365.1 Eubacteriales bacterium | reverse complement strand
CGCGGCAAACGCAGGAATACGCCCGCTTAATGCATATGACTCTTATCCGAACACGCTTACGGTTAAGAAGATTGCGGATATGTGCGGATTTAAGGACATTCCGTTTATCTGTGATGAGTGGGGCGGTGCAACGGACGGATACTACGGTATGGACAAGTGTCCGATGTTTGAGTTCCGTGAGAACGAGCTTTATTCGGCATACTATGCAAAGCTTCTCACATATTACGATGAATCAATCATCGACCAGGATCTTCTCATGATATGCCTTTCCGGTCAGCACGACCTTACAGAGGACCTTATGGGACACCGCAACTTCTTCTCAAAGAGCTTTTATCCGAAGCCGATTTTCAATGCACACGTTCTTGCAAACAAGCTCGGTGATGAAAAGCTCTGCCACTACGTTGACCTCCAGGAAGAGCGCGTTTCCATTATGCCCTCACGTCATACATCAGACGGACATATTTCTGCGCTTCTCTGCTATGCAGATCCGACGTTTACCGTTGACCTTCCCGCAATGACCTTTGACACTGTTTTCGAAGGACTTGATAAGGAATACAAGGTTACCAAATACGTCATCGACAAAACACACGCAAACTGCTACACCAAGTTTTGTGAGCTTGGTCGTCCGCAGGATGCAAGCGAAGAAATCAAGGAAGAAATAAGACGTGCAGGTGCACTCCAAGCAGAAGACGCAGGCACAGTTTCTCCCGAAAACAATACGCTCACACTTACAATGGAAAACAACGCCGTTGTTCTTCTCGAGCTTATGCCCATGTAAAAACGTACAACAAATTACCGCCTTACGGAAACGCCGTAGGGCGGTAACGTTTTTTATTTAATTAATATAACAAATACTTTTCTCTTGCTTTTTCAAACTCTTCGGCGCCCTGCTTCCATTCTTCCGCGATCGGAAGAACGCTTTTTCCAGCTTTAAGCGCATCACAGATTGCATCCGTGCACATTCGCCCACGTGCATGATGCTCATACTCAAAATTCACCTTATCCGGAAAAAGCTTTGCAAGCGCATCTATGATATGAAGCTGAGTTTGGACCGGGCGCCATGCGTCACGGTCGTTTATAACCATATACACGCCGTTACACAGCACAAGCTCACGCCCATTTCCCTCCTGCGGTTTCAGATAGGTCATCGCCATATAGTATTTCTGAATAAAATAAATTCCCGAAATATCTCTCGAATTTAGTTCGCGTGCCAGTGCTTCTCCGTCAAAACTCGGATCACCTACAAATTCAAACGGTGTTGTCGTTCCAATTCCGAGCGAAAAGTTTGACGATTGCAAAAGTCCCGTTGCTGCAAAGAAAAGCGGAGAATCTGTATCCGGCATATTAGGACTTCCCGGAACCCACACAAGCCCGGTTTCGTCATACCACATATCACGCTTCCACCCCTGCATTTTGAGAACAGTAACCTTCGCGCCGACATTTTTAACATCATTATACATAAGCGCAAGCTCACCTATCGTCATTCCATGGCGGATCGGATACGCAAATCCGGAAAGAAGATGCTTACCCACATACTTTTCCTCTGCCGGTGCGCCCTCAATTATGTCACCACGGATAGGATTCGGACGGTCAAGGATAATCACCTCACACCCCGTTTTTGCGCAAGTCTCGATAAGCAGCATCATCCAAGGAGTGTATGTCCAGTGGCGCACACCTACATCCTGTGCGCTGAACACAATTGCATCAACCTTTTCCACCCACTCGACCGGTGGCTGAAGACGCGGATATTTATAAAGGCTTACTATCTTTACGCCTGTTTTCGCATCAACCGGATCAGAATCTCCGCCACCTGCATAGAGATTGCCGCGAACTCCGTGTTCCATACCAAAGAAAAACTCAACCTGTGCAACGCCGCTGTCCACTATTGCATCAATGAGAAGATTTCCTTCATTGTCTATTGCTGTTGTGTTCACCATAAGTCCTATTTTTTTGCCTTTTATGCGTTCATACAACTCGTCACACGCAAGCGTAACTGCACCTTTTTTCCACTTGTTCATTTTTTCTACCTTTCCTTAATCAATTATAACATTTATGCAAGGGTATTCATAACTCGTTCAACCGGCAAAAACTGTTGTTTTTCACCACGGAGCGGTTCTTCTTCAAGCGCCTCAATTTCGGATATTTCACCGTTAAGATAGCGCTTCACCTGCCTGCCGGCATATTCGATTCTTGCAATAGCTGCGGCAAAATCGTTTGCGGTTTTTTCAAAGCCGAAGGTCTTCTGATCGTTATGCCAAAGCTCATCGAAAAGAACGGAAAGCGCTTTAAATTCACTGATCATCCTCGGCACCGTCACGTCCGCAAAATCCGAAAGCCACGCTCTGTTTCCTGCCTTGTAGTTATCACGCAGGGTTCGCTGCAACCGGACCTTTGAGCGGACTGCGCGGAAGAGTGCCTTGTAATAGTCAATATGCGGGGCGTTTGGATATTTCTCAAAAATTTCAAGAGAATGAGCAAAGCACTTTTCATATGCTGGCAAATCATAATCATAGCAAAGAAGATTTATAAGCGGATCGCTGAAAAGAACAAGCTTTCCAATATTGAAGTCGCCGACAAGTCCGCAGAAAAAGTCACTTATAGCTTCTGTAAGCTCAAAAGAAGTTTTGCTTACAAATTCTCCGACAGAATTGATATCATCCCGCGTGCAGTCAAGCCCACGCCAGCAGTATTCCGAATACATTGCAAGGCAGAAAAGAGCTTGCATATGATTTATATCAGAGTATGCCCATGCAGTTCCAAAAACGGATTTTACTCCGCCGCGGAGACACTCCTCAAGGGCAGGCTTTACGGTATCATAGGTGTAACGGAAATTCGGGACAAAGCCGTTCCACGTCCATATTCCGCCTGCAAAGATGCACTTGCGGTTAAATTTCTTATGCGCTTCAATGTTGATTCGGTAAAAATCGTTATCTTCGTGGTAGTAATCCCAGAAAACCATATCCGCATCAGGCATTGAGTCTATCGCATACTGCGGAACCTCAATCTCCGTATCATATGTTCCTTTACCCGGAGCGGCGATAGAAAAATACATATCACTCCACATCATGGGGTGGAAATCATATTTTTTGCATATTTCCGTGACCTGCACAACATGCTCGTTGAAGATTTTAAAAATCCCGGCGCGGTCGCATGAGCCACTGCGCGCAAAGGTCTTCCCCAGCCCCAATCCGCGGGTCTCGTCACAACCGATATGTATACGCTTTGATCTGAAAGCTTGTCTGCACGTTTTAATGCATGCTTCGATAAATTTGTAGGTCTCTTCCTCTCCGGGGAGAAGAACAGTGGCATTTTCTGCTATATTTGCATGGGCGGAGTATCGGAGAAATTTACCGAGATGCCCGAACGTCTGCATACACGGAACAACCTCAATCCCAAGAGAAGCTGCATAATCATCAACTTCGCGAAGCTCCGAAACAGAATATCTTCCGCGCATATAGCCGAAGTGAGGATATCCATCAACCTCATACATATCCTCGGTATACAGCATAAGAAGATTCATCCCAAAAGCCGCCATATATTCGAGATATTTTTTGATTGAAGAAACCTTCAGCGGGCAGCCGAAGGAAACGTCAAGCATTGCTCCGCATTCATCAAAGGACGCGCTCTGCGTGATTTCAAATTCGGGCTTTCCCTCGGAAATTCCTTTTGCAAGAAGCATATATGCACGTGCTTTTGCAGGGATGGTGTTGCCACCGACGACCGCTTCTGTTCCATTATATTTTACATACAATCCATCACATGAAATTTCTTTAATTTTTCCCTGCCAATCGCAATTGACAATATCAAAAACAAGCTTTTTCAAATCCATATATCGCATCCTCCGTAAATGTTCCATAAATAATGTATCGGTGCAAAAAATCCGGAAAAATTTCCGGATTTTTTGCTTTGTGCTTTAGTCTGTTATCTGTCTGAATAAACTATTTTCCCGTCACTAAGGATAGCATAACCAACAGCTGTTTTTCCTGTTTCGTTAACTACCGAGAAAATATTTGCATCCGTCTGCATAACTGCTTTCGTTTCTGCATTTACATAATCAGTACCGAAAAGAATTCCCTTCTCAATTGCGTTGTCAAGACCGATAAACTCCGCAAAGGTTATTCCGGTCGTTGCATCAGTCGACAACAAAATGCGTCTTACTGTCTTATTGAGCGGCTCGTACTTTGCATAGGTTGAAGTAAGAGTGCAATCCTCATATGCCTTAAAGGTGTAATTCGGCTTAAAGGAGATGATCTCATCGCCCTTCTTCCAATAGTTGAATACGTTTTCACCGCTTTTATTCTCGCGGACCGATGCATAATCGCCGAGCTTTACATCTTCTCCGTAAGTGAAATCATACTCTTTTCCGTCTATCGTTACCGTGACCGTTTTCTTACCGTTATAATCTGCAACGAAGAAGGTATCATCCGTAAGGTCGACCACTTCCGCACCTGCCGACAATGCCACTTCATCATCTTCAGCGGTGTACTTCCAGCCTGTCGGATTGCCAAAGGCAGGCATTGCACCGGGAAGTGCCGGCAACGTTACACTGCCACCCGAAATCTCTTTCTTTCCCATAACGGTTTTGCTTCCGTCAAAGAAGAATGCATATTTTGTGTCGTTATTCGTCTTTCTGTATACTGCGTAGACCAGATTTCTTCCGGGTGCTACATTGAAGGAATATTCATCTTTATCGAAAGACACAATCTTGCGATTTGCACCAAGCCCGACTGCCCAGTACATGAACTCATAATCATCACCGACCGACGGTGCGCTTGGCTTATATTCTGTGTTTACACCTACGTTTTTGTTTACAACGTCAGTTGCTACACTCTCACCCGTTGCGATTTCCTGTGCAACAACGGTAACAATCGCGTTGGAAGAATATCCGGTGAGTGTGTTTGTGCTGTTATTTTCTGCCGTAACGCTTGTCAGTTCGTCGTAAAGCTTGCGGTCGGCTTTGTATGCGTCTGCATACTCGTCAGCAACCGGAACGAGATTTATGCCCGAGATGATGAAGGCCTGATATGCATTTTTTGTTTTTCCAGTCTGGACTGTGACAACCTCGTTTCCCTTGGCTCCGCCACTTGTATACACCCCGTTACCGACTGTTCCACCTGCGAGCGTAATGGACGCTTCGTCAAGTGAGAATGCAAGGAAATATTCTTCTCCCTCTACAAGATTTAACACTGCGTTTTCCAAATTGCTTGTGTCATCTACTTTCACATTGTAATATGTATCCGCTTCGGATATGCTTGAGAAATTAAAATGTCCCAATGAGCCATATTCATCAAGCTTCGTGAACTCCGCAAAGGAATCGCTTGTTACGTTATAGCTGTCCTTCACTCCTATTTCCTCTTGTGCACTTTCCATGTTTGTTGCGAATGTTTCATCATACTTTGCATAGCTTACAAGAGGTGCTGCAGCGAACGGTTTGATTGAAATGCCATTTGCATTAGTTTTTAATTGCAGGTTATATTTGCCTGTTTTATCTGCCTTAAATTTCATTATAACCATCGGAATTTTGTCAGAAGTATTTCCGTATGAATAAGTGTCTGCATTATACGCTGTCAAGACACCTTCTGTCACTGTCGTTCTGAAATACCTAGAATACGACCACCAGTTACAACTTTGTTTCGCTGTTGAAATCTCATCGCTTACATCTTGCTGCTCAGCTGTATTTTCAATAACTCCGTCAAGCTTAAAGCCGGTGGGCTGCATTATCCATCTACTCTGGTTGTCTTGTACAGCTTTTGTATTTACTCCGCACGGGACAAAAACGAGATAATAGTCCTCTTCAGTAAGCTTTACACGACCGATATAGAGATCTGTGTTCTCTGCATTTTCGCCGTACAAATCAACCTTACCTATACGGTAGTTTGCGCTCATAGCCTCTACGTTACTATAGAAAGTTTCCGAATTAGTCCCGTCATACACCGAAAATTCATATTTGCTTTTTGGAACAAGGTATACCTCAAGCTCAGTTGCAGTTGTCTGCGGATTCACCGAAAGCTTTGCATCATAAGTGCCCGCTGAAGCGGAAATCTCAAATGCAAGCGCTGTACGCTTCCCATGTACATCCTCGGTGCTTACCCCCGGAGCAAATGCAACTCCCTCGTTATCCGCATCTCCTATCGCCAAGCTCAGGTACGTCGCACGTAATGTAGCAATACCAATGTTGTACACATTGACAAATCCCCACGGCGAGGATTCGCTTCCTTCCACCATCTTGTCAATACTATGGTTTCCGGATTTCAATCCACTGCTTACTCCGGTGACTCCATGTGCATCCAAGTTAAACACATAATTATAATTTGCAGGTTCGTCACCTACTGCTGCGAAGGCGGTGCTGGGGATAAGTGCGGCAACCATAATAATTGCCAATGCCATGGATAGGAATCGCTTTGAAATAATTCTTTTCATGATTTTTCCTCCAGTTTTTGAATTTTTATAATAACACATAAGTGTGTTAACCAGTTTTTGCCCCGGTTGCAGGGGCAGGGCTTTTTCAAAGGGAACTTTGCTCAGTTTCCTTTGAGATATCCCTCCACCACCATCCGGCGGTTCCCCTCCCTTTAGGCAAGGGAGGCTTTATAATCCAATATGCGCTTGATGAGCACTGCCACTTCTGCGCGAGTGGTGTAGTCAGTTGGTGCAATATTCCCGTTCTTGCCGTTGACAAGCTCTGCAGAGATAAGAGCAGAGACAGCTTCTTTTGCGTAAGGAGCGACTGCGGTGAAGTCGGGGTAAATCCCTCCACCGTCATTCGACGGTCCCCCTCCCTTTATGGCAAGGGAGGCTTCGAGTGCGCGGTAGACGATTACCATCATATCCTGACGGGTGATGGTATTACGCGGGGCGAACTTGTTATCCCCGATACCGCTGATAATACCGTTATTACGCGCAATTGCAAGCTCGGATGCGAAGTAGTCTGATGCCGATACATCTGCAAAGTTTTCCGTATTATCGCTTGAAAGGTTAAATGCACGGACAAGAAGGCTTGCAAAATCTGCGCGAGTTATATTGTTTGCCGGTGCGAATGTGGTTGTGGATGTACCCTTAATAACTCCGCTATCAGCGAGGGTGTTGATAGCATCAGTTGCCCAATCGTGATTGCCAAGATCGGTGAAGCGGAGAGACGTGTTTTCCGTGCCCGTGTTATCAGTGTTTCCTTCATTCTCTTCGTTTTCTCCGCTTTCACCGCTTGTATCAGATTCGTTAGTCTGCGTCTTATCCTCCGGCTTGTCGGTCGGTGCGGCACCACCGCCACCGCCTCCTCCACCACCTCCGGCGGGTGTGTCGGTATTATCTGTCGGCGGAGTCTCCGTTTTATCGGAGGATGAACCGCCGGTGGTTGAACCGTAAACTGTTACAACAAAGTGGATTGTCGATTTTCTTCCGTATTCGTCCGTTGCCGTAAGGGAAACGTGGTTATCTCCTACCTGCGAGGAATCCGGTTTCCAGATGAATGTGTCGGTTTCGCTGTTAAAGCCGGCACCTCGTGGCAAATTCTCGCCGGTAATCGTCGCTTTATTGCCGTTTGAATCCTGCGCCGTTATCACCTGTTCATAACGCGAGCCTGCCGATACCGTTCCATCCGTATACGTTCCAAATGTCGGAAGGCTTGCATCCTCGAAGCTTAACGGTATCACGCAATCGTTGCGGCGGGCGATATTGTAGACAAAGCCGCCATCGAGATCTGACTTATCCTTATATTCGCGGATAAGCGTTGCCGTTCCGATGTCAAGCACAAGCTCACCGGTCACGGCATCAAGCTTTGCGCTCTCAATCTTATACGAACCGTTTCTCTGACCGTTGTTCTCGATAAAGACATACCTGTTTGCAAGCTCCGGTAAGATTTCTTCATCAACCGGTGCTGACGGCTTCACACGTATTTCATTTTCAAACGCAAGGTCCTCGGTGAAGCCTGAAACCCTACCCTTTATTGAAACCATTTTTTCCGTGTTCTCACCGATTATATCTCCGTCGCAAACATATTTGTATATATTCACGCCGTTCTTTACCCTGTAAACACCGACAAAGCCGCGGAAGTCTATCGTCTGTCCGTTATCCTCAACAGTGTAGGTCACCTCGTTGCTTGTTGCATAAAAAACATAGTCAACCGTTCCATCCTTGTGCGTAACCTTAACTGCGCGGTGCGTATCATTCGCCGTTTCAGCACCTTCCTTTATGCTGAGCGTAAGCTCCTGCGCGCCGCCAAGTGTACGGGTATCGCGATACGGCTCAAGAACCGTTGTGAACATAGTGTCAAGATTTTCGCCCATGCGGTTTACAAGCAGATAACGAAGGCTTGGAATTGCTTTGTTTTCAGCCTTCTGCGGCGGATATCCGTCAGCTGTGGAAACCGTTGTTCCCTCTCCCACGGAAAGCATTGTCGCACGGAGATGCAAATCCCCGGCTTTGCCACCAAGCGCCTTTTTAAAGTCCTTTATCTTGAAGTCTACCTCAAACTGTTCGGACTGCGAGTTATCACGGTCCACATTTCTGAGCCATGTATAGCCACGCGGGAAAATTGTATCGTATTCCCACGCATCCGGTGAATTGGGGTCAGGTCCGAATTCCGCTTCGAGAACAACTTCGTTTTCAGCAAGCACAGCATTCTCGGTATACGCACGCACCTTTCCGGTCTTCTCGTTCTTTATGTACTTTGCATCAATTCCAGCATAGGTACCCTTATAGTTTCCATTTTCATCCTTCTGAGGCACAAGAGAGAGACCTTCTGTATCGCATATTTCATCAGAGAGGGCGTGGAGGCTGTAAAGATGGTCATTTCCGCCCTTTATTCTGAAGAAGTCTACTCCGTAGAAATTATTATCGTCAATTTTCACCATAACAACCGAGCGGCGGTAGATATCTGTCTGCGGATAAACGTTCTTCGCATCCACGTCCATAAGCTGAATCATCTCAGAATCGTCAAAGTGGAGCGATTTACCGCGGACATCGCTTCCTTTCTGTTCATTCCCATCTACTACTACCGTGTTGTGCGAAAGCGTGTTACGTATCCACTGCAATCTGTTCGGTTGCTTCTGCGTTTCCTCAGGATATCCTAGATCCGGCATAAAGTTCAATCCAAAAGCATCCATACCAAGATTAAGGCTATCGCGGTGTGCGTGAGATGCGCTGTTATTTCCAAAATACATCCAGAAGCCATGACGGTTATCAAATTGCGTCGGATTTGTCACATTGGAGAACTCAACACCGTCACGCAATGCCGCAAAACCGAAGCCTGTAAGCATTTCTGCCGGAGGATTGAGCGTTCCCTTTTCTTCTATTATCTTTTTAATTTCTTCCTGAATGCCCTCCGGATTTTTGACGAAAATACCTTCGTTGAGTCCATCCGTTGTGTTTCCGTTGCGCATATAGATATACTGCGCAAGAGTCTTCTTTGTGCGCTCGTCACTGAGTTTGCGATATCCTTTTATCGCATTCTCCGTTTCAAGCCAGAAGCTTCTTTCCGCGGTGGACTGGCTGTCGCCTATCTCCGGAGTATATGATGCCATTACCATCGGAGCATACGGATAGAACATTCTCACAAATTTCGGATTGTTATAAAGGCTTGCGTTTGCAAAAGCATCCGGGTCATAGTCATCAAGAGCGTCCTGAATACCAAGCAAAGTAACCATCCAGTCGGTGTTATAATCCGATGCCTCGTTACCCTCGCCGTCATGGTCTACCTGATTTACAAGCTGATCAAGAATTCCTCCGCCCGGGGAATAGTCGCCCTTGTTTGTAAAGCCCGGCGCCATGAGATAATCAAGCCAGTATTTTGTTTCGGGCATTGAGTCCAGAACAACCGCGCCGTATGCGTTTGGTACCTGCGGGTAACCGAAGTTTCCCGAAACCTGATTTCTTCTTATAGCCTCAAGACCTTCACGGATAAGACCGTCCTCAATGTTTGTGCGGATCTGAGACGGCGTGTTTTTTGCATGGCGCATTTTGATTCTTTCTGCCTTGTTTCTGATATAGGCAAGCACCTCGGGATCATCATACATATCAAATACAGCGTCATAAGACTGTATGTATGTACCTAAAGCGCCGGTTTCCCATATACGGCCTATGGTCTTTCCCTTCATCGTTCCGCCGTCGGAATTCTGAATGTTTTCGCCGTAGATCGAAAGATCATAACCGGGATAGAAATCTGCAAGTCTGTCGAGCAGAACAGCTGCAACGCGTCCGTATTTTTTATCTCCCGTATACACATATGCAAGTGCCGTTTCTCTTATTGCGATATACACCTGTCCAACCGAGAATCCGCCCGAAGCACTGCGAAACAGACCCCAATGCAGATAGTATGCGATGAAATTGTACCGCTCCGGTATCCCGTTATCGAGAACCTTTCCCGTAACATAGCCGAGGCCGTCATCTGCACCCCAGCCGAGCGGGTCCTCACCGGGATTAAGCTTTACGGGACACTCCGGATCGGTGCCTATTTCGGGATATAACTCGTTTCCGAGATATCCGTATTTTCTTACCGCAGGAGAAGTGTGATTTGCAAAGAAACCGCTGTCTATAAGCTCTTGGTTTTTTTCGCGTGCCCGCTCTGCGCTGTATTCGCCATATTCATTAAGCCCAAGCTTATAAAGCTTTTCAAAATCATTTGACGGGAACAAACGCTTACAATCCGGACACTGAATTTTCCACGGACGGGTTAGGGCGTCAATTCTATATGAATAGTTCCCGTAATCTTTGCGCATATCCACTCCGCAATACTTACAAATGTATGCTTCCGGATCGCCCTTTACCGCTATAACGAATGCACGCGGAATTCCCTCTGATGGTATCATATCGTAGAGCTTATCTAACTGATCTACATATGCATCCGCTTTTGTCGTTGTTTTTTCAACGATTTTTTCTGCCCAGTCATACTTATCTTTGTTTTCGCGGGCAGCCTCGCGCTCTTCTTCGGTATAGAGAGTAAACCGCGCTTTGCCGCGTGCTACTGTAAGTGTTTTTTTCGCACTCCACTTACTGTTGTTAAACTCAAACGAAACCGAAAATTCCGCCTCTCCCTCAGCCTTAGGATATATTGTTCCGTCCTCATCAACATCGGCGAGCTCGGGGTTGTGTGCCGTGTATGTGACATCAACACCCGCAAGATCAACCTCTCTGCCCTTATTCGTTGTTGCCGTGATATAGAGAGGAACCGTGTCGTTGGGATCATCGGTAAGGCGGATATGACGGCTTCCGCCCGCTGTCATCTCAACGTCCTTTATTACCTCGTCGGACACCTTAACTTTCTTTGTGCCATACACCGTCTTGCCGACGAAGGTTGTTGCCACCGTGATGTCAACGCTACCCGCGCTTTTTGCAGTAAGTGTATCGCCGTCAACCTCGGCTATCTCCGTATCAGCGGAGGTATACACACTCTCTGCAGCTCCGTCGGCAAGAACACGCCCACCCGAAAGAACGTTTTTCGCACCCAACGTTACGCGCTGGCCTATATACATTTCATCCGGAACGCCTGTAATCTCGGTACTTCCGATATCCTCATTTGTAACTTCTATCGGCACAACCTTTTCAACGGTGTTTTCTCTTACCTTCGCAGAAAGCGTGAGCTTTGCGCTACCTGTATTCTTCGCGGTGATTTTATACGTAACCTTTCCGGATGCACCGGGTTCATAGCCTTTAACTTCCGAAATTTCAACAACATCGGTGTTATCCGATGAAACGGTAAGATAGTTTGCGGTATCATCAGTTCCGTCAGCATTCAGACCGATATTGTAATCTGAGCCGTCCGTCATTTTTACAACCGCTTCAAGGTCGTACTTCTCACCTACAACAAGCGCCTGCGGAACTTCCGGGGTACTCTCGATATGAGAGGTTGTAGGCTCTTTAGTTTCCGGAACAAAGGAAAGTGATTGGAGAAGAAGATACGGAGTAGCATAATTCGTTCCTCTTACGCAAAAGGTTATTTTATTTTTACCTGCCTTATAGTATGCAGTGTTCAGGCGTTTTTCGGGACCTGCTTTTCCATCCTTTGCCGCATCCTGTGTAGGATAATAGAAATTGTAGTCTCCAAGATACGATCCATTACCGAAAACAGAGAACTGCCCTCCGGCGTAGGTTTGTCCGCCTGTCAGATACGCACTGTACCATCCGGCAACAGGAAAGTCTACAGCTATTGTCACTTTCTTTCCCGAAACATCGCTTTCAGGCCAGAAGCCTCCGGTTGCTGAAGTCGCAATATGCAGGCGGTCGATACCGTCAGGCCATGTTGTAAACTTTCTCCATGATGAAAGACTACTTTCATCTGTCACTATTTCGTAACCGGGTGTGGAGGTTGCTTCCCAGTGAGTTTTGCCGTCTATGGGATTATTGACCGTTGTTGTTTGCGAGAAGTCGATAGTCATCGGTTCGGCTTCTGCCTTAACCTCAACCACCTTGCGTGAGGTGAGAGTCCTGCCGTTTTCATTTACCGTTGATGCGGTGATTTCCGCCGTACCTTCGCCTATTGCGGAAAATTCGCCCGTTTCCGCATTTAAGCTTATTACGCTTTCATCATCGTTTTCATAGGTGAAGGTATATGACTTAATCTCGTCGGCTGTCGCCGCAATTCCGTCGTCCATAGTTCCCGTGACGGAATAGCTTCCAACCTCTCCTATAACATACGCATCCTTTGATGTCTGAACTTGGATATCCGAAAGCTTTGGGCGCGCAGTTACGGTTATTTCCATATCATCCTCAACAACCACGTCTGTGCCGTCGGTTGCCGTAACCTTTATCGTAACACGTGCCTTACCCTCGCTTTTGGCAGTTATCGTTCCGTCCTGCGCAACGCTTATGACATCGATGCCTTCGATATCGGCAGCCTCATATACTGCATCAAACGTTCCGATATATTCCTTACCGTCGTCACGCGTGAGCGTATGCGTTAATTTTCCCTGTCTTCCCGCGGGAAGGCTTTCTTTATCCGCACTTAAAGCGACGCTTGCAAGCTTTGGCGGAGTCGTTGCAGTTATTGTTACTATTTTCTCTTTTGTTTCATCGCCTATTTTTGCCGTGATTTTTATATTTGCGGTTCCCTTTGATTTCGCGGTTATTTTCGCCGTAATCTTATCTGATTTAGCTTGTACATCTGAAAGCTCTACAAACTCTTCTCCGTTCAGCTGTGTAATTTCTATAGAATCATATGTATCTGCGCTTCCTTTGCTGTCGTAGTCTGCAAAGTGGTGCAGAGTTCCGTCGCTCATAAGCGCACTTGCGGAAATATCCGTTGACTCACCTAAAAGTACCGTTGCGGTGCCTATATCATAGGTTATGTCGGAAAGCGTGCACTCCGCTACCTCTTCAAACACTGTCTCAATAGGGTAAATGCGAGCAGAGCGTGCCCCGTTATAGTAGCGATTTATGGGTTTGAATACAATGTCCACAAATCCGTTCTCGTCAGGAGTCAAGCTAAGCGTGTTAAGCTGTGTATTAAGCTCCGACCTGGCTTCGCCTCCTGCTGAAGCGTTGAACACAGAGTTATATTCCGCACCGGCATACTGCCCATCAATGTATATCGCAACATCTCCGCTATACAAGTCATAGTTCAAAGAGGACTGCGTTATCTTGTATGTGCCAGTCGGCACCTTGACCTTGAAAACTGTTGCATGATTACTGCTACACGTTGGCCAGCAGTTGTGGCTTGGAGAACCTTTCATCTCATAAAAGTAATATGTTTTTTCACCATATGAAAACCAAGGCTGAGTTTTTTTCGCCCAATCTTTCTGATATACCGAAGTTGCTGTGTCAATATATGCCGTTGTTGTCTCAGTGATTGCTTCTCCGTTATCCGGCCAATAGTATTTACCGGTGTTATACTTGGCTTGTTTTGCCGCCAAATCAGCGCAATCCGATTGATCCACGGCATAGCTAAACGTAAGCACAGCACCTACGTCTGCGCTTGTTGCGGGGATAAAGCTTATCACCATCACAAGGGCAAGAATCATCGCTGTAAGCTTTTTTGTTCTTTTCATTTTCTTCTCCTTTCCCTGTTCGTGTGCATTAGCACGGCTTCTCGTTACTTTCCTATACTCCACAAGGCTTTAAACGCTGTAAACGTCAAGTTCTCCTATGCGGACTTCTTTGTCTGTGTATCCGGGCTTGCGCGAGGCGGATCCCGTTGTACTCAAAACATTCAAGCGAACCCATCTTGCCTCTACTGGCTTTATCCGTACTATTTGTTCGCCGCCAAACTCTCTGTACATTCCGGCGCTTACCTTTTTATAATGAACGTTATCAGTGCTTACATAATACTCATAATCGCTTATGTAATGTGCATAGCCTCCGCTTTCCCCGCGCTCGGGAATATGCGGATAATAGCCAAAGCCACATACCGTTTCGACCTTTTTCATGTCAATAGTCAATGTAGCACTTGTTCCGCCAGCAACCCACGGTGTATTCGGATCACCGTTGATTACCGTTTCGGGATTTTTCCCGCAATCGGACTCTACACTCCAGCCATTTTTATCAATAGGCCGGCCTTTAAATTCCGGCAGAGGACACTCGTCAAACTCACGTCCCGTCCATACAGGGGATGACCAAGTTCTCATCCCGTTTTCGCTGAAAGCTCTGATGAAGAAATAACGTGCTGTTTCAGAATGCAGCTTAACGCTGATGTCAACGGTCTCCGAATCAAACTCTCCTGACCAGACCGTCAGTCCGTAATCGGAAACAATATCAATATGGCTGATTTTTTCACACGGTTTTTCAAACGGCTCTATGCGGATATCAAATTCGTAATCGTCGGTAAGTTCAAGAGTATTTGCAGCCTGCATACCGTTTACCGTATAGAACACTTTGGTGTTGCCGTTCTCACTTGCGTATACCCTCGCATTTTTAAGGGCATCAAGAAAAAGCTCTTTTGATTTTCCGGGGGCGAGGATAATCGTCCGTCCCGGATACGAGGTTGCACCCCACACCGGTCCGTGACAGTCGCTGGAGCAGTTGGGACCGACCTTATATCCGCAATCAAGCGCAATTGAGTATATCCGCTCACTTACAAGATTCCATTCACGCAAAAGCTTTCCGTCGGCATAATTTCCCTGCCCCATTTCTACCATACGCACTATATCGCGCATAAAAGGCTTGGTTTGCTCGGCAAGCTTAAAGTTCCAGATTCCGTAGCGGCTGTACCCGAGAACCTGCGGATGTGCAAGGCTTGCAATAGTGTATGGACTCGGCTGTATTTTTTCCACAAATTCTTCCCACGATTTTGAATCGGTAGTACCCTGCGGATTAATCGTCACTATCTCACCGCTATCACGGCGCGGAAGCCCGTAGCGATCAGTGCTGTCGATATCAATCTGCTCCTCTATTCCGGGGAATGCAACAAAATCGTCGGTCTGATTTTTCTCGGCAGCTTCATATACC
Source organism: Eubacteriales bacterium (assembly GCA_045614365.1). Classification (GTDB taxonomy): domain Bacteria; phylum Bacillota; class Clostridia; order Oscillospirales; family JAAYXM01; genus SIG480. The sequence goes on along the minus strand of JAZLCV010000024.1, from coordinate 6,071 downwards.
GAAAATACTTCCTCACCGTCAAGCAGGCACTCATGGTCGGAAACAGTGAAAAAGTCAAACTTTCCTTCTCTGCGCACCTGAGATAACATATCGTCAGCACTTTCGCCGAGACGTTCCTTGAACTCATCGCTTGTATGTATTTCCGATGTGTGCGCGTGAAAATCACCCATGTAATAGTTGAATTCGCCGTTCGGGTCAGCCTTCTGCCCCGGTCGGGCTGAAACATTACAGCTTACACTTTCATCACCGAGCATAACGCTGATCTCAGCGGTACCTTCCTGCAACAGCGTTACAAGCACGCCATTCTTATAATCGTCAAATTCACGTATTTTCACGATCTCCGGATTGCTTGTCGTCCATTTGACTGCAGAAAAATCCTCAACACCGCTTATTGCAAGCGTTCTGATATCTCCAACAAAGGAATTGATTTCTTTTTTTGATAAAACAAGCTGTGACATGATATCCTCCATTTTCACTTTACATAAATAACTACCGTGCAAATAATTCCGATTAAATCTCCTTGATAAGTATCACAGAATGGTTTTTCATATTGAAATTAAGTTCTGATGTTTTTGTGATTAATTCACCGTCATGCTCTTTATCAAGCAAATAAATTTCATACTCTCCGGTTCTACCGAAATCTATAGAGATGTTTTTATCAGGAGCATCATCGTCATCATCGTAATATGTAACAACAGAGAGCGTTTTTCCCTCTTTATCGATACCGCAAAGAGAATAAATGTTATCAAGTTTATTTTCCTGCCTGATTTCAGTTACTAAATCATAGAACATTCCGTACCAATACAGAGGATAATATCCTTTCAGCGGTTCACACGTCAAAGTGTCAAAAACTCCGCAAAAGCCTCCGGGAAGTGTATCATAATACATAAGCATATCAATCGGAGCTTTTTGCGCTTCGCATATGCAAGCCATCGTGAACGCTGCACCTTTTATTCCCTTGATGCTTTTCAGACTGTATATGAATTGGTCTGTCCAGCCCTTAACATAGTTCCACTCGTTAAGGTGGCTTTCTGCCTTATCGTAACCGTTTTCAATTAAAAGCTTTTTTATTCTTTCCGCCTTACCAACCATTTTCTCCGGAGTTGTTCCGTAAACATGCCACGAGAAGAAATCTATGGGAACATTTCTCTCTCGCATTTCTTTTAAGAAGTCTTCAGCCCAATCTTCTTTTTCCGCTAAGGCGGGACCGCCTATTTTTAAATCCGGAAAACGAGCTTTCAGGTGCTTTGCCGCAATCTCATACAAATCAAAAAACTGTGCCTTTGTTCCGCCCCAGGTTCGCTTGTTTTCGGCATCATCCGGATCCAGATCCGGCTCATTCCAGATTTCCCAGTATTGTATATTTAAATTGTATCCGTCTGCCCAACCTTCATTGTAATGCATTATTATATGCTCACATATTTCCGCCCACTTCTGAAAGTCCTTCGGAGGTATCGTTCCGTGCTTTTTGATATGATGCTCTATACTTTGTCCCAATCTGAAATATGTTTCCGTACCGGCATCAAGCGTTGTCAGAATAGACTCATCTGTACACGCGAAATCGTACGATTCGGGATCATTTACATCCGCATCGAAATTCGGAAAAATTGCCGTTATATCATGAGCATATGGGCCGCCGTAAATGGAGTAAATGTTAGAATCGTGATTACGGCTGTACGGAAAACAGACCTTTTTGTATGCATCAAAATTAGAGTGCCACTGATCGTTCGTATATCGTTTATGCCATGGTCCTCCATTTGTTGCATTCAAAACCTTAAAGTTTCCAACGTATTTTGATAAATCAAATTTTACTGTAGCTGACATTATTAAATACCTCCGTTTAATCTTTTTGTCATCTGTCTTTTTTTACTTCACCCTGATTTTAAAACAATTATAACATTTCAATTTTTAAAAGTGTTGCACAATCCTACGCATTTTTTTGGTAAATCAAGGAATTCTTTTCTTCTTTTCTTCTTTTTTTCTTTTTTTCTTTTCTTGTTGACAAAACGCTTTTTCACAGATAGAATAATAATCGGAGGTGATTTTATGGAAGCTCATAAAAACAAGCTATCTCGTTACAGTTTTGTGGCACACAAACGCTTATTACAAAATCCGATATTCATCCAAATGGAGCATTATCCCTATGAGACGGTCAACGCCGAACATTTCCACGACTTCCCCCAACTTTGGTACTGCATCGATGGGGATTTTTCAATATCGATACACGGCGAAATCTGTAAGTTTACAAAAGGAAGTCTTGCGATTATCCCGGCAGGTGTGGCACACACAGTTCATACAAAAGAAACATATGCTCACGTTTTTTCTGCGGATATAACTTATGACATTTTCCTTAAAACCGAACCCGATGAGTATCTCAACGCAAAAAATCATCTTTTTGTGCATGCGTTCACACAAAAAAGCAATGATAATCTCCGTATTTTCTCGCTCAACAAAGCCTCACAGATGCTTATCCAAAACCTTCTTTCCCAGCTTGCCGTGTTATCCACTACCTATAACGTCGACATAACGGCAATCAGGAAAACTCTTGAAGATATTTTTCTGCTCCCGGAGCTTGCCTCCACAGGCAAAGAACTTGCAAAAACCGAGCATCTGTGGCAAGCAAAAATCACCCCGTTACTCTCAACGATGAAATATGTTAACGAGCATTATCAGGAAAAGATTCTCATTGATGATATTCTGAAGATGTTTGCAATGGGCCATACCGATTTTTCCTCTTCCTTCAAAAAATTTCTGGGGATAACCTTCGGATCTTATCTTCAGATAAGACGTCTGCACGCCTGCCATTCCCTTATGATAAGGACAACTTTTTCGATGTCATATATCTCCGATATGTGCGGCTTCAGCAATCAGTCACATATGGAAAGAGCATATAAAAAACATTCTGGAACACTACCGAAAAGAGCAAGGGAAGGCGCCAAGGAGTGGTGGGCTGCAAAGAATGCCATACCAAAAGAAAATTGATCCGTTCTCACAAAACATAGGATTAGTCTTCGCAGAAAAGCTTACTCTTTTATTAACCCCTACGCACATCTGTGTTCACAGAACTAACACTCAACTACAAACGAACAATAAAATAATAAATAATAAGGGCATGTCTCAATAAGTGATTTTTCACTGAATTGAGGCAATGCCCTCTTTTTGTCAAACGAAAACAGGACTGCCTCACTTCTTTGTGAGACAGCCCTCTTTGTGAAAATTTGCGAACGTTATTTATCTTTCTTAAACTTCAGAAGTGATATTGAATAATCGGGAAGCTGCATATCGAGAGAAAATTCGCTGCCGCTAAATTCTTCATCTTCGTACCAGGGTTTGAGTATGCTTGCCTGATTTACGGCTTCCGCCTCGTTTTGCGAGCAGTGCTCCGGACGTCCAAGTTCTTTCCATGCAGTATAGGAATTGCAGTTTTCCTTGTCAAGGCGGTAATGCGTGACCGTGTATTCGCCCTCAGGAAGCTTAATCTCAAGGCGTGTGTTGAGTGTTCCGTTCTTCTTTAAGAGATTTTTTGAATAGTTGAAAATTGCAACCGCAACATCGCCGTTATCACAAAGCGTCGGGATAACTCCGAGCTTTTCGTCTGTCGCGCACTCAAGAATTGTTTCCCCGAGCATTGCAGAAAGAGCATATGCGTTATAAATCGGTGTTTTAAAGCCGCTTCGCGTTGCGAATGTACGCGTACCAACGAAATCTCCGGGCAAATTATGCTGACCGGAAAGGCAAATCATAAGCTTTGAAAGCGAAATATCTTCTTTTATTATATCTTCAACAAATGCAAAGTAATGTGCAGCCAAAATTTCTCCGTTGCGATATTCCATGAACGGATATGTCGACGTGCCGGCAAAGCCTCCGCCGGAGATCTCCCATTCATCCGATATCATTTCTATTCCCTCAAAACCGCAGTCATCCGCCATACGTCTGTAGTTTTTGAGCATATCGGTGCAATAGGTATGGTCAAGTGTGTTTTTATTTATGCTTTCTGTAAGATATCCATAGGTGTGGACGGAATAAAAGTCAAACGCAGTTCCGGTCTTACCGGTTGCATGGTTTGTGCCGCTTTTAACGTGCGTTAAAAACTTTTTGATAAACATTGCATCTACAAGCGGACCGTATTCGTCTGTTTTCGGTGCATCGGCAAGCTTGCTCGGACGGAACGCTGCAGCAGGACCTCCGATGCGAATTTTTTCGCAAACGCCTTTGATGCCTTCGGCAAAGAAATCATAAAGCTTTATATATTCATCTGTCAATTTTACCCATTCCTCGCAATCGCTCATCCAGAATGCACGGGAATTCGGCTCATTCCAGCAGTGGAAATACCAGCTTGAAACAAGCTCCTCGCCGTAACGGTCTATAAGATGCTCAACGTACTTTGCGCAGACCTCCTGCCAGAGACGATAATCAGACGGAACAGAGGTGCAAAGATGCTTATTTTTATATCGGACAAGCTTAGAAATCATCGCCTTATCCTTTGCTATTGCCTGCGGAAGAAAGTTCATGCAGATAAGAAGCTTAAACCCCTTTGACACCATATAGTCAATTCTTTTATCAGTATCGGAAAAATCATATACAAGCTCGCCGTTTTCGCCTTCGAAAACGACATCCTCAAGCATTGCGTAAATTCTTACCATTTTTGCCGCTCCGTCTGCGGCGACAGAATCAAGAATTTTCTGTCCCCAGACATCCTCAATAGCATCGGTGGGATGAAAATGAATATGGTTCCAGAAATTATTGACCTTCTTTACTGTTTTTTCTGCATTTACAAATACCTTTCTCAAAACACAACAACTCCTTAGTTATTTTGTAGCATCAATAACGCATTTGCGATACCAAATCGCAAAGTTTGTTATCATTGCATCGTATCTATACAAATATATCATAAACCTCAACACACACAGAGTCAATTCTCTTTATTTTTATAAAAGTTCGATTTTTTAACACAATGTTACATTGAAGCGAAGCCTCCGCAGGGTGGTAACGTTTTTTGTCCTTTTTAATATACTGATATTGAAAAGAGAAGTAAACAAATCCCGATTGTTCCCTTTAATGAAAGGACGATTATATTATGACAGAAACCTTAAAGCTTGCAGTTGTGGGCGGTGACGAGCGTCAGGCAAAGCTTTGCAATCTTCTTGCGAATGACGGACATAAGGTTTATTCCTTTGCCCTCGACAAAGCAAAGCTCAGTGACAGCGTTCTGCGCGGCGGAGATATATCCGGTCTTTCAAAGAAGTTTGATTGCATCATTCTCCCTGTTCCCGTGTGTTCCGATGTAAACCGCTTAAACACCCCTCTTTCTGCCTACGAATACCATATTGATGACCTATTTTCACTCTTTTCCGCAGGACAGACCGTTATCGCCGGGCGTGTTGACAACGAGCTTTTCGGCAAAGCCGGCAGAAACGGCATAAGACTTTACGACTATCTGGAGCGCGAAGATTTTACCGTACTCAACTCCATTCCGACCGCGGAGGGCGCAATAGAGGTTGCAATGCGCGAACTTGACACTACGCTCAACCGCAAAAAATGTCTTGTTCTGGGCTTCGGTCACATCGGAAAGCTTCTTTGTCATTATCTGCGCGGTCTTGGTGCCACGGTCACCGCAACAGCGCGGAAATTCGGTGATCTTGCGTGGATACAGGCATACGGATACGAGGGATTGGAAACCTCACGCGTGAAAGACTCACTTTCAAAATACGATATCATCTTCAACACCATACCTGCGCTTATTCTTGACGAGGAAGCACTTTCGCATGTGCGGGGCGATGCGTTTATATGCGACCTTGCATCAAAGCCGGGCGGGGTTGACTTCAACGTTGCAAGGCAGCTTGGTCTCCATACGGTTCAGGCACTTTCCCTGCCGGGAAAATGTGCTCCGTTGTCTGCTGCTGCGGCAATGCGCGACACCATTTACAACATCCTTGACGAATGGGGGAATTAAACCTTGTCAAAACTTACCGTAGGCTTTGCACTGTGCGGCTCGTTCTGCACATTCGCAAAGGTTATTCCCGAGATTGAAAAACTCGTCCGCGAAGGATACAACGTCGTTCCGATAATGT
>JAZLCV010000023.1:0-5979 GCA_045614365.1 Eubacteriales bacterium | reverse complement strand
ATCTGCGAAGGCTTTGAGATGGATATAAAGGAGTTTTTTGACTCACCACTTTTTGACAGAGAAAATCTTATAGATTAAAGAAAAATAAATAATGTGATAATATAATCACAGCCTGAAAACGCACACTTTTCCGGTGTGCGTATTTTGTTTGTCAAAGAGAAAGGAGAATGCAAAAATGACATACAAAACAGTTAAAAATAAAAAAGGCAAAACATTTATGGACTATGAGCCCGGTCATGTAGGCGATGATAATTATGTGACAATTCAATCAAGGCTGGCTTTATGCTCTCGGCAAGGAAAATATTTATGATTATTCTTCACCTGTATACAACAGCCGACACAGGGATGTGTTGATTGATTCCGTAACCGATAATGCTAAAGCAGACTTCGTTGCCGGTTTGGGGCAGGTGTGTAACATTCATTGCTTTTGGAAAAGAGAAATTGTCTCATAATAAAAACATATTCTTATTGAAAAATACGGGTACAAAAACAGCACAAACACTGCGTGTACCAACCAAACAAAAATCATCCGAAGTAATTGCATAATCTCAGGAGTGGGACCTAAGTTTATGATTAAGAGAATTATTAAGATGAAGGCGGCAATGCTGAAGGTTTCTATTAAAGTAATCTTTATTAAAAGCCACAGGTTGCTTAATGCGTTTTTTGAAAAAGTTTTTATAATTGAGATCGCTGCATTCCTTACACTTGAATCATTCTTTATAATTTCTACGCAAAGAGCACCGATAATAAAATTTAATGCGGTAACGCCGTCGTTATATGTCAAGAATGCTTTCCACACACCGGAGAAACTGAATATATATTGAATAAAAAGAAATAAAGCTCTGCTGATAACAGCAGTAATGAGAAAGGGCAGCCACTTTTTACGAAGAAGAGAAAACACGTTTTTATTGAAAAATATAATAGAAAAAGGGATTTCCACAAAAAAAGTTATAAAAATATATGAAATATGAGAAAAAACAGGCATTGAGCTAAAAAGGAATGTATCTGCTAAAAGCAAAAGTAAAGCAATGGAAGAAGGAATTATAAAATATTTAAGCTTGCTTCGCAATATTCCGAATGAAGTCCTGATAATTTGCCATGCCATATTCTCACTCTCCCTTTTCTTTATTATACAGCATAAAAAAAGGAGATGTCAAGTTCGTTTGCCGGGATAATCGGAAAACGAACATATATCTACTTCATTGCAAGGCTTGAGTTGAGAAGTGACGAGCTATATAGGAAAAGCACATCGCTGTTTTGGAAATCCACAAATGAGCCTATCATCGCGCTTTGGATATATCGTATATCAACAAGCGTAACCTTGCTGTAAGCCGGAATAAGAAGCGGCGCAAGGCTTGAAGCGTAAGAGTCGCGGAAGATAACAAGCTCGCGCTTTTCTTTTGCGGTGGGATTTTCAACAACAAGCAAAGCGTTATTTCCGGAGAGGAAAAGCTCATACGGGTCACGTCCGTTTGCTTTTTCAAAGTTGTACACATACGAGGTCTCGGGACGTCCCGTGTCGAAGCTCGTCACGGAAACATTATTTAAAATATCGTTTGTGAAATATTTTATTGTGTCAGGTAAAACTTTCATTGCCGATTGTCCTGCATAGACACCGTAAAACGGTACATTGAGGACATTTTCAGTATATTCCGCGGAGATATCAGCGCCCATTTCAGATGCAATATGCTCTGCAATATCGCGGATACGTTCCTGCCGCCAATGTGAGTCCGTGCGGTAGAAATCATCGAGAGACAAAAACGGAAAAACGTCAATGTATTTCATATATGGCGTTTTTTCTTTCATATATGAGACGAGCGCGGAATAATCAATTTTTAACGTATCAAGGAAAAAGTTCTTGTCCGGCACGATTGAGAAATACACGTTTGTGCCTGCATCGCGAAGATACGTATCATAAATAAATTGAAAGCGTTCTGCCGCATGGTCAAGCATCGGTGTGTTCAGCGGATAATCGAGCTTTGAGAGATGCCCGTCTTTTATTATGACTCCGTTGTTGTCGGAAAGGTTGAAGAGATATTTTGAGGTATATGCTTTTATGCCTCTGAATGCATCACGGAACGGAAAAGCATCTGTTGCATATTCCTCAAAGCTGCCGGCAAAAGTTCCGGAGAAAATGCTTTCGGCAGAAAGCTCCGGCATCGGCGCGAGAACGCGGCGTTCGCTCTCGGAAAAATCGCTTTTTGGATAAAACCAGACAAAAAGAGTGAGAACAGCGAGAAGAAACGCAGATGAAAGCCATATGATTTTATTTTTCATAGCGACCTCCTAAAATCTGAAATACAAAAACGGATTGAAAGAACCGTCAACGAGATAAGCAGTTATCAGAATCAAAAGAATGCACAGAAACGGAGCTTCAAGGACGGAAAGATGCTTCCCGAAGCGAGTTTTTTCAATAAAATACTTCGCAACCGGAGTTGCACCGATGATTGCAACGGCAAAGAGAAGGGCGTATGAGCGCAGGTAATAGAAAAACTCTGTATTTGCAAGAGGATACTCCCCTGCCCCGAACATTGCGCCGATATAAGCTGCGGCATCGGGGAGAGTTTTGGCGTCAAATATAACAAAGCTTATAAGAACAAAAAGCGAAACATATATGTGGGCGGCTATGCGGTTTTTTTCAATATATTTGCCAAGGAAAAGCTTTTCGGCAAGAAGAAGGATTGCAAAGTAAAGCCCCCACACCGCAAAGGTCCATTCAGCACCGTGCCAGAAGCCGGTGAGGCACCATACGACAAGAATGTTAAAAACAAACCGCCCTTTTCTTACGCGATTGCCGCCGAGCGGGATGTATACATAGTCACGAAACCACGAGCCGAGCGAGATGTGCCAACGGCGCCAGAATTCCGAAATGCTTTTTGAGATGAACGGATAGTTGAAGTTTTCCATAAACTTAAATCCGAAAATCCGACCAAGACCTATTGCCATATCCGAATAGCCGGAAAAGTCAAAGTATACGTGGAGAGTAAAAGCGATTGCATACATCCAGAAGAACGCAACGGATTTATCCTGAGATGCGTGAAATATTTTAACAAGCTCTCCAAGCTGGTTTGCAATAAGAATTTTTTTTGAAAGACCGAGGATAAGCCGGCGTGCACCGTATGCCAGATTATCTGATGTGCTTTTCCGCTCGCGAAGAGATCCCTCCACATCAATATAGCGGACGATGGGACCTGCGATAAGCTGCGGGAACATTGTTATATATGCCGCGAGGTCAATGGGGTTTTTCTGTGCCGGAACATCTCCTCGGTAAACGTCTACGGTATAGCTTAAAATCTGAAAGGTGTAAAAGCTGATACCGATAGGAAGTGCAATGTTCAGGAGAGGGATTGACATGCCGGTTGCCGCATTTACGTTACTTATAAAGAAATCTGAATACTTAAAATAAAGAAGAGATGAGAGTGAAGATGCAACAGAAAGGAAAAGAAGCACGCGAGCGGCAGGACTGCCGCGCCGTCTTTCAATTCCCAGCGCAAACAAATATCCGCACGCAATTGTGCCGAGCATCAGGAATACATATATCGGCTCTCCCCATGCGTAAAATACAAGGCTTGAAAGGAAGAGAGTTGTATTCCGTAGCTTTTTTGGTGACAGAAAGTACAAAAAAAGAACTGCAGGGAGAAAGTAATACAGGAAAGGTATGCTTGAAAAGAGCACGTAAATACCTCCTTAAACAGAGACAGCGGTGAAACTGAAATGTGTCGGGTATTCTCCGACATTGAGATACAGAAATGTCGCCTTTCGCGCCAGGCGGTTATAAATTACAGCGAAATCACAGATAAGACTGAGCGGGCAAAATCTTGATTTTGCCGTTTGCGAAAGGCTCTGTGATAAGCGTTTAATTTATCCGCTGCGCGGGCAGCGACAAAAGCGTGGGGGTTCAAAGGGGTTCGCAAGAGAACCCCTTTGGATGTTTAAAGTAATTATTCTTCAAAAGTTTTCGGGCACATAAGGAAGAAAACCTTGTTGCCGCTTTTTTCAACAATTGTCTGTTCTGCTTCCGTGCAGATGTTCCAGCGCGGGTTTGCAGCGCTTTTAAGTGTGCTTACAAAAGCATCTGCACCCGATGCATCAGAAAGCTCAAAAACATAACCCACAAACGGGATTGTGCCGATAGCGGGAGCGAACATATATCCACTTGAAAAGCCTTTTATTTCAGTGTTGTCAAAGCCGGTAAGGAATCCCTCTTCTACCGGGACAACGCCGCCCATAAACTGAATTGAGCTGTGGGAGAGAACTGCATTTGCAATTTCCTCTGCGCTCTTTCCGGAGTTTGCACGCCATACAGCAGCAAGGGTTTCACCAACGGTTCCGCCGGAGGGCTTAGTGTTGCTTTCCGGTGCGGGAGCGGGTGCAGGCTCAGCGGGCTTCTCGGCAGGTTTTTCTGCCGGCTGCGCAGGCTTCTGTGTATCTGCAGGCTTGCTCTGTTCGGGATTCTTTGAAGGCTTTGGTGATGAAACTGGCTTCTTTTCCTCTTCAGGTGCCTTTTCGGGAGCTTTCTCCTCTTCCTTCTCGGCATCTTCGGTTTCAACTGTTGCATCGGAAGCTTCGTCCTCTGCCGGTTTTCCGCTTACATCGTCTGTGTTGGATGCAGGGATGTCGGTTGTGACATTTTCGCTTTCTGGTTCAACTTCGGGTTTTTCCTCTCCGCGGCAAGCCGCAAGTGAAAGCGCGAGAGAGAGTGCAAGCAGGATTGCAAGTAATTTTTTCATTTTAAATTTCTCCTTACATATATTATGTAGTTACCCTTATAGAATACCTTAAAAAAGATATTTTGTCAACTCAGGCAACCGTATATTAGATAAAGATGACAGATAAAAAGTTTGCATTATTTAAAAAAATATGTTACCATATAATCCGAGGGGTTCGACTCCCCCCGGTTTAAAAGAAAGCGAGTGATTTTTATGAAAAAAACAGTGATTGCCGGTACGATGCTTGCACTTTGCATAAGCTTTGCATCGGCTTTGGGAATACCGCCCATTATGTCTCTCGGTGCATCGCGCTTTGCCGTTCCGGTATTGATGTGCTCGGAACAGACGCTCAAGCTTGCGCGTAGCGCACAGCAGGAGCAGATAAAAAAAGAAGAGGAATATATTCCGCGCGGAAATGTCGCATATGTTGTTCGTGCAAACCAGCGTCTTAATATGGAAACCGGAAAATACTATGGTGAGCTTACGCTTATCAACGAGACCGGGCTTTTTGATGTGCTGACCGTTGAGGATGTTGAAAACTATAACTTTATGCCTGTGTTTACAACGGAAAGGATAGGCAGGATTTCCGAATGGGAAGGAAAGTTTATACAGTTTGATATGAAAAAAACCGATAAAATACAGAAGCTTGAGCCACGCTGGAGTGCGGTTAAGAATGCTTTTAACGGCGAGGACGGATTTTATCGCGTGAATGTTGTTTCCGAGCGGAATGGTATTTTGTCTTTCTACGACACGGCAAGAGATGCAGATGTTTCGTCTGAGCCGGCACAGAGTCTTGCTTATCGTGAAAAAGGCCATGCTGTGATTGCGATAGATGGCGGTGAATATGCCGGAGAGGCTCTTTCGAAGGTGTCATCAAAGGCGGGTGTTCTTCCTGCAGGTGGCGGAAATGCCGTAATTCAGGTATACGAAGGCGAAATTATACGCGTTTTTTCCTTTGCAGAGTAGGTGCAATATATATGTATGTGCATAATACCCAAAAAAATAAAGTTCATATTTTGGGCATTATAAGTGAAAATGCGGCAGTTATGTCTCTTGAAAGTTACAAAAAACGGTGGTGTCTGTGTTTGGCGGACACCGCCGTTTACAATTTGGCAAAATACGTTTGTATATTTGGTATAGTTGACCTTGTACAAAAGCGACAATAAAGGTTTGGTAAATTAGATAATTTACTTTTCGTGGGCAAAGTGATATACTTTACTGGTAACATCGGAAGATGTGTTAAAATGTATAAAATTTTGGAGGTATATAT
>JAZLCV010000022.1:0-10606 GCA_045614365.1 Eubacteriales bacterium | reverse complement strand
CGTAGAGCGATATCATATCGAAGATATATCACCCGTTCCGACAAGAACGGATATCATTGAAAAAGCGAACCTTTGTCGGTAGACAAAAGTTCGCTTTTTCGTGGTGCCGGCGGTGGGACTTGAACCCACACGGTGTCGCCACCAACGGATTTTGAGTCCGTCACGTCTGCCATTCCATCACGCCGGCGAGGAACTTCTTTATTATACAATAAAATTTCCGGTTTGACAAGTGCTAAATTATAATTATTTGAAAATTCGATATAAAAAGCGTCACGCCGGAACAAAAGCGGCGTGACATTGTGTTTAATATCATATTGAAGGAGAAATCTATCCCTTATACTCCCTAAGAAATGCTCCGTCTTTTATAAGAGTTTCGCGCAAGAGGGAAACAGAAATATCCTTGACGTCTTCACCTGTTTTTGCAGCAATTGCCGCGGCGCTTCCAACGCCCTGGCTTATTGCCATAAGAGGCGGGGTTACTCTCGTTGCTCCGCAGGCAACATGGGTTGTACTGATGCATCTGCCGGCAACAAGAAGGTTTGACACTTCGTTTGTTACAACGCATCTGTACGGAATAGAATACCATGTACCGAGCTTAAGCTCCGGAAGACTGCCTTTATCCGATGTTTTGGGCGAGTGGACATCTATGGGATAGCCGCCCATTGCAATTGCATCCTCGAACATAACATTGCCGATTACATCTTCTTCCGTGAGAGTGTAGACACCATTGATTCTACGGCTTTCGCGGATGCCTATGTTCGGACCGGTGCTGATGAGATGTGCATTTTCAAATCCGGGTGCATACTTTTTAAGGACATTGAAAATCTCCCACGCTTGCTTTCTGCCCTCAATTTCCGCATCAGTAAGGTCAAAGGCATCTGTTGCCTTTTTTTCATATACATGTACCATATTTATTATAAACTGATTGTGAGTGGGCGTTTCAAAGCAGAGAAGGCCGCGGTTTGTGAGGGAAAACTCTCCCGCCTCGCGGGCGCGGGTAAGCACGCTTCTCATACCCTGAATTGCAGTTCTCGGAAGCGTGTGCAGTATGTCAAAGGGTATGGTGCTGAGCATATCGTCTCTGTTGTTTTGTATGTAGTTTATTACCTTTTCGCGATCTACGCCACCGACAAGAATATTAAGCGTCATTGGCTGAGCAACTCCGTCGCTTTCTCTGCCGAAAGAGGTGGGAACGCCTGCACAAACTGCAAGATCGGCATCGGCAGATGCATCAATGAACACCTTTGCGGAGACCTCGAAAAATCCGTTCTTGGAGAAAAGGCGAACACTCTTTATTGCATCGCCGACCATTGTGCAGTCAATGAACGTTGTATGGTAAAGAATGCGAACTCCGGCTTCGAGGCACATTTCCTCAAGGGTAATTTTCAGCCCCTCTGCCGAAAACGGAGTTATGGATGAGCAATAGCCCGCCGCATCAAGCATATGTCCGACCGATAAGCCGCGTTCTTTCATTCTTGAAATGATTTCATCGGGAATGCCGCGGACGACCTGCTCTTCTCCGGCGTGGAAAGACATCATAGGTCCTGTTCCGGCAGCAGTTAGCATTCCGCCGAGATAGCCATGCTGCTCAACGAGAAGAACGCTTGCACCGCCGCGTGCCGCCGCTATTGCCGATACTGTTCCGGCGGGACCTCCGCCTATAACAACTGTATCAAAAGAAAGATTCTCATAATTTTTATTCATACCGAAAGCTCTCCTTGCTCTGCATAATATTTTACGCTTGGTTAAAGTATAACATAGTTTGAAGGACACAACAATGCAACTCTATTATATAATCGGGCAAAAAGAAGTTTTCATCACCTTAAATTGTAAGCTTGGCAAGACCGGCTTCGGAGGTCTCTTTATAGCGGTGCGACAAATCGTTTCCGGTTTCACGCATAACCTTTATAACATTATCCAGTGATATTTTGCGGGTGTCGCTTAAGAAGCTTGCTATGTTGACGGAATTTATGGCGCGCATTGCGGCAACCGCGTTGCGCTCGATGCAGGGAATCTGAACAAGCCCGCATATCGGGTCACACGTAAGTCCGAGATGATGCTCTATGGAAATTTCTGCGGCATATTCGATTTTGTCAAGGCTGAGAGAAAAAAGCTCGCCAAGCGATGCTGCCGCCATTGCGCAAGCTGTTCCGATTTCTGCCTGACATCCGCACTCCGCACCGGAAATTGATGCGTTTGTCTTGACGAGATTACCGATTATTCCGCCGCTTATGAGAGCACGGACTATATCGTCGTCGGAATATCCGTTCTTTTGTTGCTGATAATAAAGTACGGCGGGAACTACGCCTGCCCCACCGCAGGTGGGAGCAGTTACTATTGTTTCACCTGCGGCGTTGCGCTCGCTGACGGCAAAGGCATATGCGCAGACAAGGCGGTTTTCGCGTGTCACTGCGCTTTCATCAACGTGCTCGCGGCAATAGAGCTGTTTTGCTTTTTTTGCAACGCCCAGCCCGCCCGGGAGAATCCCTTCATCACAAAGGCCGGCTTGGATGCTTTTTTTCATTACCGTCCACGCATTTCTCATATATTCAAAAAAAGAACTATCTTCATACCGAAGTGCGTATTCCCACAAGCGATACCCGTATTTTGCACATATACCGGCTATATCGGAAAAGATAGAATGCGGATAAATAAGCGGTACTACACCGGTTTCGCCCTCGAACACGATTTTACCGCCGCCGACGCTCATTACGCGCTTGCGGGAAAGCAAAACCCCGTCCTTTTCGGCAACAAGATCCATCGTGTTGGGGTGGGGAAGGTTGTCCTCTGTAAAATTCAACTCCACGTCGCAGGGAAAAGGCGCAAGTGTTTTTCGTATTACGGCCTCGGTGCCGTGCCCCTTTCCCGTTTTTGCAAGTGAGCCGTAGAGAATCACTTTGAATTTCGTGGCACCGGGGTTTTCAGCTCGGAAACGAAGGCATGCATATTCAGGTCCTATGGTGTGAGAGCTTGACGGACCTCTACCCGTGCGGAACAGCTCGCACAGGGATTCCATTCCCGTTGTGTTGGTTTTTACCGGAAGAGACGGTGCTTCCGAGTAAAAATATTCAAGCGGAACATTGAAAATTTTCGATAAGGATATAAGATTTTTGGATGACGGTGTACAAATACCGTTTTCCCATTTGGATACGGCGCGGTTTGTAAGCCCGAGATATCCTCCAAGTTGTTTCTGACTCATTTTTGCCCGGCGGCGGAGGTGGGTAAGCTTTTCCGGAAAGTCTTTGTGTATCATAATTGCACCAACTCTCATTTTTACATTTCTTATATCATTATAGCAAATTTTTCGACATTTAAAAGGTATAGAAAAAAATAAAAATCAACCAACGGTTGATTTTTTATGGGAGGCTTTATTTCTGCGCTTGCTCTATCTTTCCGTTGCGCACAAAGATTTCTTTATCACATATGGCTCTTGCCGCGCTTCTGTGGGATATGCATACGCAGGTTCTTCCGGGAAGCTTCATAATGTTTTCAAGAACTTCGCGCTCTGTTTCCTCGTCAAGCGCGCTTGTCGCTTCGTCGAGAAGGAGAATGGGAGCACCGCAGAGAACGGCGCGGGCAATGGCAAGACGCTGAATCTGTCCTTCCGAAAGCCCGCTTCCGCGCTCTCCGAGCACGGTATCAAGTCCATCGGGAAGCTCGTAGAAGAATTTTGCCGAAGAAACGCGCAGTGCATCAAGAATTTCTGCATCAGTTGCGCATTCTTTTGCAAGAAGCATATTTTCCCGTATTGTTCCGCTCATAAGAAGATTACCCTGAGGAACATATGCAAAAAGCGGGCGCGTGGACGTATTTACGTGGATATCTGTTCCGTTATCAAGACACGCGGAAATTTCGCCGCTCAAAGGCTTCAGGACGCCCATAAGCATTTTAATCAACGTACTTTTTCCGATGCCTGAAATTCCGGAGATTAGCGTAAGCTCTCCTTTTTTTATTTCCGCATCTGCGTTGTCAAACACCGGGATGTCATCATATGCAAACGTAATCCCGGAAAGACGGATGTGTGAAAGATGCTCATAAACAGCAGCGACGTCTGCAAGCGCGCCGTCTCCGTCATCCGGAAGCTCACAAAGCTCAAGCAGGCGCTCTGCCGAAGCAACGGCACTGTAATAACGCGAAAGACTTCCTGAAAGACCGGCAAACGGAGCCTGAATCTGCCCGATGAGCTGCATTATGGCAGTGAAGTCACCGTAGCCAAAGCCCGATGCACCGGTGAGAATTTTTCCTGCGCCCCAGAGAACGGCGTAGACATATCCGCAGTTGATGATTGTGGAAAATCCGGAGCTTGCGCCGTTTGAGAAAAGTGCGCGTATCATCTTCTTTTTATACTGTCCTTCCGCTCGCTCACTCTCTCCTTTTTCTATATGCTTTTCCATCCCGAACGCTTTTATAACGAGAACGTTTTCGCACGCCTCCTGAATGAAAGAGCGCAGTTTTCCGCCGGCTTCCTGAACGGATTTATGAGTTTTTTTCATAATGCCGCGGAATGAGCGGGCAAAGAGAAACAGCGCAAGCCCGCCACAGAGAATGACGAGCGCGAAGGTGCGGTCGACAAAGAACACGGCGACAAGAGCACCCAAAAGTCGTGTTGCAAGGCCGACAACGTTTGGTATAAGTGTGGAGACGTTGTCGCTCACAACGGAAACATCATTGAAAAGGCGGTTTAAAACCTCACCGCTGTGATATTTTGATACAGAAGTGTATTCTTTTTTCAAAAGCTTTGAAAAAACGCTTTTGCGGAAAGATATATCAAGACGTGCAGTTGTGCGTGCGGCAAGAAGCTGAACTGAGAAGGAAAGAAGTATTTGTACCGCAACGACTGCCACGAAAATAACCGAAGCACGGCGCACACCGGACGTATCTCCCGCCACGGCGCAGTTTATAACATTTCGCATTGCAAGCGCAAAATAAACCGAAAGCGCCGCCGATATAGCATTAAGAAGTGTTACGAGCAGCAAAAACGGCATTTCTTTTTTTGAGGTTTGCGCCATAAAGCGCAGGGTTTTGCCATGCTTCAAGAAAATCAGTCCTTTCATTGACCGAAAAATAAATTCTCCAATTATATTAACATATAAAAAAAAAGAAGTCAAATCATAAGAGGGAATTATCAACAAAAGAAGCTCAAAAATTCGGAATAAATCGCCTAAGATTTGCGCAAGATATTTTTGCGTAAAAGCAAAAATATCAAGGAGGTTCTTTGAAATGAACGAAAATGCAAACAAAAGCATTCAGTGCTGTGTCACATCCTGTAAGCATCATTGCTCCGGTGTGGATTATTGCTCACTCGACAAAATCCATGTGGGAACACATGAAAAAAATCCTACTCAGGATCAGTGCACGGACTGTCAGTCCTTCGTAATGAAGAACGGCTGCTGCTAAATCCGACAACATTGAAAACACGGCGGAAGTTTTATTTCCGCCGTGTTTTCTCTATTGGACAGATCGCGTGAAAATTTGTGTTTTTTAAGCGAAAATACTTGTAAGCAAGAGAGCTTTGTGGTATTATATTTCGCATAGAGATACCGCTGAATAAATTCAGATACAGGCAGATGCAAAGAGAAAAGGGATGGTTACATATGGATTATCTTAAAAATATGGGCGAGCGTGCAGCCGCGGCGGCGCGTTCCCTTAATCTTATAACTGATGAAGAAAAGAACCGCGCACTCCTTTGTGCGGCGGATAAGCTCGAAAAAAAGAGTGCCGACATTATTGCGGCGAATGCAAACGATGTTATTCGCGCAGAAAAAGGCGGAATGAGCCCGGCGCTTGTCGACAGACTGCGCCTTGACGAGAAGAGAATCACCGCAATGGCAGAGGGACTTCGGCAGATAGCGGAGCTTAAGACCCCGCTCGGCGAGGTCATTGCGGAGACCGTGCGTCCGAACGGCTTGCATATCACAGAAAAGCGTGTACCGATAGGCGTTATAGGAATAATTTATGAATCGCGCCCGAACGTTACGGCAGATGCGTTCGGTTTGTGCTTTAAAACGGGAAACGCCGTGATTCTGCGCGGTGGGAGCGATGCGATAAACTCAAACATCGCAATTGCGGACACGCTTCGCGCCGCTGTTTCAGAGTGTGGCATTACGGGAGATGCTATTCAGCTTGTTACCGACACTTCGCGTGAGACCGCGCGCGAGCTTATGCGCCTTAACGGATATATTGATGTTCTTATCCCGCGCGGCGGCGCAGGGCTCATAAAGACTGTTGTGGAAACAAGCACACTTCCGGTTATTGAAACGGGCACGGGCAATTGCCACATCTTTGTCGATGAATGCGCGGACATAGAAATGGCGCGTGATATTATTGTCAATGCAAAAACACAGCGCCTTGGCGTATGCAATGCGTGCGAATCTCTCGTTGTTCACAGTGCCATAGCCGAAAAGGCAATTCCTGTGATAGTGTCTGCCTTAACGGAAAAGGGCGTTGAAATCCGCGGAGATGAGCGGGCGTGTGCAATTTCATCTGAAATCCGCCATGCGCTTGAAATTGATTGGGGCAGGGAATATCTTGACGCGATAATTTCTCTTCGCGTTGTTGATAATATCGACGAGGCGATTGAGCATATCAATAGATACAACACAAAGCATTCCGAGGCGATTATAACCGAAAATGAGAAGAATGCGGAAAAGTTCTTAAATGAAATTGATGCTGCGGCTGTATATGTAAACGCATCAACGCGCTTTACCGACGGCTTTGAATTCGGCTTCGGTGCGGAAATCGGCATCAGCACGCAAAAGCTTCATGCCCGCGGTCCGATGGGACTTCGCGCGCTTACGTCAACAAAATACACAATCCGCGGAAACGGACAAATAAGAGGATAAAAAATGGGCAACGGCAGAACCTTATTGGTTCGCCGTTGCTTTATGTATATTACGGTATTCGCTGGGAGATATTCCCTGAATTGAAGAGAAGGCTTTGGAAAATGCGAAGCTATCTGAATATCCGACAGATGAAGCGACTTCGGATACCGGCATATCTGTTTCTGCAAGAAGCTTTTTTGCCTGATTTATGCGATATTCCATAATGAATGCTTTCGGGGATTTTCCGAATGCGTCTTTGAATATCCGGTAAAGATACGGCTGGCTTACTCCTAAAAGTTTTGTCAGATGCGTCACCGTAATGTTCTGATTATAGTGAGTTTTGATGTAATTTACAGAAAAATCAATATAGCTCTGAGCAGCGGTAGTGGTGGTAACAGAGCTTTGTTCGCTTAAGTGGTGCTTAAAAACCGAAAAGAAAAGCTCAAGCATTCTCCCGTCACTGATTGTTGCTCTGTTTTCTGAGATAACGAACTCTTTTATGTACTGCAACTCTGCAGGGGAGGTGTGACTGAAAATTTTTGTTTTGCTGTCGGCACCGTAATAGGGAAGAAGTTCATCAAAGCGCGGATCAGCACTGGTGAACCACAGAAGCTCCGGTGGAGCGGATTTATCGGGATAAACATTTTCTGCAACATTCGGAGTGAAAAGAAATCCCTGACCTGCAGAAATAGGATGTCCGTTATACGTTGCCTTCCCGGACAAAACATAACCAATGAGGTGAGTTTCGTTTTTTCGGGCAGCAAAGGTTGTGCCGATTATATCGGAAGAATAGCCGATAAGATGCACTTTTAGAGTGGGGAGTTTGCCGATAGAATAAACTCTGTATCGCATGTTTTTCACCTCAGGTTATGATTATAACATCTGAGGTTATTATTTGTCAATGGACAGATTGACACCGGTGAGAGTATAATTAATGGCAGTGCCTGTGGTATGAATTGTGTGCAAACTGGTTTTGAGGAAGTGTTGAATATGAGGAAAGGATTTCTAAAGAAAAGCAGACCGGATTATAAATGGGTTATTGCGGCAATGTGTATCCTGATATTATTTGCAGGTCTCGGCTTTTGCTCCTCTGCAAAAAATCTGTATATTAAACCGATAACGGAGGCATTTGGCTTTCCGAACAGTCTGTTCACGATAAATGACAGCATCAGATATGTAACGGTTTCTTTTGTAACCGTATTTTTCCATAAGCTTGTGCAAAAATTCGGGACGAGGAAGCTGATATGCGCGGGACTTATTTGCTACATTATATATGCAGCGATCAATATTTTCGCAGAGACCATCCCTCTTTTTTATCTCGGCGGAGTTTTTCTCGGCATTGGTGTTGCATTATCTTCAACAACGATGATAAGCGTTGTAATAAATAAATGGTTCATGAAAAATAAGGGAACCGTTCTTGGGATTGTGCTTTCTTCAAACGCCGTTGGAGCTACCGTTGCGGCGTTTGCGGCGGCAAGGCTTATGAGCGGAGAAGAAAATGTGTTTGGATATCGTAATGCGTATCTTCTGACGGCTGCAGTGTTGTTTGTGGTTATGGTTGTCTTCCTTGTATTTTACAAAGAAAAGCCGGAGAAGACGCCCGGTGAGGAAGACGTTACAGAAGAAAAAAAGAAGCGTGAGATAACGGAACATGAACACGGACATTTTTACAAGAGTCCTTGGTTTTATGTTGTCATCGGATGTCTTTTTGCATATGCCGTGTCGGGAATAAACGGTGCAGTTATTCCGCATCTGGAGTATATTGGTTTTGATAAGGGGTTTGTCACCGCTTCATTCAGCATATCTACATTCGCACTTGCGATAAGCAAGCTGCTTGTCGGATTTATTTATGACCGTTTCGGAATAAAAGCGGCTGTCAATACCTGCCTTGTTTCGTCTTTCATAGCGAAAGGGCTTCTTATCATTATTACAGCGACAGAGCTCGGTAAGGTCTTCGTAATTTCCCACAGTCTCTTAAATGCTCTTGCAACACCGCTGGAAACGGTTATGCTTCCGATATTGGCACTTGATTTGTTTGGAGAAAAAAGCTTTGCAGAGTCGCTTGCGATAACAAGCACAGTGCTCACGGTCGGTCAGGCGTTGAACGCACCGCTGGCGCATCTTCCGTATGATCTTACCGGCAGCTACTCGTTATCCTTTTGGATTTCGACGGTAGTGGCGGCAATAACATTAGTTCTGATAAATATTGCTGTTGCATCATTGAAGCGTAAAAATAAAGCATTGGTGCAATAGCCTATATAAAAGGAGACGTAGTTATGTTTAAATGTGGATTTTATGAAAGGGAAATAACGCCACCGCTCGGTTGCCATCTTTCGGGATACGGCAATATAAGACCGGCAACGGATGTAAAGGACCGCCTTATGGCACGCGCGTGCGTAATTTCCGATGGAAGTGAGACAATTGCTCTTATCGCTATTGATGCACTGCGTACCCATCGGAAAATCAGGGATGCAATTGCTGCGCGAGTCAGCGAATTTACGGGAATACCCGAGAAAAATGTTCTTGTTGCGGCAACCCATTCCCACACGGGAATTCCTGACCCGGATTTTGATACTCATCCGGAAATGGGAGAACGTCAGAAATATTATTTTAACGTATTTGCCGATATTATTGCAGACTGTGCAATTCTTGCATATAAGAGAATGCAGGAGAGCGAAATGACCTTCGGCATCGGAAATGTAGAAGGGATATCCTTCTGTCGTGACTATATAATGAAGAATTCTACGCCGCGCACAAATCCGGGAAGACTTAATCCCGACATCATCGGGCCCGCATCGGAAACGGACAACGAACTTCCCGTACTTTTCGTAAAGTCTGAAAACGGAGAAAACCTTGGTGCAATTATTTCGTTTGCCTGCCATCTTGACTGTGTAGGCGGCTATGAGTTTTCCGGCGACTTTGCATCAGAGCTTTCACAGCAGATGAAAAAGGTTTACGGAGAAGATTTCGTAACCGTGTTCTTTATGGGAACTGCGGGTGATATAAACCACGTTAATGTAAATGTAGCGGAGATTGCGTCTGACCACTACAGGCTTATGGGACGGAAAATCGCCGGCGAGGCGATAAAGACAGTAGCATTTGCCGAACCGGTTGAAGGCGACAAGATTATTTGCCGCTTCCGCACGATACAGATTCCAAGAAGAGAAGTGACGGAAGAGCAGTATGCAAAGGCAAAGTACATCGCTGAAACATTGGAAGTAGATCCGGATGCAAGGCTTGAAGCTGATGGTGGAAAAAGCAATGCATACCATCTTATGATGGCAAGAAAGCTTCTTTCCGTTATGGCAGAAGTTCCGGAGATAAGCGATGTTCCGCTTCATTATATAAAAATAGGCGAGCTCGAGCTTTTCGGATTCCCGAGTGAGGTATATTGCTATTTTGGCCGCGATGTCAAGGAAAAATGTGGAAATGATAAACGTATTGTAATATCCTATTGCAACGGACTTTTCGGATATATTCCAACAAGAGAGCTTTTCTACGATACAATTTACGAATCAGCTCCCGGAAGCAACCGACTCTGCTCAGATGCGGGCTATATGATGGTTGACACACTTCTTGAAATGAGAGAAGAATAAAGGAAAAGACAACAAAAATCACCTGCGGATTTCCGCAGGTGATTTTAATGTACATATTAGTCGTTAACGTAGGGGAGAAGCGCAATGTGACGTGCACGCTTGATAGCTTCTGTAACCTGACGCTGATGAGCAGCGCAAACGCCTGTCATACGACGCGGAAGAATCTTGCCGCGCTCGGATGTGAATCTG
>JAZLCV010000021.1:0-4883 GCA_045614365.1 Eubacteriales bacterium | reverse complement strand
CGATGCCCTGAAAGCAACCAATCGGGAAAACGTTCTCTACGGATTCAAGGGCGGTCCCAGCGGTCTGCTCGAAGACGATTATCTGATCTTCGACGATGCGTACATCGATCAGTTCCGCAACACCGGCGGATTTGATATCATCGGTTCCGGCAGAACAAAGCTTGAAACCAACGAGCAGTTTGCAATCGTCTCTGATGTCTGCAAAAAGCACGGCATCACTGCAATCGTCATCATCGGCGGCGACGATTCCAACACCAACGCCGCTGTTCTCGCAGAGTATTTTGCCGCAAACAACACCGGCGTTCAGGTAATCGGATGCCCGAAGACCATCGACGGCGACCTCAAGAACGAAGACATTGAGTGCTCCTTCGGTTTTGACACTGCAACAAAGACATACAGCGAGCTTATCGGTAACATCGAAAGAGATGCAAACTCTGCAAAAAAATACTGGCATTTCGTCAAGGTTATGGGACGTTCCGCTTCTCACGTTGCTCTTGAATGCGCACTGGAAACCCAGCCGAATATCTGTCTTATTTCCGAAGAGGTTTCCTCAAAGAAGATGTCTCTCTCAGCTATTGCAGACTACATTGCAGATTCCGTTGCAGGAAGAGCCGCAAAGGGAATGAACTTCGGTGTTGCAATAATCCCCGAAGGCGTTGTTGAATTTGTTCCGGAATTCGCAGTTCTCATTGCGGAGATCAATGAGCTCCTTGCCGGAAACCGCGCAGATGAATTCAATGCACTCCCGACATGGGCAGACAAATACGCCTTCATTGAAAAGGGACTCACAAAAGAGTCGATGGAAGTATTCGCAATTCTTCCGCAGGGTATCCAGCAGCAGCTGTTCCTTGAGCGCGACCCGCACGGCAACGTTCAGGTTTCGCTTATCGAATCAGAAAAGCTTTTCTCGGCCCTCGTAGCAGATAAGCTTGCCGCACGCAAAAAAGCAGGAACATACAGCGGTAAGTTCTCCCCGATTCACCACTTCCTCGGCTATGAAGGAAGATGTGCATTCCCGTCAAACTTTGATGCTGACTACTGCTACAGCCTCGGCTACAACGCATTTATGCTCATTCAGTATGGCTACAACGGCTATCTCTCCAAGATTTCAAACCTTTCAAAGCCGGCTTCCGAGTGGGTTGCGGGCGGTATGCCGATAACCAAGATGATGAACATCGAGCGCCGCCACGGCGAAGATAAGCCGGTTATCAAGAAGGCTCTTGTTGAGCTTGATGGCAAGCCGTTTAAGTTCTTTGAAGCAAACAGAGAAACATGGGCAATCGAGACCTCATATATATACCCAGGTGCTATTCAGTACTACGGTCCGGCAGAGGTTTGCGACCTTACAACAAGAACCCTCGCACTCGAAAAGGAATAATAAATAACTTCGTATAACAGAAATGACCTCCGGCAAATGCCGGAGGTCATTTCGTCTTTTCAATTATTGTTATTATATTATTTTCAAATAGAACTTACAACATCTTTATAATACTCCAGATCCTGCTTTGCAAACCATATGCGGTCGCCGTTGCGCGGAGCTTCAATGCATATCGGACCATCAAATCCGACATCACGGAGTTTTTCGAGGTATGCGCGGTGGTTTATCTCACCGTCTCCAAGTCCCGTGGGGATGCGTGCCTTTGTACCCGGAACCGCAGATGAATTTTTAAAGTGGATATAGAAAAGCTTGTCTCCATAAAGGTCTATACACTCTTCCAAAGTCGGATGTTCCGGAAAATAAACGGTGTTGCCGTAATCCATATTAACACCCACTGCGGGACTATCGATAAGGTCGACAAGTTTTTTTGTAGCCTGTGGAGTATCGTTAATGTAAATCGCATGAGTTTCAAAAGCAAATTTCACGCCTGTTTTTTCAAGCTCACGTCCCACGCGCGAATATGCATCTGCGGTGAGATTCCAATCCCTTTCCGTTGCCACAGCGCTACCATTGAATTCTCCGGAGCGCGGAGCATTGGGTATCGTGGAGAGCAGACGGGGGCCAAAACAGTTACAAACTGTTGTTCCGCAAAGATCGTTTGCAATTTTTGCATTTTCCACCGCATCACGTATACCCTTTTCGCGTTCTTCGTTATCTGCGCTTGTGCAGCCGGCAACGTTAATTCCGAAAAGGATATCGGAAAGACCGTATTTTTTCTTAGCCATTGCTATAATCTCCGCAAACTCACGAAACGAAAGGTCCGGCATTTCTTTTGGCGCTTTTCCGCGAAACTGTATTCCGTCATATCCCGTTTCTGCGGCAATTCTGCAAATATCCTCTATCGTTCTTCTCCCAAAAGAATTTGAAGCAACCTCACAATAATTGATGTGCATTACTACTTTATTCATAACTAACCCTTTCACTGTTAAATATCAATTTGGGCTTCAATGGGGTTCTGTCGCTCTATTTCCTCGAATATCTGAATTTCCGTCAGAATATGCTCAGGTTTTATGAAGAGTTCGCCACCATTTACCATATGGTCATACAGGCGGTGATAGTATCCCGATGTTCCATAATCACGAGGATTTGATTCAAAAACAATTTCCTCCTTATGCCAGACAATGGTGTTTTTGCAGTAGCAAGGCCTGCCCTCTTCATTATGAAGCGGCTTTTTATCAAGAACCGGCTGTGGGCTTTCGCTTTCGAGGTAATACTGATACTCAATTTTCTCTCCTCTCACGCGCATTGCACCGCGATTACCGAACACCCTATATAACCATTTGTCATTGTACGGATCTTCAGGATTGATTTCAATTTCGAAAATCGGTCCGTTTTCATATTCAAGAGACGCAAAAACATAGTCTGCCGCATCGCCGACGGAGTTCCAAACGCCGAGACGGGAGTATATCTTCTTCGGCATTTCATCTGTTCCTGCAAGCGAAATGCACTGTTCAAACGGATGCGGACCTGTGTTTCTCATCGCGCCGCCGTTGCGGTTAATAAGCGTCTGCCAATCGTAACGACGGGAATATCCGTTCCATGTTGTGCGAACAAGATTTATATCGCCGAGGATGCCGGATTTCATTATCTCTTCCATCTTTTCAAAGTACTGTGAAAGGCGTGCCTGCTGGAAAATCGTGAAGAGCACGTTATTTTTCTTTGCCGCTGCGATAAGCTCGCGAAGCTCATCGGAAGTCTTTGTGATAGGCTTTTCGCAAAGAACATTAAACCCGTGATTGAGCAAATCAAGCGTTATCGGATAATGCATATCGGAAAATGAACAGTTTACAACAAGATCAATATCATCTCTGTTCATAAACTCCTTATAGTCGCTGTATGTATCACAGCCATAGTCTTTCTTTGCCGCCTCAGCGCGTGCGGTATCAAACTCTGCAACTGCTACGATATTTACAATATCATTGTGTTCTGAGCGGAAAAATTCGCCGTGGATATCCCCTCCGCTTTTTCCGTATCCGATAAGTGCTACGTTTAATTTTTTCATTGTGAAAAACCTCTCTTTTTATATTTTTACGGGGCAAGAGACATTTCTCTGCCCCGTAGTTTTACTTTTCTGCAAATTTTTATTTGCGGTGCTGTATTCTTTTAACCTGCGTAGATTACGCGGTAGGTGTTGCCATCCTTATATACAAGATATCCGCGTGCTACCGGATATTCGGATGTTGCACTGAACTGGCCATGGCCTGCTTCATTGAGATTGCGCTGTGAGCTCATCTTTTCCTGACAGTTCTCAACCGTGGGGACTTCACCCTCTTCGCCGAAGAGAATACCAACTTCAAGAAGCGTTGCGTTTCCTGCATCGTATTCTACCATGTAGGAATCGCCCTTCTTTGCATCAAGCATAAGCTTTGCACCGTTGTGTCCTGTTTCTTTCGTTGTTACGGTTGTATTATCCCAGATAAAGAACTTGTACTCTGTTCCGTAATCTACAAGCTTTCCGTCACGGTACCAGTAAACTGCGCCATTATCAGATGTGCAAGTAACTTCGGTGTCGTACTTGTCATCATCCTTTGTCATTGTAAAGCCGTTTCCGGTTACTGCATATTCGTCGTTATTCTTTGTAAAGTCTGCAATCCAGCTTGTGATTGTATTTTCTTTCTTTGCTTCTGTCCATGAATTTGCAAACGTGTAGCCTACAATCGGAGAAACCGTTGCCGGCTTTGTATTTCCGAGGAACTGACCGTTCCAGTGGTAATACTCATGCGTTGCAGCTGGATTTGCATCCGTATAAATAGCCGTGAGGTATGTGTGGGTTGTTGCAACGAACTCATATTCCACTTTATCCCATACAAGATGTCCGTTGTCTGCACTTCCTCGTACCCAGCCGCGGAATACTTTACCTTCCGGAACTTTTGCAACAGCTGTTACTTTCTCACCAAGTTCTGCATTAGTAATTGTTGCAACTCCATCGCCGTCATCATCAATACCGATTGAGACAAAGTCTGTTTTTGCATCCTTTACGGAAACCTTTGTGGTGAAGCTGTTCATACCGGATATGACGTCATCGCCCGAATATGTAACGGTGATATTTGCATCACCTTTTGCTTTCGCTGTTACTGTGCCGTTTGCAGAAACCTCCGCAACTGAAGGATTGTCAGATACATATGTTACGTTTTCTGTAAGCTCTGCAGCAGTTGAGCTTAAGTATGCCTTTATTGTATCTGTACTACCAAGTGCAAGTTCTTTTTCGCTAAGTCCCATAGCAGCATTACCGGAACCGGCTGTAAGGGTGAAGGTTTTAACAGTTCCGATTCCACCGGAAGCTTCAAACTTAAAGCTATTCCAGCCTTTATTGAGCGATATTCCTTCGATAATAAATTCTTCATTAAATCCATAAGAATTATCGTCCTGCGGCTTCGGATGCCTTTCCGCATCCGGAGTGGAATCATAGCTGCCCGCTTCAGTTTCCGAACCGTTTATGTAAACC
>JAZLCV010000020.1:0-6019 GCA_045614365.1 Eubacteriales bacterium | reverse complement strand
TTTGAAGAAGGCGTTCCGATAGAAAGAACAATAGAAAAAGAAACGGAAATGCTTGCGGGAGTCCGCGCACGCGCGGATTATATAATCGATACCACCACGCTCACCTCTCTTAATCTGCGTTCACGGCTTATCCAGTTTTTTGACGACAACACTCTACGCGATCAATCTATGATAGTAAACGTTTCATCGTTCGGATTCAAATACGGCATTCCTGCCGATGCAGACCTTGTTTTCGATGTGCGCTTTCTTCCCAATCCGTATTATGACATAGCTCTCCGCCCGAAAACAGGACTTGACCGCGAGGTTTACGATTATGTAATGAAATTCCGCCAGACACAGGAGTTTCTTTCCCACCTTTATGACATGACGGACTATCTCGTTCCGCAATACGTTGAAGAAGGAAAAACCTCACTTAATATTGCCATCGGCTGTACCGGCGGAAAACACCGCTCGGTCACACTTTGCGAAGCACTGGGTGACCATATTGCAGATCTCGGCTACAGAACGGTCAAAATGCACCGAGATGCAGCAAGATAATTCATCTTTTGGAGAAGATTATAAATGAACACGGAAAATTCAACCGGTCACGGCATTGTTGCCATCGGCGGAGGAACAGGCCTATCCACAATGCTCCGTGGCTTAAAAGAACACATTGACGATATCACGGCAATTGTTGCCGTTTCCGACGACGGAGGAGGAAGCGGAATTCTCCGTACTGATCTTAATATGCTTCCGCCCGGAGATATCCGAAACTGCATTATCGCCCTTTCCAATACCGAACAGCTTATGTCCCGTCTTTTATCACACCGCTTCCACGAAGGCGTGCTTGACGGGCAGAGCTTCGGCAATTTATTCTTAGCGGCACTTAATCAGGTAACCGGCTCTTTTTATCAGTCCGTGCGCTATATGAGTGACGTTCTTGCAATAACCGGGCGTGTGCTTCCCGTCACCACAGAGGACGTGCATATAGAAGCGGAATTTGAAAACGGAACCGTTGTGCGAGGAGAATCCCGCATCAACACACAGAAAAAACTCCTCGACAGTCCTATCCGCCACATCCGCATGATTCCGGAGCACCCGAAGGCTCTTTCCGACACCATAAGCGCCATAACAAACGCAAAGCTTCTTATCTTCGGTCCCGGAAGCCTTTACACAAGCGTAATTCCCAATCTCCTCGTTGACGGAATCGTTGACGCCGTCCGCGCATCAAATGCCCGAAAGGTCTACATATGCAATGTAATGACCCAGGACGGCGAAACGGAAAACTACACTGCGACCGACCACATCAGGGCTCTTTTTGACCACTCATACGATGGTCTTTTTGATACCTGCATCGCAAACAGTGCGGAAATTTCACGCGACCTTATAAAAAAATATGCCGCCGAGGGCGCCGAGCCGATGCCGATTAACGAGGCAGATTTTAAAGAAATGGGAATAAAGCTTATTCTGAAGCCTCTGATTTCCGAAAACACACCGCTTGCACGTCACGACCCCGCAAGACTTGCCGAGGTCATTATGTCTGTTTATAACGGAGAACTATAACACGCGAAAAGGACCGGTCTGAAGATGACTTTTTCTGCAAAAATAAAAGAAGAGCTGTGCTCTTTATCAATAAAGAACGCCGAATCCGCACTTGCAGAGTTGTGCGGTATGGTTCTTTTTGCCAATGCAACCAAAAGCACCAAGATTAAGCTCACAACCGAAAACAAAAGCCTTGCGCACCGCGCTTCAACGCTTTTGAAAAGTCTTTTCGGCTTTGATTTTGACAAGAAAATTGTTCCGGTAGGAAGTATTAAAAAATTCAGTCTTATAATAGAAAACACCGATAAGCTCCGCGAAATATTCGACGCATTCGGAACTGACCCGAAAATATCGCTCCGTCTCAACGCGGCTATTGCGGAAACGGATGAAGCGCGCGCGGCTTTCTGCCGCGGTGCCTTCCTTACAGGCGGCTCGGTAACCGATCCTGAAACCGGATACCATCTTGAGCTTGTAACATCACACAACAACTTAAGCCGTGAGGTTATCTCTCTTCTTTTAGAGCTTGAGCTTCCGGCAAAGCTTGCGGCAAGAAAATCAAATAACATAATTTACTTAAAAGAAAGCGGACATATAGAAGATTTTCTCACCCGCATCGGGGCACCTCTTTCCGCGCTCGATCTTATGCAGACGAAGCTTTTAAAGGACGTAAGAAACAAAATCAACCGCAAGGTAAACTGCGAGGTCGCCAATATGACGAAAACCGCAGATGCCGCAAAAGCACAGCTTCATGCCATAAAGATTATCACTGAACACACGGGTCTTGATTCACTTTCCCCGCAACTTTACGATGCGGCGATCCTTCGCACGGAAAATCCGGAGCTTTCCCTTTCAGAGCTTGTGAAGCTCTCCGGCGGAAAGGTTGGGCGTTCGGGACTTAACCACAGATTAAACAAGCTTATTTCTATTTCAGAGGATATTTTATCACGAAAGGAAACACAGAACCAATGAGCGGCTTTGTACACCTCCATGTTCACAGCGAATACAGTCTCCTCGACGGCGCATGTCGCATAAACCGGCTTTGCGAGCACGCAAAAGAACTCGGTCAGCCCGCCGTTGCCATAACCGACCACGGTGTTATGTACGGAGTTATTGACTTTTACCGCGCAGCAAAAGCTGCGGGGGTTAAACCCATTATCGGTTGTGAAGTGTATATGGCACCGCGTTCAATGACGGATAAAGAAGGCTCTGCCGACAGAGAGCCCGCACATCTTGTCCTTCTCTGTAAAAACGAAGAAGGCTATAAAAACCTCATCCACCTTGTGAGCGCATCCTTTATGGAGGGGTTTTACGGCAAACCGAGAATAGACCTTGATATTCTGAGAGAACACTCTAAAGGCCTCATCTGCCTTTCAGCATGTATCGCCGGAACAATTCCGCGTCTTATTCTGCGCGGTGATTTTGACGGTGCGCTGGAATATGCAAAAGAGCTTTTTTCTATCTTCGGGAAAGATAATTTTTACCTTGAAATTCAGGATCACGGGATTGAAGAGCAAAGAGTTGTAAACCGTGAAATCATA
This sequence comes from Eubacteriales bacterium, assembly GCA_045614365.1. Lineage (GTDB taxonomy): Bacteria > Bacillota > Clostridia > Oscillospirales > JAAYXM01 > SIG480. The sequence continues at coordinate 2,960 of JAZLCV010000020.1, read as the reverse complement.
AGAATTTCACGCGAAACGGGAATTCCGCTCGTCGCGACAAACGATGCGCATTACGTAACGCGCGAGGATGCATATATCCAGGACGTTCTGATGTGTATCCAGATGAACAAATCTGTCAGTGACCCGAACAGAATGAAGTTTGCCACAAACGAATTTTATATCAAAAGCGAAGATGAAATGCGCGACCTCTTCCCATTGCAACCGGAAGCGCTTGAAAATACACTGAAAATTGCCGATATGTGCAATCTTGAGTTTGAATTCGGTCATCATCACCTGCCGGAGTATGACACTCCGAAGGAATATGCAGACTCGCTTGCATATCTCCGTCACCTTGCAGACGACGGCTTTTCCCGGCGCTATCCCTCCTCCCCCGACGGTTACCGTGAGCGTCTTGACTATGAGCTTGATATGATCACGCGTATGGGGTATGTTGACTATTTTCTCATTGTATGGGATTTTATAAATTATGCAAGGTCTCAGGATATACCGGTAGGTCCCGGGCGCGGAAGCGCCGCAGGAAGCATAGTTTCCTACTGCCTCGGAATTACAAATATTGATCCGATGAAGTACAACCTGTACTTTGAGCGTTTTCTTAATCCTGAAAGAATAAGCATGCCGGATATCGACGTTGACTTCTGCTATGAACGCCGTCAGGAGGTAATTGACTACGTTGTGCGCAAATACGGTGAGAAGCGAGTTGCACAGATTGTTACCTTCGGTACAATGGCGGCACGCGGCTCTATCCGCGACGTCGCGCGCGTGCTTGACTTTCCGTATAACGAAGCCGATACTATTGCAAAAAACGTACCGAACGAGCTTCATATGACGCTTGAAAAAGCGCTTAAGGTTTCAAAACCGTTCCATGATTTTTATGAAGCGGACGAGAAATACAAAAAGCTTATCGACACTGCCATTGCGATTGAAGGTATGCCAAGGCACGCCTCTACCCACGCGGCGGGAGTTGTTATCACCAAAAACGCGGTTTCATCCTATGTTCCTCTTTCCAAAAACGACGAAGCGGCGGTAACACAGTTTACAATGGTCACACTTGAAGAGCTTGGCCTTCTCAAAATGGACTTTTTAGGATTGCGCAACCTTACCGTCATTCACGATGCCGAGGTTCTTGTGCGTAAGCATACGCCGGACTTTTCGCTGTCTGATATCCCCGACGATGACGAACTTACCTTCCGTGAGCTTTCTCTCGGACACACAGCCGGTGTTTTTCAGCTTGAAAGCCAGGGCATGACGTCCGTTGTTATCGGTATGAAGCCACAGTCGATAGAAGATATCACGGCTATCGTTGCGCTTTACCGCCCGGGTCCGATGGACTCTATCCCCCACTATATAAGCTGCAAAAACGATCCGGAAAATATAAAATATCAGCATCCTATGCTAAAGGAAATTCTTGAAGTCACATATGGTTGCATCGTTTATCAGGAGCAGGTTATGGATATTTTCCGCAAGCTTGGCGGATACTCACTCGGCCGAGCCGATATGGTGCGCCGCGCCATTTCAAAGAAAAAGGAAAAGGACCTTCTCCGCGAGCGGAAAAACTTCGTTTACGGAAACGAGGAGGACGGAATTGCCGGTGCCATCAACAACGGCATCCCCGAAGATGTTGCAAACAAGATATTTGATGATATCGTTGCGTTTGCAAACTATGCATTCAATAAGGCGCACGCCGCGGCTTACGCCGTTGTTTCATACCAGACGGCATATATGAAATTCCATTACCCGCGTGAGTATATGGCGGCGCTCCTCACTTCTGTTCTCGACTTTACCGACAAGCTGGCAGGGTATTTTGAGCTCTGCCGCGAAATGGGAATCAAGGTTCTGCCGCCGGATATCAATGAATCCTCGGCAAGCTTCACTGTAAGCGGCGAAAACATCCGTTTCGGGCTTGCCGCAGTAAAAAACGTCGGCCGTTCCTTTGTAAAAACACTTACCGACGAGCGCAGTGCCGGAGGTCTGTTCAGGTCATTACGCGATTTCTGCATGCGCATGCAATCCCGCGAGCTTAACCGTCGTGCACTTGAAAATCTTATCAAGTGCGGAGCTTTTGAAAGCACCGGTGCGAACCGCGCACAGCTTCTGCAGATGTATGACAGCATCTTAAACGGAATATCATATATGAAGAGCAAGACGATTGAAGGTCAGTTCAATCTTTTTACATCCGATACCGAAAATGAAGAACCGATGTATACCGAAGATCCGCTTCCGCGCGTGTCTGAATACCCGCAAAAGACGATACTGGCATTTGAGCGCGAAACGCTCGGCATATATCTTTCCGGACATCCTCTTGATGACTATGCAGATTTGTTAAAGCGACTCAGGACCGAAACCGTTTCCGATATACTCAACACGGAAAAGCACAGTGACGGTGACAATGTTCTTCTCGCCGCGTGCGTTTCATCAGTCCGTCTTAAAGCAACAAAAAGCAATGCTATGATGGCTTATGCCGTGTTTGAAGGAACGGTCGGATCTGTTGAGGGCATTGTCTTCCCAAAAATCCTTGAAAAGCACCAATCTGTGCTTGAAGAAAACGCAATAGTCGTTATTCGCGGAAGAATAAGCACGCGCGAGGATTCCGCACCTCAGCTTATATGCGACGAGCTTCACAAAATATCCGAATTTGAGCATATGAACACCGACACGCCTATCGGTGACAGGCTTTATCTTCGCCTTGCTTGCGAAGACTGCCGTGAAGCAAAGTCCGTTAAAGCAATGACTACGGCTTTTCCCGGCAACCTTGAAACAATAATGTACTTTGAAGATACAAAAAAACGTGTACGGACGCATACAGCAAATGACGTGATGCTTTTTAACCGTCTGCGCGAAATGCTCGGCGCGGATAATGTTGTTTTTAAAAAAGCCGGTGAATAAACATTAAAAATTTGTTTTTCCTTGAGTAAAGGAAATATTTGTGGTACAATAACTATATGAACATTGATTTTTTCACA
>JAZLCV010000019.1:0-4401 GCA_045614365.1 Eubacteriales bacterium | reverse complement strand
TTTGACCTTAGTCGGAGTTGCCTGCCCTGCCCACTGAAGCTTAAGCATCCTGCCCGCTTCCTTAACTCCGTTCTGGTCTGCGTTGTTGCCCTTGTCAATTGTAAGCGTGAAGCTCTTGTCCTGAGAAAGAGTAAGCTCCTGAACGAGGTCTTCCATCTCTTCGGGAATACCGTAACGGCTTGTTCCCGTGCGTGAGTAATCCGACATCGGAACCGTAACGGGCGTTGTAATCCTTACCGTTTTAACTCCGGAAAAGCTGTAGCTATCATCAAGGCAATCGCCGAGAAGGCTTTCCTTGACATACTGGGTCTGAATGTTTTTGCTGTACTGTGTGTGTAAATTAATTGTTGACATAAAATTTTTAATCCTTTCTTTTTTTATAATTGTATTTTTATTGTTTTTATTTTTGTAGTTTGTAGTTTTTCGCACCTTCATTCCGTGCCGGCATTCTCTGCGGCTTCCTGCCGCCTTCCGTGAGGCCGTCTGTCTTTTGCGCGCATAAAAGCGACGGACTTCTCGCCCGGCAAAATCTCCGCCGGCACAGTATTCGGATGCTTCTCCGGAATTTGCCCGCAGACGTGCGCTTCTGCGTTTAAAACCGGGATGTTACCCGCTCTTTCCGGATGACGAAAATTATTATAGCATCAAAAATAATTTTTGTGGTGCCAAATTTTTGCCAAATTTCTGCCACGATATTGCCAAATCTCTGCCAAATTTTTGCCAAATTTTTTTTAAAAAAAGGCTTGACATTTGAAGAAAGTTGTATTATAATAATTAAGCTCGACTGTTCGAGTTAAACATTTGGCGGTGTAGCTCAGTTGGCTAGAGCATTCGGTTCATACCCGAACGGTCACTGGTTCAAGTCCAGCCGCCGCTACCACAGCGGGACTCGGTTTTTCCCCTGTCCCGCTTAAAAACGGCCCGTTGGTCAAGCGGTTAAGACACCGCCCTTTCACGGCGGTAACAGGAGTTCGATTCTCCTACGGGTCACCATAGCATCGAAATAAGAAAATGAAACCAATGCGCTTAGCTTTTGTTTTATTTTCTTATTTTTGCTATATAGCACTTTTACCCGAAAGGAGGCTTCTGCATATGATTCAATTCATCGCTTTTTCCGATATGCTGTGTCCATATGACGCTGCAGCTGCGGAAAACATTCCACCTGCATTTGTATCCAGAATAGAGTCCGTATGCGGTGCTGCCTCCGGGTGCAGGTTTATCGCAACGCTTGGCAATACCATTGACGGAAACGCAGATGCAAAAACAAGCTCATGCCTTTTAAACAACATCCTCAACGCTTTTGACAGCACAGCTTCGGTCCACGCCCTTATGGGTATTCGCGAAAGCATTATCCCTAAGGACGAATTTATGCGCATTGCGGAATATACCATGCGTTACCGCGCGTTTGACGTATCGGACTATCGCTGTATTTTCCTTGATGCCGTAAAAGATGCTGACGGCAGATTTTACATTGATGATGAACAGCTCGGCTGGATTTCCCGTCTGCTCGGCAAATCCCACCGTCCGGCAATCATCTTTACCAACATCCCGCTTGCCGTGTCTCCGGACGATGACCCGGCTCTGACAATAAAAAACGCCGAGGCGCTTCGTGCTCTTATAGAAAAAAGCAACAAGGTTGCCCTTGTTCTTCAGGCATCCGTCCCGAATCCCGCCCACTTTGTTTCCCACGGCGTTCCGTACATAACCCTTTCTCCGATGTGCACATCGGATGAGGCTTCGTTCTCTCTTATTTCCGTTTCGTCGAAAGGAATAAGCGTGAACGGCTTCGGTGCACAGGAAAGCTACGATATTTCCAACGTCTTTACCAAAAACGAAGTCCCCTTTTGGTCAAAGGTTAAACTGTTCTTTAAAAAACACTGATACGTAAAAAAGGATTGCAGCAAAATGCATTTTGCTGCAATCCTTTTTTAGTGTAACCCTTATCTTTTTACTTTACCTCGCGGATGATACCCATCGGAGTCTGCTGTGCGCTCTGACCGAGCGGATTGTCGCGCAGAATCTTCGGAAGAAGAGTTCTGTCAACAGTATCGTCCGATGCACCGAGGATTTTTCCGGTGAGGTCGTTTACGTCAACAACCGCAACGCGGAAGCCGATACGTGCCGCAACATCACGCGCAACCTTGTCCGGATCCTCCGGACCGAGAACAACGCACTTGTTATACGGCGGGAGAGTGTACGGTGTCGGGCCGTCGATAGACTCAGCGCGATAACCTGCGACCTTATAGAACCAGCCGCGCTTACCGAGAAGCTTTCCTATTGCGGAGCAGAACGCCGCGCAGAGGAGACGGAAGGTTCCGCACTCGCGAAGTGCCATTTCCATAGTTTCCGGAATACCGAGACCTATTCCGTAGGGTGACTTATACACAAACTTGCAAAGAAGCTTTGCAAGCGGGCGCGGATGAATTTCCGTAAGCGGAACTGCACGCTTCTGTGAGCAGGCAACGCACTTTTCGGAGATAAAAAGAATATCGCCTTCCTGCATATGCTCTGCGGCGTATTTCTCCGCAACATCCGCAATCTTATCGTTTTCCGTAACAACATGCGTCTTTATCGGCAGGCGCATATACTCCTTACCGTCAACGGTTATAGTAGTATTCTTGCCTTCATTTGCACAAAGCTCTGACATTTTTATACCCCTTTTACGAGTTGATTTTATTTCATATATATTACAGTATATCACAAAAGCACGCGCACGGCAAGTATAAAAATGCTTTGGTTTTACATATTTGCATATTTCAGCAATAAAAATATAATTATTTTAGAAAAAAAGGTTGAAAAATTCTCGGATATGTGGTAGAATTTACTGTACTTATGACAAGCATTACCGTGCATTTCTTTGCGCGGCAGATTATTTCGGAGGTGTTTATCTTGAAAATCGCTCTTACTATTGTTCAGCTTATTCTTTCGGTTGCTCTTGTCTGCATCGTTATGTTCCAGCAGGGACGTACTCAGGGTCTCGGTGCTATCGCAGGTGCCGGCGATACATTCCTTTCCAAGAATAAGTCAAAGTCTCTCGATGCTACACTTGCAAAGCTGACAACGGTTATCGCGGCTGTGTTTATCGTTATCACACTTGTGCTTAACCTCAACATTATCGGCTAATCTACCAATACATTTATGCGCAGAGCGGCTTTTGCTTCTGCGCTATTGTATTTTTAAGCAGTTGCTTTAGTATACACTTTTTATCAAAGGAGTCTTTAACTTGACAAATCCCAATATCAGAAACATTGCCATTATCGCACACGTTGACCACGGAAAAACAACGCTTGTTGACGAAATGCTCAAACAAAGTGGAACCTTCCGTGAAAATCAGGTCGTTGCCGAGCGCGTTATGGATTCTAACGACCTTGAGCGTGAGCGCGGCATTACTATCCTTGCAAAGAACACATCAATCCGTTACGGCGATGTGAAGATAAACATAATCGACACCCCCGGACACGCAGATTTCGGCGGAGAGGTTGAGCGCGTTCTCAAAATGGTTGACGGCGTTATTCTTCTCGTTGATGCTGCGGAAGGACCTATGCCACAGACACGTTTTGTTCTGCAGAAGGCGCTTTCTCTGGGGCACCGCGTTATTGTCGCGGTAAACAAAATTGACCGTCAGGATGCACGTCTTGACGAAATTGAGGACGAGGTGCTCGAGCTGTTTATGGATCTTGAGGCAAACGATGATCAGCTTGATTCTCCGTTCCTTTTCTGTTCCGCACGTGCAGGCATTGCATCAAACGACCCACTGACCGAAGGTTCTGACCTTCGTCCGCTGTTTGATAAGATTATTGAATACATCCCCGCACCAAGCGCAAATTGTGACGAGCCGATGCGGCTTCTTGTTTCATCCATAGACTATAATGATTATGTAGGAAGAATAGCTATCGGTCGTGTTGAATGCGGCATCATCCGTCAGAATCAGGAAATAATCGTTTGCGATTACCACAACCAGCGCGAGCCGAAAAAAGCCAAAATCACCGCTATGTACCAGTTTGAGGGTCTTGAGCGCGTTCCCGTTACCGAGGCAAGCGCAGGAAATATCATTTGTCTTTCGGGTATCGCGGAGATAACAAGCGGTGATACGATATGCGACACGGAAAATCCCGAGCCGCTTCCGTTTGTGAAAATTTCCGAACCCACGGTTGAAATGACGTTTTCTGTAAACGACTCACCCTTTGCCGGACGTGAGGGAAAATTTGTAACAACCCGAAATATCAAGGACCGTCTTGAGCGCGAGCTTTTAAAAGACGTTTCCCTGCGTGTAACTCCCGCAGAAAACAGCTCAGATTCCTTCATCGTCTCCGGTCGCGGAGAAATGCATCTTTCCATTCTTATTGAAACAATGCGCCGGGAGGGGTATGAGTTCCAGGTAAGCACACCGCGCGTTCTTAT
>JAZLCV010000018.1:0-14907 GCA_045614365.1 Eubacteriales bacterium | reverse complement strand
CGCAGACGAATTACTATCACCTGTTTGATTTAAAAGACAGCGGAGATGCTTTTTACTTTGATAATGTTATAGAATACATAGAAAAAATCCTCAAAGACATCTGCGCACTTGATTTTGATGAACAATCGAAGAGGGAAATTATAATTAACTGCAAAATGGTTATTCTTGCAAGTGAGATTTGTAAGCTGCGTATGGGAGAAAAGCTATCGGATATAAGGTATGATGAGCTTGTTGAATCAATTGATTGGATATCGCAGGAGTATTACGATTTGTGGTGTGAGAAAAATTACGAAAAAGGTGTGGAGGATTTCCTGCAACAGTTGGAAATGCACAAAAACTCGATTACTCAGTTGAAAAAGTAGAAAAGAAAGGGAGGCTTAACTATGAGAAAAATACGTATTTTAGCGATGCTTTTATCAGTTGCGATGTTGTTGTCGCTTTTTCCGGTTTCTGTATCTGCAGACGAGGAAAATGATAAAGCGATAGAAGTTCAATTCAACAATTCCGCCATTACAGCTGCCACGTTGGGCAAGGCAATTGATAACTGGACGGTTGCGGCTGATGCCGGTTGGTCTTTTTCCAAGGGGAAAAGCAACACAAATGCTTCCATCCCCAGAAGCGTGGATGCGAGCGGCATTATACTTCAGCTTTATTACTCCGGTGATCAGAGCAAAACGGAAACATGGTTAAATCTCGGAAACAACAGAAAGCAGATGCAGTTTGCGATAAAAGTGCATAATATAACAGCCGGCTGGTACGATTTGTCACTTAGCGGAATAAGGCTCGGAAATGCCGGAGACTATTTCGTATTTGCAAACGGCCAGTATGCGGGATATTACAATTTCAACAACGCGAGAAAAGACGGCGTTGCATTTTCTGATGTAAAAGCGCTTAACAGACTTTATCTTACTCCCGATGCTGATGGAAACGCAGAGATTCTTTTTGCAAAGGTATGCCCGGCATATCTTGCCGATAACACAAGAAGTATAACATCTTATTTTAAATCTCTGACGCTCACACCGACGTCCGCTCCGGAAAAGTTAGAGGTTAAAGTTGTTGACAGTCAGAACAATGATATTTCAGATACATACAAGATATCAATCGGAGACGAAGAGACGCTTTCCGTTTCTGCGCTTCTTGATGATAAAATATTCAATTACAGCGGATACGATGTAAATGCGGGTGAAGACAACAGCATTCTTTCTGTTGAAATAACAGGTGATTCTGTTTCATTTAACGAAGACCGAACAAGATATACCGATGAGGTTTTAAACGCAACTCTGAAAACTGTAAAAATCGGTAAGTCAACTCTTAAGGTTGTTGCAAATGCAGGGGGAAAAACGGTCACAAAATCCATTGAGGTAGAGGTGACGGAAATCCCGAAACTTGCAAAAGCAGAACTTGAGCTTTCAAAGACCGCGATTTATCCCGGACAGAAAAGTGAAGCAACGCTTGTTCTTACAAGAGAAGACGGAAAACCGTACACCCTTCCGTATACAGTTAAGTGGGATAGTTTGAATCCGTCTGTTGCGACAGTATCAGGGGGCGTTATAGAAGGTGTTGAAAAGGGAAGCGCAACAATAGAAGCAACTGTAACAGCTGAGGATGGAACTGTTGTAAAAGGAACTGCAGAAATCAGAGTTAAGGATGCATCCGAGCCGGTAACTGTTTATTTTAACAATACAACATTATTATCATCAAAAACCACCTTCCGCCTCTCGGAAACAACCATGGCAAATAATGCTAATTGGGAGCTTATTAAGGGTGAGTCAAACTCAAAATCTGCCTACCATTCGTTCGGAGAAAACTTTGTATGGCTGCAGATATACAACGCAGGAGAAAATGACCCTGATTCGTGGATGAGTGTATCTTCGAAACGCGAAATGCAGTTTGCGTTCAATATAAAAGATGTCGCAAAAGGATGGTACGATATTACATTTGAAGGAGATGCTCATCCTAAAGGAACAGGTGTGTTTATTTTCGCAGGCGGAAGATATGTTGGATATTATGATGGAGCTTCAGGTGGAAGTTGCACATACAAAAATGCATATCTTGAACCGGATACCAACGGAGATGTTAAAGTGGTTCTGGCGAGAACTTCAACAGGCGTAAACCGGTATATCGGTGCAAAATCGATGACAATCACGCCAACGATTGCACCCAATGAAACTACATTAAAGCTGTCTGACGGAGCAAATGAGTTTTCTGAGAAAATAACGCTTCCGTTCGGAGACAGCATAAAGCTTTTTGCTTCGGCGTATTATGACGAAAGCCCTGTCGCATATAGCGGATACACGGTGGAAGGAACCGCGGATAACAAAGCCATGTCGATATCGCTTTCAGGCGATACGGTACAGTTTGAGAAAAGCGAAGAAAACATTGCCGATGATACCTTTGACGGAACATTAAAGGCAGTGAGGCTCGGAACAACCAGGCTTACTGCAACTGCAGAGATTGACGGGAAAACAGTTTCAGACTTCTTTGAAATAGAGGTAACAAAAGCTCCGGAGCTAAAAACGGTTTCACTTACAACTGAAAATTCTCAGCTTTATGCAACAAGAAATACAGCAACATCCCTCGATCTCATAAGAGAAGACGGTAAGGAATATATACTTCCGTATGCCGTTACGTATACAAGTTCGGATGAAAATATAGCAACGGTATCACAAGAAGGCGTGATTACAGGTAAGACAAAAGGAAATGCGGTGATTACGGCGACAGTAACTCCCGAAGAGGGGACTGCGGTTTCCGGCCAGCTCAAAATAAGAGTTCTCGATAAACCGTATATTTTATCCATAACACCGAAAGCGGAAAGTCACGGTGCGGGACTCATGAAGGGTGAAACAACTAAAATTGTCACAACCGGACAAATGAATGATGGCGAAGCTGCTGTTATGAGTGATTTCACGCTCACATATGAGAGCCTTAATCCGGACGTGGCAACGGTAGATGAAAACGGTGAAGTGACGGCTATAGATTACGGAACCGCACAGATAAAAGTTACTGCTACGGGAAAAAATGGCAAAAGCGCGAGCGCAAGAGTTAAAATAACTGTTTCGGACAAGCTGCTGTATTACTTTAACAATACAACTCTCGATGTAAGTCATAACTACACAAAGCCTCCGCAACAGTGGGTTGTGACTGCTGATAACTGGTTCCTCGTTCCTGAACGTACAACAACAAGTCCGACTAACTCAATAAACTCGCAGTGCCTGAGTCTCTATATGCCCGGAACTGTGGGATGGCAGGAGCAGACAACTACAGCAGGAAGACGCAGTATGCAGTTTACAATCTCTGCAAAGGTTGAAAAAGAAGGCTTGTATAAGGTAGGGCTCTGTGGCCTTTCGGCATACTATGCAGGGAAAATGTTTATTTTTGCAGATGGTCAATATGCAGGTCTTTATGATTTTCATAATGACAAGGGGCCGGAAAGTGAAGTGTTCATTGAGTTGAATACTCTTCAGCTTACTCCTGATGAAAACGGTATGGTTGAGATAATGTTTGCGAAAGCAGATGGCTTGACTCTTTCCGATGGCTCAAGAAGCTCGAACATCAATCCAATGTATCTCTCGCTCCGTCCTGTTGAAGAAAAAAGCGAGTTTAAAGATCTTGTTATTTCCAAGCTTCCGTCAGTTCTCGCTGTGGGAGAGATATATACCGGAGGTGTAGGCGCACTTCTGTCTGACGGAACACCGTATAATTTCGGGGTTACATCATCCGGTGGCGAAGACGCTGAAAACAAAACTCTTATTGAGCTTTCGGGAAATGCGGAAGCAGAAGAGATTCTTCCGTATACCATACCGGCAACGGGAATGAACAGCTTTACCATCCGTGGAACACAGATCGGATTTGCAACGCTTCGTCTTGGTGTAAAAATGGGCGATATGATAATTTATACGGATGAGGCAGGAGTAAAAATAGAAATTGTTGATGACCCGATAAAGACGACGGGACTTCGAACTGAACCTGCGGATGTATGTATGGGCGAAAATGCAAAGCTGTATTCGGTAAATACACTTGAAAGCGGCAGAACGCTTACGCCCGGTTCGGAAAAATCAACATTCACATCGCTTAATCCTGAGGTTGCAACTGTTTCTGGAAATGTTCTCACACCTGTCAGTGAAGGAACTGCAATTATAAAAGTTACAACGGAATTTGCAGACAAAACTGTTTGTGCTGAAGTGCCGGTTGAGGTTTCTGACGATAAGCTGAAATCCTTTGAGGTTACTGCTGGCGGAAGTCATTATATCCGATATACAGGCAATAAAGAGGATACTGTTCCGCTTTGGATAGAAGCTACATCGACACTTGGCAACGATATGGATCTGTCAAAAGCTGATATATCTGCGCGTTCTCTCAATCCGGAGTACGCTGTGGTCGACTCGGATCTTAACGTTATTCCTGTCGGCGTAGATGCCCCCAACACAGAAGAGGTTGAAGAATATGCAACAGTGAAGCTTGAGGTTTCGGTTTCTCTTGACGGAAGAACTGTCACAGCAAATCCTGAGTTTACTGTTGTAAAAGGAAAAAACAGAAAAACTCTCTACACAGATGCAAAGCAGGAAAATATCAGAAAAAACACAAAGAAATATGACTGGGCGAATAATGCTGTCGAAGAGGCAAAGGAAGTTGCAGACAAGTATATTGATAAACTTGATGTCATCTATTCGCTTATCCATTCGGAGGGAATTCCGCGAAATTATGATGCAGCCGGAGTGAATGCCGATGCAGCCAGGGTGACCTGCCGTTATTGCAGAACAGATCTCAAGGCGAAATACGGCGGATATCCGTGGAACTATAATCCGGAAACCCGGCCGTGGAAGGTGCAGTGTCCGGATTGTAAGCGTCTTTTTCCATCAAACGATTTTGAAAGCTTTTATAAACTCGGACTAAATGAATATGGCGAATTTGACAGAATGCGCGCACTTGAAAACCACCGCGCAAAGCTTCTCGGTGAAGGGAAAATAGATGAAACAGTCACAACACCGGGAAAAGAGTACAGCAACGAGTGGTTTGCATATTACGGCTACGGAATAGAAGGCGGATTCCTTTATAATGAGCTTTATAAAGAGATTGGTGCACTTTCAAATCCGGCAGATAAGGATGAACCATTCCTTCGCCCTGGGGAAACAACCGCCCGTTGGGCAGTTGATGACGGAATGGGATACGTTCCCACAAAGTCGGATGGCACACCGTATATGCTGCAAAGCGCAAAACTTGATGCGACATTAGTTGATATTCCTGAACGTCATACATATATAGCGGCATTTCTGCATAATGGTCTGTGGTATAAGAATGGAGGAACGGGAACTACCGGACTGGTTGTTGAGGCGGTGAAAGCACTTTCAACTGCTTACTATTATACCGATGACCTCAAATACGGAAGACCTGCGGCGATACTTCTGGACAGAATTGCCGATTATTACAATCAATACGATCTCAATATATATGATTTTGCAACATGGAAAACCTCCGACCGCTGTCAGGGCGGTGCAATAAACTATGTCTGGGAAACCGATTTGGTAAATGTTCTTATGCAGGCGTATGATAAGGTTTTCGACGTGTTTGATGATCCGTATGTGATTGATTATCTGAAGGAAAAAGGAGAGGACATCAAGTTCAGATATTCAAAGGAAACAGGCAATCAGATAAGAACGCACATAGAAGATAATATTCTGCGTGAGGTTTTGAACTCTCTGGATGATCCGTTTCCTAAGGTCGCCGGAAACTGGGGAATGGCACAGCAATCGTGTGCCATTGGTGCGGTAGTTCTTGATACGTTGCCGGATACTGCAACGTGGATAGATTATCTTATGAAACCGGGCTGGAGTATAAACAATTCGCGCGGTGGTGCAATTGATGAAACTCTGGTTAATACTATCGACCACGATGGATACGCAAACGAAGCTTCCCGTTATCAGTCAAACTGGTTCGGACTTCTGTACAACGTTCTGACGTATCTTGAGGATTATGACAGGTATCAGGCAGCGAATTTCAAGGATAATCCGAAGTTCAAGAAGATGGTTGAACACAGTATACAGCTCATGTCTCCGGGGTATACTCCGCAGATAGGTGATACGGATTATGCTATGGCGCAATTGCATTGGGCAACGGGATTCCAGGCGAATGCCGGCTGGAAGATGTACAGAGAACCGATATATGCACAGTTGATATACTATTTTAACGGAAATAAAACAGAGGGACTCAGATACGGCATTGAACACGAGAATCCTGAGCTTCTGTCAGATGAGGTTCAAGAGGTTATTGATGAATATGGAACATTCAGGATTCCGTCCAATATGCTTACGGGCTTTGGGTTTGCAGCTCTTCGCTCAGGTGAAGATCATAGCGATAAGATAAGCTCGGGAAGCTATGAAAACCGTCATGATGTATGGATGTATTTCGGACTTAACGGCGGTCACGGACATACAGATTCCTTAAACCTCGGAATGACGGCATACGGTCTTAATTTCATGCCTGAGCTTGGATATCCGGAAGCAACGGGAATGCAACCTAAGACCCTGCAGTGGAGCAGCTCAACGCTTTCTCACAATACGGTTATGGTGAATAAGATTCAGCAGAATACATCCGATGCACGCGGTCAAAGCTACCATTTTGATGATACGGAAATGGTTAAGCTGATGGATGTGGATGCGAAGGATGTGTATCAGGATATTGTTGAGGATTATCGCCGCAGTGTAATTATGATAAAGGCAAGCGATGAGATTTCCTATACTATAGACTTTTTCAAGGTTCTCGGCGGAGATGATCATCTTTATTCCTTCCATGCAACTTCAAATGAGGTTACAGAGACAAAAGGTCTTGATTTCACAACAATACGCGATGAAAACGGAAACTATGTAAGCGGTGCGCAGGTTGATGAAAACGGGAAGTATAAAGGAACATATCAGGGGATAGATGTCCCTTACGGACCAGATCCCAATTCACCCCTTACATGGGGATATGAGACAGTGTATCCTCGGGGATACACATGGGTTGAGAATGTTGACCGCGATATTTCTCCTGATGAAAAAATTGAGATTGATTTTGCGATTAAGGATTTCAATAAATATCTCAGAGACGGCAAGGGACTGCATCTCAGTATGACGATACTGGATGGCGGAAACAGAAATCCGGACACAAAAACGCAGCTTGCCATATCAGATGGATATCCGACAAAAATTGCTTCTACGAAGAATATAGATAAGTTTAAATATGTATTCCTGCAGCATAGCGGCAGTGACTTGAATACAACCTTTACAACTGTATTTGAGCCTTACCGCAATGAGCGTTATCTGAAAGCAATTGACGAGGTGCCGATGGGTATTGTGGCCGGTGATGCAAAAGCATCGGAATCGGCTCGTGCATTGAGAATTGAGCACACAAGCGGAAGGATTGATTATGTTTTTTATTCTACTGATAATTCAGTGACATATGAGATAATGCTTGATAACGGAGAAAAGCTTCATTTCCGCGGTTTTGTGGGAGTTTACACCGTGCAAAACGGAGCAAATACGTATAAGTACTTAAATGACGGCGATATTCTTGAAACAGTTGCTGAAGGCAAAGTTGCGGTCGGAACCGGAACGTTTGCAGCGATTGAGGGTAAGGTGAAAAAATTCACCGAAACCCTTGAGGAGAAAAATGAAATTGTCATTACCCCGAACAGAACAGTTTCAGCGGGTGAGCTTTCGGGTGTAAAAGGTAAATACATTTATGTTGATAACGGAACCACAACCCGAAATGGTTCATATAAAATTGAAAACGCCTATTTGCGCGGCGATGATATTGTATGTGAACTCGGAAACGTAACCGTTATACGTCAATATATAAATTCGAGACTTCCGCAAGATGGATATGTATATGATATAGAAGTGAATCAGTCTGCGCGGATTCCTCTTACGTATACAGAAGCAAACAATCCTTCGTTCGTAGGGGGATACGAAGGATTAACGACAAGCGCCGGAAGTTCTCTGCAGGTGAATGTCTTTGCCGAAAGTCCGCTCAAAGAAAGTATCACATACAGTCCGGTTCTTCTTCCGCGCGGTGCAAGTTTAGATGCTTCGACAGGAACACTTTTGTGGAAACCGACCGCATCGCAAGTGGGTGAGCATCACGTTGCCGTTACCGCAGCAGATGAAAGCGGACGTGAGACAACGCTTCACTTTTACATCACGGTTTACGGTTCTACAACAGGAAGCAAAACCGAATCATCCGGTACAAGCGATAAAACGGAAACTCCGTCGACTAGCACACCATCCGGTGGTGGCGGTGGCGGAGGTGCCGCACCTGACGAAGTTCAGGTCGACGAAGAAACATCAGATAAAGAAGATGATGAGAAAACTGATGAAACTACCGGAGAAAACACCGAAAACGCACCCGACGCGTCGGGTGAAACGGACACTGTCCGTTTCACGGATCTTGATAACCACATGTGGGCGGCAGATGCAATAAATGCTCTTGCTTCGGATGACATCATCAAGGGGACAACGGTAACGACTTATTCTCCTGAAAGCAACATCACACGTGCAGATTTCGCACTGCTCCTCGTTCGTGCATTTAATCTCACAAGTGATAACGCGGAGAATTTTGCAGATGTCTCGGCAAGTGATTACTTCGCATCTGAGCTCGCAATCGCACGTAATACCGGTATTCTAAACGGTATCGGTGATAATCGCTACGCTCCGCGCAACCACATCACCCGTCAGGATATGATGGTAATAGTCTACCGCGCGCTGGAAAAATTGGGTGTAGAGTTCGGAAGTTACGACGAACCGCAATTTACTGACTTTGCTGCTGTTGCAGATTATGCAAAAGACGCAGTCACGGCCCTCATCGGTGCAGATATCGTTAACGGAAAGAGTGGATATATCGCACCGGAGGATTATACAACACGTGCTGAGATAGCAGTGCTCACAAAAAGAATTTTAGACCGGGTGATTAAGAAAGGATGATTCATAAATGGAGAAGCTGGCAATTCACGGAGGCGCCCCTGTAAAAACAACTCCGTACGGTGAAGGAATGCGTTTTGGTAAAGAGGAACTTGCATATGTCCAGGAGGCACTCGGGCAAAACACACTTTTCTATTGGAAAGGTAAAATGACGAAGCGGTTTTGTGAAAAATTCGCAAATATGTACAGCTCAAAATATTGCGCTGCATCATCTTCCGGAACAGCTGCAATTCACGTTGCTTTGGGGGCTTGCGGGATAGGCTCTGGAGATGAAGTAATAACATCACCGATAACGGATATGGGGAGCGTTATAGGTATTCTTTACCAGAATGCTGTTCCTGTTTTTGCCGATCTCGATCCGAATTCATACAATATAACTGCGGAAAGTGTCAAGGCAAAGATTACGGAAAGGACGAAGGCTATAATTGTTGTCCATCTTGCAGGTAACGCTTGTGAGATTGATAAAATTTGTGAGCTTGCAAAAGAAAAAAATATTTATGTAATTGAAGACTGCGCCCAAGCTTATTGCTGCAGATATAAAGGTAAGTATGTCGGAACGTATGGTGATATCGGATGCTTTTCTCTGAATGATTTCAAGCATATTTCAGCTGGGGATGGCGGCATGATTATTACAGAAAACGAGACATTATATCACAACGCGGTGATGTTCGCTGATAAGGGCTATAACCGCTTTGGTGAATCTGTTGCAAAAAATGTTCCGAATCTTGCGCCTAACTATCGTATGAATGAGCTCACGGCAGCGGTTGCGCTTGCTCAACTTGATAAAGTTGAAGATATCTGTGGAAAAAGACATTCCTTTGGAGAAAAGCTTAACCGTGCACTGGGAAAAATTCCGGGGATTCTCCCTCACAAAATAACTGAGGGCTGTGAAAGCTCATATTGGTTCTATTTACTTCGTGTAGATGAGAAAGAACTCGGTGTAAATAATAAAGAGCTTGCCGAAGCACTTCAGGCAGAGGGAATACGGGCCAGCGCAGGATATATCCCGTCATGTGTTTATCAGTATGACATATTCAAAAACAGAACTGTATACCCGGGAAAAACAGCTTATCCTCTTGAGAATATTGAATACAAAACAGGAGATTGTCCGGTTGCAGAAGAAATTCTCGATACATGTATATATCTTCAGGTAAATGAGTTTTTCACAGAGCAGGATTTGGAAGACACGATTATGGCTTTTGAGAAAGTATGCTCATATTTCAGAGCTGGCAGGTAGGAGTTGAGATGTCAGATGAACATAAAAGAAAAACTCTCTCTTATGTATGAGAACCCTGTTGTTGCGTGGCACGAGCATTTGTGGGGGAATATGGGCGGATATACAGAACTGGATATTCCTTTTGCAGATAAGACCGTGAGCGAGCTTACGAGATTGGGCGTGGATAAAATTGTAACTTCACTTCCGGTGGTGGATGATAAGCGATGTCTTCCGGAAAAGTTTGTTTCAGCAAATAACGTCACTTATTCGGCAACTCAGCGCTATCCCGGGAAAGTGTTTGGTATGGCATACGTCCATCCCGGATATGCAAAAGAAGCGGTTGCGGAAATTGACCGTTGCATAAACAAACTCGGGTTCGTCGGGGTAAAGCTGTATTTTGATTATTTCATGGATGATCCGGTTTATGCTCCCGTGATTGAAAAATGTATCGAGCTTGATGTGCCGATACTGCAGCATTCAATGCATATTCCGAATCCCAAAAATAAACTTGTTCAGCCGCTTGTTTCAACAGGCGTACATATGGCAAACGCCGCAAAGAAATATCCTGAAGCAACTTTTGTTATGGGGCATTTTACAATCTCGGAGTGGAAGTACAATCTGAAGGCTATTGTTGATTGCCCAAATGTGTATACAGATATGAGTGGCAGTTTGTATGACCGACCGCAAATGGAAGAAGCGGTGGAGCTTCTTGGCGCAGACAGGATACTGTTTGGTACGGACGGTTCATGGTCAACATGTGTAGGTAAAATTCTCGGCGCAAGAATAGCGGAAGCAGATAAAAAAACCATATTGCGCGGTACTGCGTTTGAGCGTTTTATCGAAAGGATGGTGAGATAGGCTATGTTTGTTGATATCAACGCCTATGTAGGCCACTGGCCTTTCAGAAATCTAGAATTCAATAATCTCACAGGATTAGATACTCTTGCGCAGGAGTGCGGAATTACGCATATGGTGATTGCAAATTTGAACGGACTGTTTTATAAGGATGCCAATGTTGCGAATTTTGAGCTGTATGATGAGTTGTCGGCATATAGCGGCAGAACGAAGTTCCTTCCGCTTGCAATTGTGAATCCAACTTATCCAAAGTGGGAGGATGATGCCCGTAATATGATAGCCCACGGATTTTGCGGATTCGAGTTAGCTCCGTTATATCACGGTTTTTCACTTGCTCTGGAGATGCTTTATGACGAGTATTTTCCGATTCATAGAGCCGGAAAAGTAATGCAGCTTGCTGAAGAGTTCAAACTTCCGGTCAGGATAAATGCCGGTTTTGAAAACTATAGAGGCAGAAGCTTAAAAGATGTCGAGAATAACATTTCCGGCGAAGAGTTGTTTGCACTTTTATCACAGTATGAAAATGTAAATACGATTATTACAGGCATAAATCCAGCATCAGGCGGAGTGAAACTCTGTGAGCTTATAAAAAAACGCAACAACATCTATTTTGATACGACTCAGATGCCTTTGATTGAAACTGATTTTTCAAATTGGTTGAATGAGAATTGCGCTTACGGACAAATTTGTTTCGGATCGCTTTCGCCGTTTAACTATATAGAAACCAACCTTGTCAGAATTGAGTTTGCACAGTATATTGATGCGCAGAAAGTTATGCAAAACGGGGCATCTCCGTTTGGAATAATGTAAATGTCAGTAGAACAACGCAAAAAGCGTTGAATATAAAAGGAGGAAAAGCAATATGAAAAGGAAAACAAAACTTATGTGTCTGCTTCTCGCAACCGTGATGCTTTTAATGCTTACGGCATGCGGAAAAAACGGGACACAAGCGCAAATGGGTGGAGGTCACGACTCAAGCCCACTCACCCTCGATGACACTGTTAAAGTTGTTATCATGAGTCATCCCTCATGGCCTGCTTCAGGAGACAGTAGGGCATGGGAGTACATCAGGGAAGGAACCGGAGCAAATGTTGATGTTACCGATATCCCGAGCTCAGAGTTTGTAACAAAAATATCCGTTATGTTTGCGGCTCCGGAGATGCTTCCGGATCTTATGACGTTTGACTACAAGCCGTCCACGGATACATATATGCAGCAGGGGGCTCTTGTTGCACTGGATGACTATGCAGACGTTATGCCAAACTACAATGCTTTTGTTGATTCGCTCAGTGAAGAGGTTTACAATTCACTCATTGTTCCGAGAAAAGCAGTAGACGGTAAGGTTTACTACAGCCCTACCTACGGCAGAGAGGGAATGCAGAGTGTTCGTGCGTGGATGTATCGCGAAGATGTTTTCAAAAAGCACGGACTTTCCGCTCCGACAACACAGACGGAGTTTATAGAGGCTTGCCGTACGCTCAAGGAGTTATATCCCGACAGCTTCCCGTTCTGTATGAGAAGCGGAATGCAAAATATCGACATAATCGGAACTTCGTGGAAACCGTATTTTGAAAGAGGCGTATATTACGACTTTGATAATGAAAAGTGGTGCTACGGCGCCCAGGAAGATACGATGCTTGAGGTTATCACATTCTTGAACCGGATGCTCAATGAAAAGCTCATTCCGTCGGATTTTCTTACAATAAATGTTAATTCATGGCAGGAGCTTGTAGCAACAGGCCGCGGATTTATCTTCCCGGAATTCCAGACGAGAATTGACTTCTTCACACCTCTTGGAAGAGCAAACGTCAGCGAGGATTACACCTTCAAGGCAATTGCACCTCCGGTTATGAACGAAAAAACGGGACTTTCTATGGTGGCAAAGAAGAATATCGACTCTTACGGTTATGTGGTTTGTAACACAAATGATGAAAAACGCATTACAAATGCAATGAAATTCCTCGACTGGTTCTATTCTGATGAAGCTATGGAGCTTCTCTCTTGGGGTAAAGAAGGCGAGACATATAACGTAGTTGACGGCCAAAAGGTATATATCACAGATGAGAACGGTTCGCAACCGAACACTATGTATGGTTTTGCTCTTCCGGGAACGGTTGCAAGATTTGATCCTGAAGCGGTAAATTCGTTCGAATCTGACCTTATCAACGAAACACGTTCAATGGTGCTTGAGCATACAATGCCCAATGCCAACCCGACAAGCTGGCTCGGGCTTAATGATGAGGAAAAGAAGATCACCGAGAGTACCGGCGTAGAAATCAACACATATACGCAGGAAATGATTTCAAAGTTTATCCTCGGTACAGAACCGCTCTCCGGCTTTGATGCCTTTGCTGCAGACCTCGCTTCAATGGGCATTGATGAGCTTTTGAAAGCATATGAAACGGCGTATAACAGAGTAAAATAAAGGGAGGAACTTAAAGTGAAAAAGAATTTCTTTAAAAGAAGTCTCGCATTTATCATTACCCTCGCACTCGCACTTTCTCTCACCCCTGCATTTGCTTTTGCAGCGGAAGGGGAAATAACGGTTAATTTTAATAGTAGTACAATAATAGTTCCTGCAAATGCAAGTACGTTTAATCTTTCCAAAGTAACGGTAAGCGAAACTGCCGGATGGGAACTGGTGAAGAATGAATCTGAGAGCAATGCGTTATCGAAGAATATGTATGATGGTACAACAGGATTATGGCTTCAGATTATAAAAGACGGGGCTAGCGATAGCGATACATATTCGTGGTTGACAATAGCATCAAACGAAAAAAGAAATGAACAGTTTACTTTCAATGTAAAGGATGTGCCAACGGGCTGGTATGATATAAAGCTTACAACAATGGATCATTTGAGAGGTGCCGATGCATTCTTATATGCGGATGGAAATTATGTAGGTTCCTTTACCTGTGCATCAAATACAGGCGAAGAAGATGTATTTGAAAACGTATATCTTACTCCGGATGAAGACGGTAAAGTTAAATTTATGATTGCAAAAGTAACTAACGGAATAGCTCGCTTCATAGGAATTGAGTCTATTACTCTTACCCCCACCAACGCATCGTCCGAGAAAAGTGTTTCTGTGAAAAATACAAGCGGAGAAGAAATTGAAAATGTAAATCTCGCAAACGGAGATAGCCTTGATTTCACCGCACAGGCATTTATTGGTGAAGCAGCTGTAAATTACAGCGGATATACTTCAACAGCAGAAGCGGACGATGCAACAATCAAGGTTGAAGTAACAGGCGATGCAGTAACATTCACAAATGACAGAACAAACTATACCGATGAGGTTCTCAACGGAAAGCTCACTGCAACAAAGGCGGGAACAGCAACAGTAAAGCTTACCGCAGCCTTTGGTGATGGTTCCGCTGCTGAAAAAATAGTGAACGTGAATGTTGCTCGCGGTGAGAATGATCCTTATGTGCTTAAATTTAATACGGGTACAATGTCAAAAGGAAACACAGCATCACTTAACAATTTGACTGTTTCGTCTGAAGCGGGATGGATTCTGGATAAAAACAGAACGAATGTCGGCGTAAGTACTGTTGGGGTTGATAAGGATTGTTTTTATTTCACTCCATATCACCTTGGTGAAGAGCATGCTACAGAAACGTGGTTCAATATTGCTGCCGGTCTGCAAAATAAAAAAATGATGCAGCTTGCAGTGGTTATGCAGAATGTGGAAAAAGCCGGATGGTATGATATGACAATAGAGTATCCGAGATTTGACAAGGGTGCCGGCATTTACGTTTACGTTGGCGGGAAATATGTTGGATATTATCCTGCATCGGTTGAAGGCCCGGTAACATTCAAGAACGTATACCTTGACCCGGCGGAAGACAAAATGGTCAGAATAATGCTTGCAAGAGTAACTGC
>JAZLCV010000017.1:0-12456 GCA_045614365.1 Eubacteriales bacterium | reverse complement strand
AATAAACGTTATTTCAAAATCGGGTACAACAACAGAGCCTGCGGTGGCTTTCCGCCTCTTTAAGAATCTTATCGAGAAGAAGTATGGAAAAGAAGAAGCCAAAGGCCGTATATATGCAACTACTGACAAGTGCCGCGGTGCACTCAAGAATCTTGCTACAAACGAGGGATATGAAACCTTTGTTGTGCCGGACAATATCGGTGGAAGATATTCTGTTCTTACAGCTGTCGGACTTCTTCCGATGGCTGTCGCGGGAATTGATATTGATGCGGCTCTTCTCGGTGCAAAGAAGGCCATGGATAAGCTTACCGTAACAAAGGATTTCTCAAATCCTGCATGGACATATGTCGCTGCACGCAACGTAATGTATGAAAAGGGCAAGAAAATCGAAATTCTCGCATGCTTCGAGCCGAAGTTCAAGTATATGGCAGAATGGTGGAAACAGCTTTACGGAGAAAGCGAAGGAAAAGACAACGTAGGTATCTTCCCGGCATCCGTTGAATTCACGGCAGACCTCCATTCAATGGGGCAGTATATCCAACAGGGCGAGCGTATTCTCATGGAAACGGTTGTGTCGCTTGGTAAGCCTTCGGCAGACATCATCGTTCCTGAAAATGACGAGGATTTTGACGGGCTTAATTATCTTGCGGGCAAGAGTGTTGATTTTGTCAACGAAAATGCATACAAGGGAACAGCAATTGCTCATGAAGACGGTGGTGTGCCGAATATGTGCATTTCAATTTCCGGCTCTGATGCGGAGAATTTCGGATATATGGTATACTTCTTCGAGTTTGCCTGCGGTCTTTCCGGATATACTCTCGGCGTAAATCCGTTTGATCAGCCGGGCGTTGAAGCATACAAAAAGAATATGTTTGCGCTTCTCGGAAAACCGGGATACGAAGACCTTCTGAAAGAAATTTTGGAAAAATAACAAATTTTTCGAAAAAAGGCATTGAGATTTTTGTGAAAATGTGTTAATATATATACAGGACAACTCAACCTCACGGTTGAAATTCGGCAATCGCTTGCCGTGAAAGCGATAACCGCAAGGTTTTGCGGAGATAGGAGTAATTATGGTTCGCGTAATTATGGGACTTCAGGGCCATGGAAAAACAAAGCAGATTATTGAGCTTACAAACAAGGCTGCGTCCGAGGATTTAACGGTTGCTTGCATCGAGCGCGGCACTAAGCTTACATATGATATAAGCCATAAGGCACGTCTGGTTGACGTTTCGGGATACTTTATCGAAAGCTATGAGCACCTTAAGGCGTTTATCTGCGGAATGCATTCGGGAAACTTTGACCTCTCCAAGATATTCATCGACAGCCTTTACAAGGTTTCCAAGTGTGATTTTATCAAGCAGACAGAGGAGTTCCTTCTCTGGGCTGAAAGCTTCGGTGCAGAGCACGGCATTGATTTCGTAATCACAATCAGCGCTGATGACAGCACTGCAACCGACACAATCCGCAAGTTTTTCTAAGTAACTGAATAAACACAATCACCGCTTCGTATTGCTACGAAGCGGTGATTTTCCTTTTTGGTTTTGAATCATTCTTCTCCGGGAGATATCATTACTTCCCGGAATTTTGTGTCAGGTGGTATTTATATGTGGAGAGCGGGGGACTCCGATTCACGATTATGCTTCCGAAACGCCTACAACACCCGGAATAGAGATTATTTCGCGGATGAATTCGTTTCTCTCACCGCGCATATCGGTATGTACAGTGATAACGGCTTTTTCGGCAGAGCCCTTAATTGCGATTATCTCAAAATGTCGAGTTGCAAGCTCTTCGACGTAGTCTGTTACCGTGCGTTCGCCGATTATAACGTTTACGTCAAAGGTAAGCGCGCTTGCGCGTATTCTGAGGGAGAGCGGGCGCAGAACATAAATCGTAAACATCATAAGAGCAACGATCGTAAGTGCAACCTCTAAAAAGCCTGCGCCGATAACAAGACCAAGGCAACCTGTTGTCCAGAGGCCGGCTGCAGTTGTCAGACCGCGTACACGGCTGCGATTGACGATGATACTTCCAACACCGAGAAAACCGATACCGGATATAACCTGGGCGCCGAGACGTGTGACATCGGTTATTGCACCGTTCTGCATAGAGAGAAGCTGACTTGTAATCATAACAGATGCCGCGCCGAGGCAGACAATGATGTGTGTGCGAAGACCTGCATCGTGCTTACTGCTTGCGCGCTCAATACCAATAAGAGCGCCGAGGACAACCGAGGTGACAAGTCTGAGCAGAACAACGAGATAAACATCAAGATTAATATACGACAGTGCAACTTCCATGATAAAACAGCTCCTTTGATTTTTTGGGGGAATAAGCAAAAAGACGCAGGTTTTTCTGCGTCTCCGGCTTTTGCTTGTGTGTACTTATATCGCGCGCTGAACCTTACCGGAACGGAGGCATCTTGTACAGACGTAAATATGACGGGGGGAACCGTCAACGATAGCCTTTACGCGTTTGATATTCGGTCTCCACATTTTGTTAGAGCGTCTGTGCGAGTGGGACACTTTAATGCCAAATGTCACGCCTTTTTCGCATATTGCGCACTTTGCCATTTGCCGCACCTCCTTAAAATCTTGTCAATAAACAGCATCTAATATAATAACAGATTTGGCACTAAAAAGCAAGTGTTTTTTTAAAAAAAATAAAAAAATTTACACGAAATATTTTTTATAAAACTTATTGCGGTGATAAATGTGTCAAAAACAGGCAAAAATGCTGAAATGTGGAACGAAAACCTATATTTGTGTGTTGCGACGCGGCGTGAATTGCGTTACAATATAGAGGACTATACCGGAAGGAAGTGGTGAAATTGAAAAAAATACTTATTTTTATGTTGGCGTTCATTTCGCTTATGCAAATGAGCTTTGCGGCAAATGTTACGGTTGACGGGGTAGACTTTGAGGGAGCAAAACTTGTGAATTCCGTTACATACGTCCCGCTGCGGACGTTTTCGGAAACTCTTGCCGAGGTTGAAGTGTCGTGGGATAACAAAGCGAGGACAGCAACGGCAAGGCATTCGGACGCAGAGACGAGTGCAGGGATAGGTAAAGGGTATATAGAGTCCCGCGGTAGGGTGCTGTATTCCGGAAATGAAAATATTATAATAGACGGAAGCACCTACATCCCTGTTCGTCCGTTGGCGAAAGCGCTCGGAGCAACAGTTACGTGGGATAATGAAACGAAAACGGCGAAGGTGAGATCCGGTGCAGAGAAGCTTTTATCTGCTGATGAGTTTTATAATGCGAGTGACCTTTACTGGCTGGCAAAAATAATAAATGCCGAAAGTGAGGGGGAAACGCTTACCGGAAAGCTTGCCGTCGGAAATGTTGTGCTCAACCGCGTGGAGAGCCGGGAGTTTCCGAATAACGTTTATGACGTTGTTTTTGATAAAAAGGGCGGCGTGCAGTTTACACCTGTTGCGAACGGGAGTATTCATAAGGAGCCGGGATGGGAAAGCTATCTCGCGGCAAAAATATGCCTTGAAAGCTATAAGGTTACGGATAAGAATATTCTTTTCTTTTTAAATCCTGCCATATCTACAAGCACATGGGTGCCAAATAACCGGGATTTTGTAATGTCCGTCGGCAACCACGATTTTTACGCATAAAGAAAAGGGCGCGGAAGTTTTTTCCTTCCGTGCCCGTGCCATATTTTGCCGTGTCGGTTTTTCAATGCAATATTATTACGCTGTCACGTTGTTTTTAAGAATTTCAAAAATTTATATTGAGTTATTGTCAAAAACAGTGTATAATATATATAACTATGATTATGTCATTTAAATCTTACAGGAGGTTTGCATATGATATTAAATAACGACAAAGGCTCAGTTGAGATAACAAATGAAGTTTTTACAGCAGTTGCGGGAGATGCCGCAACAAACTGCTTCGGTGTCCGCGGAATGGCAGACAGAAGCGTTAAGGATGGGATTGTCCGTCTCTTAAAGCGTGAAAATATGTCCAAGGGCGTAAAGGTAACGTTTGATAATGAGATGGTAAATATTGATGTTCATATAATTGTGGATCATGGTGTAAATATCACCGCAATCTGCGAGTCTATCATAAATGAAGTCCGCTATAATGTAGAGCGCGTAACTCGCGTAAAGGTCGGCAGCGTCAACGTAAAAGTCGATTCTATAATGGCAGAATAACGGAGGTGCCGATAGTGAAAGAACAGATTACCGCCGCGGAGTTTCGCCGTATGGTGATATCCGCTTCCGCGGCAATAGATAATAATAAGCAAAAATTAAATGAACTAAACGTATTTCCCGTTCCGGACGGTGATACGGGTACGAATATGTCGCTTACTGCACGTGCTGCGGCAACCGCTCTTGCACCCGTTTCTCCGGAAACAGTTGGGGAAGCGGCAAACACTGCGGCATCTGCGCTTCTTCGCGGTGCGCGCGGAAATTCCGGTGTTATTCTCTCCCTTCTGTTCCGTGGCTTTGCAAAGTCATGCGCAGGGGCAGAGGTTCTTGATGCAAGCGCTTTCGGAAAAGCTTTATCATCGGGTGTTGAGGCAGCTTACCGTGCTGTTATGAAGCCGGCGGAGGGAACTATCCTTACCGTTTCACGCAAGGCGGCAGAAAAGGCAGTAGAGCTTTCCGAAACTATTTCCGATATCGAAGAAATATTTGCAGAGGCAATTTCAGCGGCAAAGGTTGCGCTTGATGAGACTATGGAGCTTAACCCTGTTCTTAAAAAAGCCGGTGTTGTCGATGCCGGCGGTGCGGGCTGGGTGCTCGTGCTTGAGGCTATGCTTTCATCCTTGCAGGGAAATGACGTTGCGCTTTCTTCCGGTGAGGAAATCTCAGGCACTTCTGCTGCTTCTTTTGCAGAGGTGGATGAAGAAATTACGTTTGCATATTGCACAGAGTTTATCGTAAATATAAGCCGCGAAGGTAAAAATCTCGATGTTGCAAAGCTTCGCGCATATCTTGAGTCAATCGGCGACTGCGTCGTTGTGGTTGATGACGATGACATTATCAAGGTTCACGTTCACACTAACGAGCCGGATAAGGCGCTCGGCCGTGCGCTTACCTACGGCGAGCTTACAAATATAAAGATTGACAATATGCGCTATCAGCACAGCGAGAAGGTCGTTTCTGAGGCGAAGAAAGAAGAAAAAACAGAGCCCGCTATTGCTCCTGCCGAGAAGAAATACGGCTTTGCCGTTGTCGGTGCAGGTGAGGGAATTCTCAGCGTTTTCCGTGACCTCGGTGCAGACACGCTTATCGAAGGCGGACAGACGATGAACCCGTCAACCGATGATATCCTCGCGGCGGTAAATGCAACTCCGTCGGAAATAGTTTTTGTTCTCCCGAACAACAAGAACATCATTATGGCGGCACAGCAGACCGCGCTTTTAACCGAAAAACAGGTTGTTGTTCTTGAAACAAAAACCGTACCGCAGGGCATTTCTGCGATGTTGGCGTTCAATCCCGACGGTGAAACGGAAGAAAATGTTTCGGCTATGATGGAAGCGGCAGGAAATGTTTCAACCGGTTCAATCACATACGCCGCAAGAGACAGTGAGTTTGACGGTTATTCCATCAAGGAAGGCGAATACCTCGCACTTAACGAGGGCAAGCTTTCTGCATCCGGAAAAGATCTTGGCGAAGTTGCAGAGAAGCTTATTTCCGATATGGGAATAGCAGACCGCGGTTTTGTAACGGTTTTCTATGGCGAGGGCGTAAATGCCGAAGATGCATCCGTTGTTGAAAATATCTGCAAGGAAAATGCAAAGGATGCAGAGGTTATGCTTCTTGACGGTGGTCAGCCGGTATACTATTATTTAATTTCAGCGGAGTAAAATTATATGATGAAGCCTGATCTGAACACGGGAATACGTTACCTTAAGGGCGTTGGTGAAAAGCGCGCCGAAGCTTTCGCAAAGCTTGGCATAAACACTGTGCGTGACCTTCTCTCGTATTTTCCGCGTGATTATGAAGACAGGCGGAATTTCCTGAAAATTTCCGCGCTTTCCGCAGGGGATAAGGCGTGCATAAAAGCGTGCATTTCATCGGATATAAAAACCCGCTCACCGCGCCGTGGATTTACCGTTTCGGAGTTCCGCGCCGTGGATGAAAGCGGCGGAATAAAAATAGTGTTTTTTAATCAGAAATACAGTGTCGGCAAGCTCTCTCCCGGGCAGACCTACATATTCTTCGGAAAAGTAGAGGAGCGCGCGGGCGGGCTTTGCATGACCAATCCGACGTTTGAAGAAGAGAACAGCTCCGGTCAGAAAACCGGAGCTATTCTGCCAATCTATGGGCTTACAGCGGGAATCAGCGCAGATGTGCTGAGAAATGCTGTGAGAGCTGCACTGGCAGAGTTTTCGCAAAGTATTCCCGAGGTCTTGCCGGAGGATATACGCAGAAAACATTCTCTTGCACACGTCGGATTTTCTTATCGTGAAATCCATTTTCCAACAACCGAGGAAGAACTTGAAATCGCGAAAAGACGCCTTGTGTTTGAAGAGCTTTTTATCCTGAGCCTTGGCCTTATGCACCTTCGCGGACGGCGTGAACACGAGATCGGAACAGCGATAAATGACAGCGACTTTACACCGTATTTGAATTCACTTCCGTTTTCGCTGACCTCCGCGCAAAGGCGCGTTATTGATGAAATCGCAACGGATATGCAATCCTTTCGTCCGATGAACAGAATTGTTCAGGGTGATGTCGGCTCGGGTAAAACTGCGGTTGCGGCGGCAGCGGCGTATCTTGCATATAAAAATGGAATGCAGACTGCGCTTATGGTACCGACGGAAATTCTTGCCGAGCAGCATTATAAATCTCTTTCGGAGGGGATGGAAAAGCTCGGGATTACGTGCGCACTTCTGTGCGGAAGTATGAAAGCTTCGGAAAAAAAGAAAATTAAAGAAAAATGCGTCTCCGGGGAAGTTGATTTTCTTATCGGAACCCACGCCATAATCAGCGAGGATGTTGAGTTTGAAAATTTAGGACTTATGATTGTCGATGAACAGCACCGCTTCGGGGTGCGTCAGCGTGCAACGCTTGCGGCAAAAGGAAATAACCCGCATCAGCTTGTTATGTCGGCAACTCCCATTCCGCGCTCGCTTGCGCTGATTATGTACGGGGATCTTGATATATCTGTTATAGACGAGCTTCCGCCCGGCAGACTTCCTGTTGATACGCTTATAGTAAATGACTCAAAACGTGCGGATGCGTATGCTTTTATAAAAAAACAGCTTGATATGGGTTATCGCGCTTATGTTGTCTGTCCTCTTATCGAGGATAATGAGGACAGCGACCTTGAGCTTCGTTCGGTCGAGAAGTTTGCAAAAGAGTTAGCGGAAGGTGCGTTTTACGGAAAACAGGTGGAGCTTCTTCACGGCAAGATGAAGCAAAAGGAGAAGGATGCCGTAATGCGCCGTTTCGTAAGCGGAGAGACGTCGGCGATAGTATCCACCACTGTTATTGAAGTCGGTGTAAATGTTCCTGAAGCCACCGTAATGGCAATTGAAAATGCCGAGAGGTTCGGTCTTTCTCAGCTTCACCAGCTTCGAGGTCGTGTGGGTCGCGGAAACGCAAAATCATATTGCCTTCTTTTTTCCAATGTCAGCAAAACAAGCACGGCGGCAGAAAGGCTGCAGGCGTTGCGTGAAACGAATGACGGCTTTAAAATATCAGAGGAGGATCTGCGTCTTCGCGGACCGGGTGACTTTTTCGGAACTCGTCAGCATGGACTTCCCGAGCTTCGTATAGCAAGCTTTATGTCGGATATGAAAACTCTTGAGCTTGCAAAGTGTGAGGCGATTGCCGTTGCAGAGCAGGACAGAACGCTGTCTCTGCCCGGGCATAAGATTTTGCGCTCCCGTATACGCGAGATGTTCAATGTATCCGAGAACGGAAATTCCTTTAATTAGAAAGGATAAAAAACATGAAAAAACGCTTTCTTTTGTTCATTATGGCAATGTTACTTGTCATTTTGTTTTCCGGTTGCGGAAGCAAGGGTGACCATAATTCTGACGGATATACTTTTACGGATGCATTAGGACGAGAGATAACTGTAAAGTTACACAACCGCACAGCTGCGCTTTTGGGTAGTTTTGCGGAAATATGGATGAATGCAGGCGGAAGCGTGTGTGCAACGAGCGATGATGCGTGGTCGGATTTTGAACTGCCGCTTCCCGAGGACTGCATCAATCTCGGTGGTGCCCATTCTCCGAACCTCGAAGCTGTTCTTGCTGCCAATCCGGATTTTGTTATTGCAAGTGCATCTCAAAGCTCAAATGTGAAGATGAAGGATGCTCTTGAAAGTGCGGGGATTACCGTTGCGTATTTTGATGTTGACAGCTTTGAGGATTATCTTGAGATGCTTCGCATCTGTACAGATATTACCGGTCGGAGTGATATGCTTGAGGAAAACGGAATTGCCGTCAAGGAAAAGATAGAAAGAATAAAAGATGAACATTCTTCCTTGAAAATTCCGGAGAAAGAGAAGAAAGTACTTCTTCTCCGCGCATCCTCCGGCGCAATCAAGGCAAAGGGCAGCAGGGGAACTGTGCTTGGCGAAATGCTTTCGGAGCTTGGATACATAAACATCGCAGACAATGATAAAACTCTGCTTGAAAACTTAAGCATTGAAGCAATAATGAAAAGCGAGCCGCACAGGATTTTTGTTGTCACAATGGGCGATGATACAGATAAAGCTATTGCGAACATAACAAGAATGATAGATGAAAATCCGGCGTGGAAAAGTCTTTCTGCTGTCAGAGATGGAAGGCTTCATTTTATGGAGAGACGGCTTTTTAATATAAAACCGAATGCGAGATGGGCAAAAGCGTATGAAGAACTCTGCAAAGTTTTGCGTGAAAAATAGAATAAAGCTTCTGTATGCGCTCGGCTTTTTGCTCCTTTTTGCGGCTTGCGTGTCGGGGCTTATGCTCGGAAGCTCGGAAATATCCTTTTCCCGGATTTTGTCGGAGGTTCGTGCGGGAAAAGCGTTGTCTGCAGACTGGCGCATACTTTTCTACGTCAGGGTTCCCAGATGTGCGGCATCGCTTATCTGCGGTGCGGCGCTTGCAGTTTCCGGTGCGGTGATACAGTCGGCGCTCGCAAACCGCCTTGCATCTCCCGGAATAATCGGCGTGAATGCCGGTGCATATCTTGCGGTTACAATATGCACGGCACTTGGTGTCTTCGGCGGATGGAGGCTTTCTTTGTCTGCGTTTGCCGGTGCCTTTGCTTCGGTTATGGCGGTAAGTCTCGGTGCGAAGAAATGGGGTGCGTCAAGGGGAACGGTTATTCTCATCGGTGTCGCGATGAACAGCCTTCTGGGGGCAGTTTCTGATGCGATTATAACCTTTATTCCCGATGCGGGCGTTATGAGCAACAATTTCAGAATAGGTGAATTTTCGTCCGTTACATATCACGGACTTGTTCCGGCATCCGTTCTTATCATATCGGCTCTTCTGCTTCTTTTAACATTGTCGGAAAGTATTGATGTTCTGACTCTTGGCGATGAGAACGCAAAAGGGCTGGGTTTGAATGTTTCTGCCGCGCGGCCGGGATTTCTGCTTCTTGCGGCAATGCTTGCGGGATGTGCTGTCAGCATAGCGGGACTTCTATCGTTTGTAGGTCTTATCGTTCCGCATATAATCCGCCGCCTTGCGGGTGCGAGAGCACTGCATCTGCTTAGCTTATGTGCAATTTACGGCGCGGCATTTGTATCTCTTTGTGATACCATGTCAAGATGCCTGTTTTCGCCCTATGAAATTCCCGTCGGCATAATTATGGCATTCCTTGGCGCGCCCTTCTTTATTTTCCTGTTGGTAAAGGGGAAAGGAGGGCGCAGGACTCAATGAGTTCAGGCGGTGAGGAGTGAACAGAGGAGGAAAATGGCGTGATAGAACTTCGCGATTTAAGCGCGGGATATAACGGACAGAGTGTGCTTTCAGGTATATCTATGACCGTTTCCCACGGAGAGATTGTATCAGTAGTGGGACGAAACGGAGCGGGAAAGAGTACGTTGATAAAAACCGTTGCGGGGATTATTCCTGCAATTGGCGGAAGTGTGATGGTTGACGGCAAAGAGGTGGCAGAATTTAAGCGGCGTGACCTCGCCCAAAAGGTGTCATACCTTTCTCAGGGGAAAAACACGCCGGATATGACCGTAGAGCAGATGGTCCTGCACGGCAGATTTCCGTATCTTGAATACCCGCGAAGGTACGGTGCTTCCGATAAAAAAATTGCCGCGGATGCCATGACGGAAATGGGGCTTTCAGAGCTTCGTGAACGTGAGCTTTCCTCGCTGTCCGGCGGTATGAGGCAAAATGCGTATATAGCAATGGCGCTTGCTCAAAGTACGGATTATATTTTGCTTGACGAGCCGACAACGTATCTTGATATCGCAAATCAACTCTCGCTTATGAAAACACTTCGAAGCCTTGCGGATTCCGGAAAAGGAATTGTCGTTGTGATGCATGATCTTCCGCTTGCATTTTCGTTCTCTGATAAAGTTGCGGTAATAGACAGCGGAATGCTTGCGTGTATTGATATGCCGGAAAATATATGCGCCTCAGGAAAGGTTGAAGAAATTTTCGGTGTTGCGCTTAATTTCTCCGATGGAAAGTATTATTACGATTGTAAATAAAAAAAGTTCTGCCCCTCTTTTGTGGGGCAGAACTTTTTTGGAAGAGAAACGGAAATGATATCCTGTTCTCCTTCTCCACACCTCGGACACCAAAAACAAAAACGCACCAACCTACGGCTGGTACGCTTTCGTTTTGGTGGAGGCGGCAAGCAACCGCTTATTTTCACATATAAAGCTATATAGCTTTACTGGATGAAAGAGGAAAGCTTGCGTTATCATCATCGGTGAGAAGGTTCTTCGTCAATATCACATATGCCATAAAGAAGCGCATTTCTGCTTTCGGTAACAGAGCACATATGGGTATAGCTCATTCTCAGATCGATAACAACAATGTTGTAAATTTCTTTCTTCGTTTCATTTTCATCCTCAAAGGCTTTGTGTCGTATATGACCTTTATTTGGTGTGATTATATCATATACGTACGGCGTTATCTCGTATTATTTAACAAAATATGATAGAGTTAATTGAAATAAAATTTTGTCAGATCTGTGCGGGCAAGATATACGAAGAATGTCCGATTGTGTGAGAAAACGTAGATATGATGTGTTATAATGAACATAAAATCAATCCCGGTGCGCCGGGGAAAAGGAGAAAAGATTATGAAAAGAATTACAGCGCTATTACTTATGTTTGTTATGCTGCTTTCCCTTGCTGCTTGCGGCGGTGGAGGCGGAAATACCGCTCTTGACGGACAGGATCCGACCGAGCCGCTGACAAAAGATGATGTTATCAAGTATATGGTTGTATCTTCACCAAGCTGGCCTGCTCGAGACGACTGGAAGCTTTTTGAGTATATGTCGGAAGGCTCCGGCGCCACTCTTGATGTCATCTCAGTGCCGTCCTCTGATGCCGGTTCAAAATTCCCGCTTCTTTTTGCAGCTCGGGATGAGCTTCCGGACTTGTTGGCATTCGATATGGTTGGCGGCCACACAAAGTATGCAGGCGAAGGCCTTGTTGCTTTTGATGATTTAAAGGACTATATGCCGACATACAATGCATGGCTTGACTCCCTTACTGAAGAAGAGTATGATGTAGTTGTCAAAAACCGTAAACGTGCCGACGGGAAGATTTATTACACTCCGGGAACGGGACGCGAGGGAAGAACGCGCATGCGCGCATGGCTCTACCGCGAGGATATCTTCAAAAAGCACAATCTGAAAGCACCGGAAACCTTTGATGAGATTTATGAAGTAAGCAAAACTCTTAAAGAGCTGTATCCTAATTCTTATCCGTACAGCACAAGAAGCTTCAGTTATGTTTTTGACCTTCCGGGTTCCTCTTTTGATAAGTGGTGGCAACATGGGGCGTACTATGACTTTGATGACGAAGAATGGCGTTGGGGTGCATCGGAAGATACTGCACTTGAAATTTTAAGCTTCTATAAGAAAATGATAGATGAAAAGCTTATGCCCGCTGACTGCGTGACGATGAACTCATCTGCATTCGATGAGCTTGTTCTCACAAACAGAACTTTCATTATGCCGCATCTCCAGCTTCGCATAGATTACTACAATCAGCTTGCACAGAAGGAAAATCCGGAGTTTAAAATCCAGGCGTTTGTACCGCCTGTTGCAAATTCCGAAAAAGGTGTTGCGATGATGGAGCGCGGTGACCTTGAAATGATAGGTATATCAATTCCTGATACCGGCAGAGCGGAAGGCATTGCAAATGCTGCAAAGTTCCTTGACTGGATGTATACCGATGAAGCAATGGAGCTTGTTTCCTGGGGTAAGGAAGGAGAGACGTACGAGGTCGTTGACGGTAAGAAAAAGTATATTACCGATGAAACGGGCGCATTGCCGAATGTGCTTTACGGCTT
>JAZLCV010000016.1:0-31545 GCA_045614365.1 Eubacteriales bacterium | reverse complement strand
ATCTTGTGTTGCTTTGCAAGCGCCGCAGATATATCCGAGGTTGTTATCGAACCGAAAAGGCGCCCTCCCGAGCCTGCCTTTGCCGGAATTTCGCATATAAGTGCTTCAAGCTTTTTTGCAAGCTCTTCTGCCGCTGCTTTTTCCCTTGCTGCCCTTGCGATATCTGCCGCTTCCTTTATCTTTGCCGCGTTCAGGTTATCGGCAGTAGCTTCCTTTGCAAGGTTCTTCGGAAAAAGGAAATTTCTTGCATATCCGTCGGACACCGTTACGATCTGTCCTTTTTTACCCTGACCTTTAACATCTGCATTTAAAATTACTTTCATTTCTATATTCCTCCATATTTTATCCTAAAATATCATCAATAGCCCCTGTAAGCTGCCCTGCAACCTCTTCGAGAGTTTTTCCGGCGACCTGAGCACCGGCTGTGTCAAAGTGGCCGCCACCGCCAAGCTTTTCAAGGATAACTTGTACGTTTATCTGACCGAGGGATCTGGCCGAAACCACAACGCTTTCCCCTTCACAGTACAACACAAACGAAGCCTGAACACCGCGGATTGAAAGAAGCTCATCCGCTGCTTGCGCGGCTATTTTTCTTGTACTTGCCCCGTTATATGCAACAATTGCAACCCGGTCTTTATACATACGGGCAAGCTTTATCATCTCTGCGCGCTTTACGTAAGTTTCAATATCATCCTGCAGGATACGCTTAAGCTCAACCGTATCGGCTCCCGCACGGCGAAGATACGCCGCTGCTTCGAAGGTACGTACGCCTGTTTTCATCGTGAACTTTTTAGTATCTATAACAATTCCAGAAAGAAGTGCTTCCGCCTCAACATCAAGTATATCGCGTATTTCAACGATATATTGCAAAAGCTCCGTAACAAGCTCACACGTGCTTGATGCATACGGTTCATGGAAATTGAGAACGGCACCTTCAATGTAATCCGTACCGCGACGGTGATGGTCAATAACAGCAATTTTGTTCGCCGATTCAAGCAGCGCTTCGCTTTCCACCACACTTTTTCTGTTTGTATCAACCACGACAACAAGAGTGTTGCTATCTGCCTCGATAATCGCGTCCTCCGCACCGATAAATGCACCATCATACTCATGCTCCGAACGAATTTTTCTGACAAGAGGATCAGCGCTCGTTTTCTGCCCGATAACAATCGAAGCGGTTTTGCCCATTTTTCTTGCTATACATGCAATACCTACTGCCGCACCTACACTGTCATTATCGGCATTCTTATGCCCCATTATCATAACGCCGGAGCTGTCGCGGATGAGCCCTGAAAGTGCGTTTGCCATAACGCGGGATTTTACCTTTGTTCTCTTTTCAAGCTCCTGCGAGCGTCCGCCGAAAAATTCAAAATTGAATTTATTGCGGATAACAGCCTGGTCACCGCCGCGCGAAAGAGCCATATCTATAGCAAGGCGGGCATAACGATGGTTTTCTTTAAAATCGGTTCCGTCCTTACCGATACCTATACTCAGAGTTACCTTGATTCCGTTTTTGCTTTCTATCTCACGCACGGAATCCAATATTGAAAAACGGGAGGATATATATTCAGAAAGATATCTTTCCTGGAAAATATAGAGATACTTATCCCGTTCATACTTTAAGAATATGCCGTTTGTCTCTGCAACCCAACCGGCAAGGCGCTTATCAACCTCTGCGATAACGGATGAACGCTCCGCATCGGTTAGCCCATTCATTATTTCCGAATAGTTATCGATCATAATAACCGAAACAATCTGGCGGGAATTTTCAAACTCCGTTATGGATGTGGAATAATCCGTAATATCAAGCCAGAAAAGCGTTGCAAGCGTCTCTTGCTCATCCGTACTTCCGTTGGTTGCAATATTTCCGTACACACGAAAACGTCTGTCTTTAATTTCCACTTCATTCGGGCATTCGATTTTTCCCTCCAGAACCCAACCAAGGTCAAACTCCGGAATCAACGAAAAAAGCCCCTGCTCAAAAAAACCGTCATGGTCACCTATAAGCTCTTCAAAAGCCGCATTCGCCCAGACAACCTCTTTTGAATGAAATCTTATAACAACCTCCGGCATCGGTGATTTTATTGTAAAATCACGGCTTGCACGGTTTACATCAGCCATTGTCTCCTCAATATAATCCTGAATATCATGCTGCTGTTTTTTGGCGGACAACAGATTAACTCCATACAGCACCGCGCACACGAAAAGCTCGGATACAGCAAGGCTTAACTCCGCAACAAAGAATGATATGGCAGTGAATATC
This sequence comes from Eubacteriales bacterium, assembly GCA_045614365.1. Taxonomy (GTDB): domain Bacteria; phylum Bacillota; class Clostridia; order Oscillospirales; family JAAYXM01; genus SIG480. The sequence goes on along the minus strand of JAZLCV010000016.1, from coordinate 29,282 downwards.
AGAAGCACAATAAAACAAAGGTGAAAAGCGGACATTGCCGCCTTGGAAAAACGCCTGTTCACAGCAAACAACGCTCCTTTATCCTAAAATGACAAAACTTATATATCATATAGTATATCACAAACATTCTCCAATGTCCAATCAATATACATAATTTTTTATAAAAAGCTTTGACGTTTTGTCCGATAGGTGGTAATATAATATATATGAAAACAAAACAAAGAGGAGGCACCGATGAACGGATTTTTTCGAAATGCAAAAAACTTTTTCCGCCAGATAGATTTAAAACTTTTGTTGGTCGCACTGGTCGCATCAATTTTCGGACTTATTCTGATTTCGAGCGCAACGCAAAGCATGGGAAGCGGAAGCTATATAAAGGTTCAGCTTATTGCCACACTTGCGGGCATTTTCATTTACCTTATGCTTTCATGGCTTGATCTTGACTCCGTAAGCTCGTGGTGGAAATATGTATACATTGCAAACCTTCTGCTGATATGCTCACTCATATTTTTCGGAACAGGCTCGGAAGAAACCGGAAACCGGGCATGGATCCGCTTCGGTTCTATCGGAATACAGCCTGCAGAACTTGGAAAAATTCTCTTTATCGTCGCACTTTCCGGACATATAAACTCACTCCACGACAGGCTTACCTCCCCTTTATCGGTTATCCTGCTCGGTATTCATGCGCTTATCCCGATCGGGTTTCTGTATGCAGTGTCTTCAGACCTCGGTTCTGCGCTTGTTTATATGGTAATTTTTGTTGCAATGATGTTCTGTGCCGGAATAAAGCTGCGCTGGTTTGTTGGTGCATTTGCGGCGCTCGGCGCTGCATCTCCGCTCATCTGGAAATTCTTTTTGCGCGAGGACCAGAAAATGCGTGTACTCGTCGTATTTAATCCCGAGCCTGACCCGTTAGGGCGAGGCTACCACGCAATTCAAAGCAAAATAGCAATCGGCTCCGGACAGCTTTGGGGACGCGGACTCGGGCAGGGCACACAAACACAGCTCGGATACCTCCCCGCAAAGCAGACCGACTTCATCTTCTCCGTTGCCGGCGAAGAGCTCGGTTTTATCGGATGCCTCGCAATTATAGCTATTCTTTCGCTCATCATCGCACGATGCATCACAATGACTATGCGCTCATCCTCTTTCCCGTCATATCTTATCTGCACCGGCGTTTCTGCCATGCTTATAGCTCAAACCGTCGAAAACATAGGAATGTGCACAGGAATTATGCCGGTTATCGGTCTTACTCTCCCGCTCTTTTCCTATGGTGGTTCAAGCGTGCTCGCTGTTTATATGGCACTCGGGCTTATAAGTTCGGCGCGAATGCGTGCACGCCCGTCAAGACTTTCCAACTGAGGAGATTTTACGATGCTTTCAAAATACGATATTCTTCTTTTTGATTCAGACAATACATTATATGACCACGGAGCACATGAAAAAACCGCTATTTTTGAGGCGTTTTCACAGTACGGCTGCGATATAACAGATGAGCAGTATCTACTTTACAAAAAAATAAATAATGATATATGGAAGGAATTCGAGCGCGGAATTGAACATCCTGACGGACCTCTCATAGAGCGTTTCCGACGTTTTTCCGAAGCTTCCGGCATCGAGCTTTCACCCGACCGGATAAACGGGCTTTACATCGAAGCGCTTTCAAACCAATGCTCTCCTTTTCCCGATTCCTTTGATGTTTGCCGCACGCTTTCAAAAACGCACAAGCTTTATATAATAACCAACGGAACGGAAAGCGTTCAGCTTCGACGCTTTGAGAGAAGTCCGCTGCGCCCGTTCTTTAAGGATATCTTCACCGCAGCGTCAATCGGCATACAGAAGCCAAAAAAAGAGTATTTTGACCGCGTTCTTGAAAAGGTAAACTGTACCGACCGCTCGCGCGCTGTGGTAATCGGTGACTCGCTAACCTCCGATATCCTCGGCGGGATAAACGCAGGTATTGATACAATATGGTATAATCCCGGATTTAACGAACATCCGGAAGAAATTTGCCCCACATATCAAATTCACGATTTAAAAGAACTCGTTATCCACTCTCGATGAATGGATAACGAGTTCTTTGATGTGTTTTGCGTTTTTTCGCCCACAATTGCATATTACAATATTTTCAGTGAGTTAATTATTCCGCTTGATTCTTCAATAAGCTTCTCGGCAGTTCCTGCAACATAGCGTGATGTACTTGCTTCATAACCTTTTTCATCAAATGCCGATTGCATCGGATAATAGCCCTCATATCCGTTCGCACAGCACGCAGGAATTGTGAGTGCAAAAGGCGAATTCTGCTTCACTTTTATTCCGATCTCGGTGAACGGCTCACCGGGAAATCCTGCAAACACTGCATCTCCTACAGCAACTGCCGTGAGAATAAGCTCTTTATAATCCGGCTTTGACACAAGGCTTTCAATTCTCACTGCCCTTCCAAGTATTTCAGAGCGTGATTTTCCCTGAATGCTTGCAAGCGGAAGTGCGCCCTCCGCTCCCAGCTCATAATAGCGCTTTGCAAGCTCTACTGCAGCAGGCACTTCCTCCGGGTCCCCTTTATTGTACTTTACCAATATTATTTTTTCGGCATATGAAATCTTGTCACACTGAATTTCCTTTGCAAGCTCATAATTTGAAATAACAGACATTGCAATCTTCTTTCCCATATAACGAGCACGTTCATAGCCCACGGCACAGTCCTCTTTCGGATTGAGACGGACATCGACGTGGTTGGAATCGCCCTCTGCCCCATTAATATACATACACCGCGAATTCGGAATATTTAACTCATACGTATCACGGACAAATTTCGGATAATCTGCTGTCAGATGTTCTCCACCGATAACATCGGGGTGCACCTGGAAATTTACTATTCCGATTTCGGGCGCATCCTTTCTCTTTATAATAAGCAACTGGGATTCTTCATCTGCCTGACTGAGCGGATGAGCAATATCCGGATTCTGCCAGCCAGGATTTGTACGAGCACTTCCGTCCTTCATTCTGAATCTGCGAATAAACGACACGGCTTTTGCCTCGCCACGTGTCACCTTGCAGCTTATAGTTTCCGCCAAATCATTTACCGCGAGAAGTGCCGCATCTGCAAGTCGCCCGATAAGCCATTCGCTATATTCGGAATTTTCAAAATTTCCGACTGTGCTGTCCTTATTTGTAATCGTGGGTCCTACATGAGTATGTGTACACGCTACGAAGACACCGGCAGTCTCAGCACCAGCTTTCTTTGCGATAGCAGGACGCAGAAGCGACATAAACTCCATATTCATACCGATAACATCGACGCTCATAACAACCGCGCGCCGAATTCCGTCATCAAAAACAACCGCGGTTGCATAGAGAGGGTCACGGACCCCCTTTGCAAATCTTTTTTCAAAATAACCGGCAACGGACACTCCAAGCGGAGGCGTAATATCAACTCTTGAAAAACCTACTTTTAACATTTCTTATCATTCCTTTTAATTCATCATCTCAGGGCAAAGAAGTTTTCACTTCCGATTTCACTTAAGTCGCACATATTTAAATTGAGCTTTTCAGGCTCTGTTTTCGACGCGTAGTCTTCAATGTCAGCAAACAACTGCATAAAGATAGACTGATTACGCAAATGGCTCGGAAGCAGGAATTCTTCCTTCGTGCGCTCGAAAGCCAGCATAAGTGAAAGTCTTTCTGCCTTCCTTTCTTTTGCGATTGCCACAACTTTCCCCGAAACTGCTTCATTCTTCTCGTTCTTTTCCATAAGCTCATAAATCTCAATGAGGGCGAGATAATCGTCTGCTATGCAGCCGTAGTTTCTTGCTTCACATTCAAAACGTTTTGCAAGTGAGTTATCGCATTCGGCACAGTTTGAGAGTTTTTCAAAGATTCCGCTTGCACGGTGTGCCATTTCGGAAATGTCACGAAGCTGTTTTTTGTATGTAACAAGGTCCTCAAGGAGATTTCCAAAAGGTTCTCCCGGGAAGTTTCTCGGATACGGCTTGTCTTCACGAACATATGAATAGACATAATATGTAAGCGAGCGCAAAAGCGTTACGTTGCCCATACCCTTTCCCACATTTGTTTCCGTAAGCTTTGCGTTTCCTATGCCCTCATCCGTCATTTTATCCATAAGGGCAAGTGCCTCTTTTGCCTCGTCATAATATTTTCCGAAGCGGCGATATGCATAGCGTTCATTATACTCCGAAACCATCCCCGTTCCCTTGAAGTTCCAACTGTAGTCTGCCATGCTTACGTGGTTTTTGTCACAAACCTTATCCCACGCAGAATATGCCTGCAATCCTTCAGCGCACCCTTCACTATCTGCAAGCTCACAGAGATTGAAGGTATTCGGAACGGCATCAAAGGTCATATCCCAATGGTAATATGAATTCCACGGCTTGACAGTTGACCTCATATTAAGTTCCGGATGCATGGTTTTGAACATCATACGTTCTTTATCGTTTCTGTATGTCCACCAATCAAGGACAGTAACGTCGAGAATGTCGTTTTCTGAAAGTATATCCCTGAATTTTTTCGGATCTACAGTATTTATCAGCATATCAGCATAGATATAAACATTTTTCATGCCCTTCGCTTTCAGGTGGCGTATAAGCTTTACGGCATGGTTTATAAACTTCTCTTCATTTGAGAGCTTTGCACATTCAGGGCACATACACCACGGAGAAAACTCGCGGAACAAATCGTTCGGGTCTATCGCTCTTTCAAGCCTTACCTCATCAAGTCCTATATGGAACGACCGGATGCCGTTCGGCTCAAGATATTTTTCGATAATCTCATCGTAAATATCAAACAGAACATCATACGTTTCGCTGTTTGAAAGACAAAGACCAAAGCCTGTAAGCTTACCGCTTTCATCCTTTGCGCTTATCGACGGAATAAGCCTTGGCACAAGAGCATTGTGGCCGTAGCTGTTCCAAAGCGGAAGAACCTCAACTCCGCGTTTTTTTCCGTATGCAATAAGCTCGCCGAAAAAGTCTTTCTGAGCCATTGGTGTCGGAACAGTTTCGTTTACCCATTCACCTTTTGACGGTGAATAATATTTTTTTATAACGTCGACCGATAACTCCGGATGACATTTTAGCGGAATATAAAGATACTCGCTCACAACTCTGTCATACTGAATGTTCCAACATCCGTAAAGCGCGACAACAAGCTGATTGAGCTTCATTTCCGCCATATCGTCAACAACAGCCTTCCAGTCTTCAAGCTCCATGAGGTTAGAGCCAAAGCGGCACTCCATAAAGTGGCCGCGCGTTCTCATATCAGGCCAGTCGAGAAGTGACATTTCCGGAACATAAGCTGTATTTCCGCAAATCTCAATACACTGACAAAGCGTTGTAGCGGCAAAGTAAAGGCCTGCTTCACCGAAGGCTGTCAGAGTAATTTCATTCCCTTTTGCCTCAATTTCATAAGCCTGCTCACAATTTTTCACAACCTCGCAAGGCACATTCTCTGACAATGAAAGTATGATTTTTACATTTCCGTTTGCTTCTTCTGCACATACATTCAGCTTTTTGGAAAGATTTTCACAAAGCATATCATACGCAGAACGAGCCAAATCTCCGGAAAGGTTTTCCGCGATGATTTCAAAATCCGCATTTGCAAGCCTTCCTATTTCTATTCTTGAATCACCAAGCCGAAGCTTTTGCGGTACGGGTGTGATTTTCGGTAACTTCTTCATATCATTTTCTCCTCGTGTTTCTTCTCCGTGTCATCCTGAAACAAAGCCTCAGGATGACACGGAACTGCTAAATTACTGCTTTACATAATCCAGTATTCGTTTAATGAGTACTGCAACCTCTGCACGTGTTGTGTAATCGTTTGGTGCGATAAATCCGTTCTTACCATTGACGAGACCTGCGCCTATGAGCGCGGTGACGGATTCCTTCGCGTAAGATGTGACGGTTGCAAAGTCGGAGTATTGCGGTTCGTCATAAATGCCGAACACTACGCCTCGTTTCTGCAATGCGCGGTAGACGATTACCATCATATCCTGGCGGGTTATTGTGTTACGCGGTGCAAAGCGGTTTTCACCGATGCCGTTTATGATGCCTGTGTTTCGTGCGACTGCAAGCTCAGATGCAAAGTAGTCCGTGCTCCGTACGTCTGCGAAGTTTTCGGTGTTATCCGACGTGAGCTTGAATGCGCGGACGAGAAGCAAAGCAAAATCTGCGCGGGTTATGTTGCTTGCCGGACTAAACGTACTTTCTGATGTACCTTTTATAACACCGTCCGCCGCAAGTGTATTTATTGCATTCTCTGCCCATGCATGGCTTGCAAGATCGGTGAAGCGGAGGACGTTGTTTCCCGTGCCCGTGTTATCTGTGTTTCCTCCCTGTTCTCCGCTTTCACCGCTTGTGTCGGTTTTATCGGTGTTCGTATCTTCATCCGGTTTTTCCGGTATCGGTGTGGCTCCGCCGCCACCTCCTCCGCCGGATGAACCTGTATTTTCTCCTGAATCTCCGGAACTATCCTTTTCCGGCTTGCTTGTTGTCGAGCCGTAAACAGTTATTCCGAAGGTTACTCTGCTTGCTCTTCCGCTTGCATCTATTGCGTCAATTGATGCAACATTATTTCCTATCTGAGATGCATCAGGCTTCCACGTAAGTGTTCTGCTTTCTTCATTAAAGCTTGCACCTCGCGGTAATCTCACCGCAGAATAACTGATGCCTTCATCAAGCGGACTTTTTGCATTTACGGTAACGGAAATCGTACTTCCTGCCGATGTTGTGAGATTTTCCGATACATTATCGAATATAGGTGCGTTATCGTCCTCATAGCTCATCGGAATTGTGAACACATTACCTTCCTTTATATTATAGTTATAGCCCTTTGAGAAGTCATCATCATCCGCATAGCTTGCTATAAGCGTTGTATCACCTATATGGAGACGAACACCGTTAGCGATTTTTTCTGCGCTCTCAATACGATACGATCCGTTATCTGAAAGATTATTTTCTACATAGATATACTTGTTCTCAAAGACACTTACATCCTCGCATTCTTCATTAAGAGCTACATCTATATGGTTTTTCTCCGAGAGGTCTCTCTCAAAGTCCACAACAGTTCCCGTGTATGCAGAGAGAAGATTTTCCTTGTCGGCAATAGCTGAACCGTCATTTATGTATGTATAAATGATTTTCTCATCCTTTACCGAAACAACACCTACAAAGCCTGTAAAATCAAAGCTTTCGCTATCCGAAATAAGCACCTTATACGGAATTGTGTTATCTTTTGCATAAACAATATAGTCTTCTCTTCCGTTTATCAGCTTAACACGGACCGCTTTTGCCTCATCAAGTGTAAACTCAGCACCGTCTGCTCTCATAACCTCAACATTTTCAATACGCTCTACATATCTCGTTGTATCATACGGTTCTATAACAGAGGTAAAGAGCGTTGCGAGCTTTCCATTCTCCTTTGTTCCGTCTGCCTCACCCGTATGACGAGCAAAGAGGAAACGGACCTTATCCATCGCACCCTTAAGCTGCGGCGGAATCCCCGAAGAGGTTGTTATCTCGTCAAGCTTAAAGCTCGGAAGCATTGTAAGGCGTACATGAAGATTGTTCTTCGCGGGACTTAAAACCTTGTAGTTATCAAGAATTTTCCAGTCAATGCTGAAGCTTTCAATCTCGCTTGCATTTTCGGCACGGTCAACCTCGCCGAACCAGCTTTCCGTTGAAAGACCGTCTTCGCCTTCCTCATCGCCTGAATCTATATAGCTTCCGCCCCAGGCTTTATCTACGCCTTGATATGAGCCGATATATTTTCCGTTTTCGTCCGTCTGCTTTTTTATAACAACATTTTCTGAAAGAACAGCCTCTTTGGAAAGTGTGTGGAAAGAGTAGAGGTGGTCATTGCCGCCGAGGATCCGGAAAAAGTCAACCCCATAGGAAATATCATCGTCTACGTCTACCATAACGAGCGTTCTCTGATATTCTTCAACACCCTGTGCACTGTAAACCCACGGAGCTTCAACCTCCATAAGCTGAACTCTCGAGGAGCTGTCAAAATGAAGCGGATTTGTCTTGGTCGTACGCGCCGGCTGCCTGAGATTATCAACCATAACAGTATTGTGAGGCAGAGTGTGGCCTACAAACTCACTGCGGTGCGGATCCCCCGATGTTTTATGTTGCGGGGTTCCGATATCTGCACCGACATCAAGCCCGAATGCATGGAAGCCAAGGCTTAACTTATCGCTGTGGTCATGGGTTTTTGCCATTCCGTACCACATATAGAAGTCGCGTTGAGTGTTTATGTTCTTTTGAGAGTTTGTAGAGTCAATCCACTCTCCGTCACGCAGGATCGCCATTCCGTAGCCCGTCAGATTCCGGCTTGGAAGAGAGATTTCAACACTCTCATCAGTAACCTTCTTTGCAAAACGCGTTATCGCCTCCGGGTCTTCATCGAATATCGAGCCGTGAAGTTTGTCAAGCCCTCTCATCTGGAGATAATACACTTTAACTATGTTCTCGCGAATTTTTTCATCCTCAATTATGTCATACGCAATACGAAGAGCCTCGGCAGTCGGTGCCATATAGCGTTTTCCCATCTGCTGGCTGTCTCCGACATTCGGACTCCAGATTGATGCGCAGATCAAGTCTATCTGAGACGTAAGCATACGCTTCATCTTCGGATTGCTGTATAAATCATATCCCTCTACCTTGTCATAGCTGTTAAGCGCTTCTCCTAACAGAAGCATATCACGTATCCAACCGGAATTATACGACGGTGCCGCTTCATTTCCGTGACCGTCGCGGGAAATAATATTCATAAGCTGCGCATAAATATTTCCTCCGGTTACAACATAGTAACCTTCATTGCCACCTGACTTGAAAGCAAATTCAACCCATTCCTGAGTTTCGGGAAGCGTGTCAAGAACAACAGCAGCCGTTATGTGAGTTTTTTGCGGAACACCAAAATTTCCGCTTATTCTAAAGTCACGAACACTTATATTTATTTCGCGGATAAAACCGTTTTCAATGTTTGTTCTTGTCTGAACAGCGCTTGTTTTTGGATTTGAAAGCTTAAATCCCTCGGCTTTTCCGGAAAGATATTCTACTACCCACTCATCCTTGTACGCCGGCCAAAGCGCATCGTATGCAGAAACAACTCTAGTCGCTAAATCACAGTCATGTATGCGACCAACTATTCTTCCACGACTTGTTCCACCCGCTGTGGTTTTTGTATTTCCGTCACTAATCTGGAATATATCTCCGCAGAGCGTATTGTCCATTTCGGGATATACATCTGCAATACGATCAACCATTATCGCACCAAGGCGACCGTATTTTATATCATCTGTATAGAGATATGCCATTGCGAGGTTTTCCACTGCATCCGGAATGACACCTTCCCAAAGCCCCCATGAGTTATAATAGCCTATAAACGGTTTGCAGCGCCTTTCAATCTTAGGCGTTCCATTCTCGTTGTAGGCAAGGCTCCCATCGTCATTCTTAAGCTGATAAACCTGCTCATATCCGAAGCCGTCATCAACCGCAAAGAACGGATCATTTTTCTCTCCGTAAGTATCGTTATACAGATATCCGCCCTTCACGCCGTAGCCGTAGTATGAGTTCCACGCCTCGCTTCCGCGCTCTCCGGCTGTCGGCTCGGGGTAAGAAAGCGTTTCGGTAAGAGCCGCGGTGCGCGCCTCTAAATCCGCAATCCAGCTTTCAACATTGCCTGCAGGACGGGAACATCTACATTCTCCCGTTACATTATATGTCGGGCAAACAAACATTTCATGGTGGCGCTGCAGCGCATCCATATAACGCCAATTTCCGTTTTCATCAAGACCAAGCTCATAGAATTTTCCAAAATCATTACTCGGGAAAAGACGCTTACAATCGGGGCACTGAAGCTTCCACGGACGTGTGTACGGATCCATAATCCACGGATATTGGCTGTACTGTGCCGTTAATTCTTTATCGCAATACAGGCACTGGTACATTCCGGTATCACGGAAGCGGTATCCGACAGTTGATGCACGCAAAAGCTCCTGAGTTGTGATAAGACCGTAGAGCGTATCCGCACCGACCGAGAGAAGCTTATCCGCCTCTTTGATATACCCTTCAGCTTCATCTTTCGCCCATTTATATCGTTCTATATTTTTTCTTGCGTTTTCAACTTTTTCATCGGTATAGTAGCTGCGTCGTGTCTTTGCGCTACCGACATATACCAGATATTCACCGGAGCAGGAATAATCCTCATAACTTGCCGTAACCTTTATTTTGCCGACTCCGTAAGAAATACCTGTTACAACGCCATCTGCGTTTACAGAGACGATATCCGGAGTAAGGCTTTCAAAGGAAAGAACAGCATTCTCTCTGTATTGCGGTATTTCATCCTCGAGGGTGAGCAGACTTTTATCAAGAGTTATTGTATCCCCGGGCAAAAGCGAGCTGGCTGCCGCACCACTCACCTTCGTTATCGGATTTGCACCTGTGAATATCAACTCATTAAAATACAAATACTGATTTCCCGTTGCTTTTCTTCCGGTCATTTTAATGACCGCAAGGTACTGCCCCGGTGCATCAACATAGGCATCACCGACATATGATGAAACCTCCGCACCAGGGGAGTTCCACTTCTCGATATCGGGGTTATGGTTCATTATTTCGCCGAGCTTATATTCGTCGGTGAGATAATCCGAAACCAACTCACCCTCTCTTGGCACGGGGATAAAATACATATCTGCATACGCACTGCTTTTTGTGGCGCGGTGATTTACAACTGCACGATAATGCCCTGCGTTTTCAAAATTCATCTTGATGGCAAACCACTGCCCGTCAGACATACGAATTCTCAGATACGATTTATTTGACTGGAAAAAGGTATTATAATTATGGCTGCTTGCATTATCTCCATACCAGCTCCAGCCGTCGGTAAACTCCTCTGTAATGCCATCCCCCGGCTCAAAGCCACCGATATCCGTGATTGCATCCGACTCTTTTGCGTATAAGGTTTTGTCTCGTTTATAACCGGGGTTTATCCACGCATCACTGCGCGAATTGATGCGTGCGCTTACGCGAAGGTCAGAGTTATTTTTATTTATAACTCTTACATACCCCTCTGCAAAAACTTCTTTGCCGTAAACTACAACAGTTGCAGATATCTTTGCACGGCCGAATTTTTCTCCCGCCGTGGCAGCCGTTCCGTCTACTGTTATGATACTTTCATCAGATGATGTAATTTGGAGGATTTCAAATTCTTCAACCGGATTTCCGTCATAGTCCTGAAGCATAAGGTTTGTCGCTTCACCCGGAGCAAGTATTACGTTCTCCGCAATAAGTGAATATGGCGGAAGCGAAGATTTTCTCTTGAACGTTATGTTTCCGGGATAAATTGCAGTTCCGCTTCCCGTGTTTTTTGGGGACTTTGCCGATGAATTGAATACTACTATATATTCACCTGCGGAAAGCGTTTTTTCAATCTTTTCACTTACATAATTTCCTGCTGATTCGCCACCTTGTATGTAATAGTTCAAGCTTGTAAGCTTCTTATCCTCCGTGAGCGATGATTCAACATCACCGACAGCGGTCGAACCGGGAAGAATATACACATCGCCGACATCCCCCGCACTTGCGTGCTTGTAATACCCTACCGTTGCGACAAAAGTATCACTTGCCAGGAGATTTATTTTAAAAGCAACAAAATCGCCGACGCCTTTAAATGCAATGTTTGTAAGCGCGCTCTTTGCCTGTGCGCTTTTAACTCCGCTTGAAGCATAGCCCTCCCACATTGAGAGTGTATCGGCATATTTTGCATTCACGGGATTTGAGTCTGCTTCGATTCCTGCTTTCATGCTGAAATTATAGGCAAACTCAGAAAGAGAACTTTCCTTTGTTCCCGAGCCGTCAAGCGTTAGCGTATCCAAAAGAAGCTTTTTCTTTTGCGGAATGCTCGAGGTCGATTTGAAAACAATAAGATATTCCGAATGATCTTCAAACGCACTGAAGGAAAATTCAGCAGGATACTGCGCCGCTTGAGGTGTTATAAACTTATCTACCGCGTTGCAGTCGATTGAAGCATATTTAAGTGCGCTCTGAAGCTTTTCATCAATATATGCGCGACGCTCTGCCACCGAAAGTTCTTCCTTCGGTGCCTCTATCATATAAACATCCGCAGAAGCATAGTTCTGGAACTGCTTATAGGAAAGAGAAACATCATATACCCCACGCTTCGGAACGGGGATTTTAAGAGCAACCCAATCACCTACGGTGTTTATCGCAAGCTTCAGAGCATCACCTGCGACCTGGGATATCGTTCTGTTAACTGTGTCGTTGGACTGATAATACTCTGCCCCTGCGCTGTAGCAGTATGCGCTCCAGCCGTCTGTATCGCTTGCGGGAAACGTTTCCCCTGCGCTCTCACCGCTTGCGATAAGCTTTTCCTCACCGTCTGCAAGCGTTTTATTGCTCTTAAGGTCAAAGGTTCTTGACACCCCTGCAGGGTTCGTGGGCGGAACCTCACTCATCGGTGTCAATTTGAGCGAGGTCGGATATATCCAGTAGTCATAGATTCCGTCAGTGTTTGCATTTTCACCTTTATCTGTTACAACAAAGAGAAGAATATTGTTGCCTTCGTTTAATTCTACATTTTCAGAAACAACAGGGGTTTTGACAACACCTGCATCAGCACTGTTCTTTGGTGAATAGTCAACACTTGCAATCAAGGTTCCAGCCGCCTTGGCAGCAGCAATATCCGTGAGCGATGTTCCATCGGGGAGAATGTATACATCGCCCTTGCTTCCGTAAGATTTTCCCGAAGAATATACTTTATAGTATAAATACTCCGTCTTATATAAGCCGTCTGCCGGAATATCTATTTCAAGCGCGATGTATGAACCCGCTTTTCTCGTGTCGCCGTTAAAACGATCTGCCTTTAACTGCGAAGCTCCACCCTGGCTATTATTAAAAGCCTGTTTGTATTTCCAATATCTTCCCAGCTCTTCATCATAGTCCGTTGCCTGATTGAGCTTGGTAATGCCTGTTGTGGTAGCGTGAGTTCCGAAATAATAACTTCTCGCGCCACTTGCACTCTCTGCCGATGCAAAGATTACACCCGTTGGCAGCAACGATACTGCCATTGTGAGCACTAGGATTAATGATAAAAATCTTTTCATATGAAACTCCTTTCGAAAGACTTCCCTGCCTGGAGAGATTTCCTCAAAGGGGTTCTCTTGCGGACCCCTTTGAATCCCCACGCTTTTTGCCGCTGCCCGCGCACCGGATAAATCATCGCGCTCATCACAGAGACTTGCGTAAACGGCAAAACTTTCTTTTGCCCACGCCGTCTTGCCTGTGATTTCGCTGTGATTTATATCCGCTTGGCGCGAAAGGCGGCATTTCGATTCCGGAACGTATCCTCTTGTTTATTATAGCGGAGAGGGAGCCCTCTCCGCTACAGGTATGTTTTGGATATTATTCTGCGTCTGGGGTAAGTGTGATATCACCGTCGGTGTATTTCTTAAACCCTGTTCCGTCTTTTACAATTACATAACCCTTTGCAGTTGTTGCACCAACGTTATTCTCAACCGTAAACTGGGTTTTATCGGTTGTCATTGCAATTTCCTGTGTATCTAGAATTATACCTTTTTCAACAACATTCGTGAACCCGATAAACTCTGCCATTACGTTATCGCCGAAAATCTCAAGAATGATTTGCTGTGCAACGCCATTAAATGTAAATTCATCTTTTATATATACAGCTTCAACCGCGTGATTCTTCCATGCTGAGAATGTGTATTCCGGCTTTGTGCTTACAACAACACCGTCACGCTTCCAGCACTTGAATGTGCCATCCTCAGTTGTGCCTGTTGCCGTACACTTTACAAGGTCGCCATATTTATACAATGTTTTGTCAGTTTCACACTTTGTTGTATCAATCGTAAATGTTGTTGTCGGCTCAGCATACTCTGCAATAAACATTACCGTGCCGGAAATATTTACATTCACTTTGCCACCGAACTTCTCGCCATTTGCGTTAACCCACTTTGAAGCTTCGCCGTAGCCTGCCATCGACGGAAGGTCGGGCGTTTCTACCGTTGTTCCCTCAACTGCCGCAATAAGCTGACCGTTTGCGTTGTAAAATTCCGCTTTATCTTTTGTCTCTCCGTCTTTTTCGTATACTGCAATGAGGTAGTTTACATCACCGTTACCCGGTGTGTAAGTAAAGCTTTCTGTGCGCGAAACAATAATCTTGCTTGTGCTCTTTCCTTTTACCCAGTAAAGGAATTTATAGGAATTATCAGTTGTCGATGTTGAAACATTGTATGTACCGTCACCGTCTTCATCCTTTGCAGAAACAGCGATAGCATCAACGTTACTTTCTTCGCCATCGACGTATTTAAGAGCAGATACAGCTGGTGCGTACTGTGTTGGCACGTCAACCGGCGTGGGATTGAATGCACTTGTAAGCTCTTCATCCTCGTCCTTTTTAGTAAGCGTTAATGTGAGGGAGGACGGGGTTTGATAGTGGTCATAACTTATATTATAAATAGCATTTTCACCCTTACCCTCTGCAAGGAAGAGAAGAATATTGTTACCTTTTTTCAACCCTATACCTTCAGCAACTACCGGTCCCATGACTTTGTTTTTTTCATCAGCCGCTGGTGAATAGTCAACGGCTGCAATCTCCTTCCCTTTCTTAATAGCATTGGGTATATTGCCAAGCGCTGTACCCTCGGGAAGAATGTATACTTTACCCTTACCGCCGGTAGGGGTGCCATTACTGTCAGCAAGCTTACAGTAGAAATATTCCGCTTTGTAAATGCCGTCCTCAGGAACCAAAATTTCAAGTGCAATATAATAGCGGCCACTATCTGCCACTCCATTAATATATCCGTTAAGGCGGTTAGGTTTCAACTGCGACCCTTTTGCTGTGCCACCTCTAATGGTTTTATATCTCCAATATCTTCCCAGATTTTCATCATAGGCTGTTGCCTGACTGAGATTGTCAATGCCTGTTGTGGTGTCGTGAGTTCCGAAATAATAGCTTCTCGTTTGTCCTACCTCAAGTGCCGATGCGGAGACTGCGAATGTCGGGAGCATTGCTGCCACCATACAGATTGCGAGTGCGAGTGATAATAATCTTTTTTTCATTTTGTCATTCCTCCAAAAATTTATAATTTTATTTTTGCCACTCCGCGGACGAGGTTTCCTTCGCTTAATTTTTCAAGCGTCGGGATATGCGCGTCCTGCGGATAAACAATACAAAAATCGCCTGCGCGGAGAGCTATCTTTGCCCCCGCTCCGTTTAAGAGCAAATAATCCTGTTCCTCGTTATACTCCGTTTCCGGCGTGAGGTCATCGGTATTTGCATATACAAAAGACTCTTCTCCATCGAGGACAAAATGTATATCAAGGAACTTTTTGTGCGCTTCAAACTTTCGCTCTCCCTGCGGCGCGTTTTCCGATGAGGAAACCGCTACCCACGCAACGCCTTCTTCTATCACGAACCTCTTCCCTGCGTCATCAGGGGTTAAAGTTTTTATTTTCCCGAAAATCTCCGGAAAGAAGCGGTTGCACGCGGCATATGTATTGCTGTTTTTGATTTTATCTGTAATCAACGATTCACCTTCTTTGCTTTTAGTTTTGCTTATTGCGAAGAACATCTTCACAATAAAGGGGATATCCCCTTTAAATTTTTCTTGCCATTTTCCCTCAATTGTATTATAATCTAATCGAGTAAAATTTGACATGTATTAAAATGACATTATTATTTTTAAAATGTCATTAGTACACGAAAGGAGCAAGTAATTTATGGGGCCTCAGTATATATTTGACATTACCGTGAATAACAGACTTTATAACATAATTCTTTTCACGGACACAAAGCGTGAATTTGTTTCAGTTGCACACACTCACTCCGGGCATGAATTCCACTACATTCAGGACGGAGAAGCATCCATCCTGATAGGAAATAACTCTCACCCAATGCGCAGCGGAAGCTGCTATCTCGTAGCAAAGGGAAATTATCATAAAATCACAAGTGTTTCCTCAAGAATTTCCCGAATCACGCTTCTGATAAATCCGCTTGATGATGCGGATGACGGTGCGCCTGACTTATCTGATATTTCATCTGCCTTTTCGGAATTTGCGGCAGAAGGAAGAATGAGGGTGCTTTTTGATATGCTTGCAGAATATCTCCGTGACACCCCGTACGAAAAAATTTCAAATGACTATGTCCGCTCTTTTTTGACTCTTATATACATAGAGCTTATCGAAACGCTGTCCCCCGGCATCAGGGATAGCACCGCTCGCACCGGTGTGCAACAGCTTAACACAAAGCTTTCCGATGAGGCGCGAAAAGGCAAAATCTTTCTGTATTTTGTTACAAACCTCTCCACGGCAACGCTTGACGAGCTTGCCAAAATACTATTCCTGAGCAAGCGCCAGGTGGCGCGTTTTTTAGCCGACAAGATGAACGACAGCTTTTCTTCTCTTCTTCAGAAACACAGAATAGAACACGCGAAAGCTCTTATCGTATCCGGCGTTCATACGCTTGATGAGATAGCTTATCTGTCGGGCTATAACTCATACAAAGGCTTTTACAATGCTTTTTTGCGCTATGAGGGAGTCAATCCCCAAACGTTCAAAGACTCTCTGAAGCCTTGATTATATTCCGGACATATCAAGCTTGTCTGTTTTAAATTCATCGCAGATTCTTGAAGGCTCTTGTTTTAAGCTTTCTATATTCTGCGATGAATTTTCTTATAAACGGACTAACAGGAAGTAAATATACTTCTAATTACATCATCACTTTAAGTTCATCTATGATACTCTTCATTTTTTCAACGTTTTTCGCAGTGTATTCTATACCGTAGAAACCGGTGTATCCGTAAGATTTGAGTAAATCAATACACCCTTTGATATTGACAATACCATCACCGATTTCTCTTTCGTGCATATAGCTTTGAGAAAGCGTTTTTAGTCCTTCTTCTCCACGTTCAGGCAAAAGTGCGATATCTTTTATGTGCGCATGGACAACTCTTTTTCCGAACGCCTTTATAAATTCTTCCGGTTCTTGCCCCGCCTGATATATATTTGCAAAATCGGCAACAATGCCAACATCGCGGTTTACCGAATCAAGAAGGCGCGCTATTCCGTCAATTCCGTTAAAGAGAAACCCCTGCTCCTCATAAATAGTTCTTACACCGAGCGATTCTGCAAAATCGTAAATATCGCGAATTGCCTCTATTCCCTTTTTGAAAAATTCGTCTTGATAAGGAAGAATATTTTGCGGATCAGTAAAATCATTGACCACCGTGTGATGAAGGTACGGAGAACCAAGGATTTTCGCCACCTCTGCATATCCGCGAAGCTTTTCCGCCATTTCGCCACTGTCTTTTCCGACAAGATTAATATAGACAGAAAAACATGCGAAACTAATCCCTTTACTATCAGCATATTCACGGACTTTCTTTGCATTTTCAGTATCCGGCATAGAAAAATCAAGATTGCTGAATCCTTCAAGGTGTGAGAATCCATATGCAACAGAAGCATCAATCATATCATAATACGATTTTATTTCGGGATATGGCGGCCAATAGAGACAAAGCTTGCTGTCCATACTATATTTTTGCACCTCCGACACTTGCAATCTCTCCAAGTGCAAGGTTAACTGATTTTACCGCTTCATCAATCGGAGCTATGCAGAGCGGTTCGTTTGCCCTAAGTCTTTCTATGAAATACTTCAGCTCATTATAATATCCACCGAGATCCGAGATATTTCCACCGATATCATTACCTCCTTCAAACTCAGCTTTGATTTCGATTTTTTCGGTTTTGCCGCCTTTGTAGTAAACATTAAGGCCATTGCTGTCATTGACGACGGTTGCATTTTCGAATTTAACGCGGAAGCCTGCATCAAACGGGAAAGCTTCCGGATAATCCCAGCACGCTTCAACAGTTGCCACCGAATCAGGATATTCAAATGTAGTGAAAATCTGCTCTATTACATTATTTTCATTGCGGCTGACCGATGCCTTGAAGGATTCAGGTTCTCCCATAAGATAACGCACAAAATCAACATCGTGAATGTGCATATCGAGAGCTACGCTTCCGCTCTTTTCAGGATCGTGAAGCCACCCTTCCCATGCCCATCCGGGAACAGAGCTCAGACGCTTGAACACAGCGGATTTAATCTTTCCATATCTGCCACTATCTGCCGCTTCTTTAAGCCACTTATACTCGTTCCAGAAGCGTATAACCTGCCCCACCTGAACCTTTGCACCCGTTTCTTTCCAGGTTTTAATGAGAAGCTCACCTTCTTCAGGAGTCAGGCATACCGGTTTTTCGATAAAGACGTGTCTGCCTTTTTTCATCGCCAAAACAGCGTGGTTTGTATGAAGGTATGTAGGAAGACATATATCAATTATATCAACATCTGCATTTGCAATAAGTTCTTCGCCGTTTGCAAAAACTTCTGCGTTATGCACTTTCGCAATTTCTGCTGCCTTATCCTCTCTCAGATCCGCAACAGCCGAAACCGTAACCCCATCAAGTACGGCATAGCAGGAAGAGTGCATTCCACCCATAAATCCGCAACCAATAAGACCTACCTTTAACATACTTTACTTTCCTCCCAAAATATAGTCCATGGATTTTGATGTATTATACAAAATTGCCTCAGGGAACTGCTTATACGGCGGAAGCATCTCCGCAGTAACCCATCCGTCATATCCGATGTTCCGGAATGCATCCATAACAGCGATATAATCGACATCTCCGGAGAGAAGGTCAACAAAGCAGTTAAGCCCGCCCGGTTCACGCTTATAATCTTTAAAATGCACTTTTGTTATGCGCTTACCGAGGATATTTATCCAATGCTCAGGATATCCGCAGTAAAGCACGTTTCCGACATCGAAATATGAGCCGACAAAAGGAGAATTTACCTTATCAATTAAATCGCGCATTTCAATGGGCGAAAGAAGAAATTTGTTCCATACATTTTCTATACCAAGAACTACTCCGTATTTTTCAGCAACGGGTGCAAGCTCAGAAAGTGCCTCGAGCGCACGGTCATACGCAATATCATACGGAACAACTTCGCTATCAGGTTCAAAGTCAACACCGCAGGCGCCCGGCACTACAAGAATGCTCTCCATACCGAGATACGATGCAAGCTCAAGCTGTTTTTTCGTTGTGTCTATTGCATATCGGCGGGTTGCCTCATCATTCGATGTATAATTCTTTTTCCAGTACATACCGCTTGCAAGGCTATAGAGTTCGATGCCGTGTTCTTTTGCAAGAGCACAGATTTTCTCCATATCTTCCTTTGTACTGTTCATGTTAACCGGTCCGTCCTCTGCCAGTGCAAGCTCAACGCCATCAAAACCTGCATCTTTTGCAAGCGCGAATACGCGTTCAAGATCAGTCTCCGCAAAAGACCAAATACTGATTCCTTTTTTCATTGTTTTAAACCTCATTCCTTTTAAAATCTTCAGAATTACTATCTTAATTTTTTTAATTTGCCGCTTTCAAGATACCTCATATCAAAAAAATAAGTATAATCTCATTATGCGGAGTTTTTTGATGTAATTATAAAATCATCAAAAAACTGCATAAAGATAGAGTGATTGCGCAGATTCCAGAGGTGATAATATGTTTCTTTATGGAGATGATTGATTTTTCGAGACACAAAACCATTTGGCACGGCTTCTCTATTTATTAAAGTTTGCAGAAAATTCTGCAATATCTTTGAAATAGAAATCCAAAGCGATAACATCCGCACCGATGTTCAGGAATTGATATCCCATTGCGACGCGTTCTGCTGCGTTTGCAACACCGCCAACTGTTCCGGCAAATTTTCCGTATTTTTTCGCAGCTTCTGCTACCTTAATAAAACCTGCTTTTACTTCGGGATGAGACATATCGCCAGGATGTCCGATAGCATGTGAATAATCACCTGGGCCGAAGAAAAGCATATCAAACCCCGGAAGTGCTGCGATTTCTTCCACACACTCCATTGCTTCGGGATCCTCAATTTGTAAGACTACAAAGCGCTGCTGATTTGCCTGCGCTGTATATGTAACAGTATCAATCATAGCATATTTTCCGTCAGCATTTCCACCGTCAACCGGACGCTTGCCGATAGGGTGAAAACGAACGGTTTCTATTACCTTTTTTGCATCATCAACAGACATAATGTGCGGAACCATAATTCCGGAAGCGTCAAGCTCAAGCGGTCGGATGTAGTCGCTGTAAGAGCCTCTGGG
This sequence comes from Eubacteriales bacterium, assembly GCA_045614365.1. GTDB lineage: Bacteria > Bacillota > Clostridia > Oscillospirales > JAAYXM01 > SIG480. The sequence goes on along the minus strand of JAZLCV010000016.1, from coordinate 9,049 downwards.
AACACGGACAAGAACATCGGCATCATATGCCTTTGCAGCATAAATCTGCTTTTCTGTAGTAAAGTAATCATTAGCTGTGTGCTCGGTGTCAACCCAGATACAGGGGATTCCGAACATTGCTGCTATTTCAACAACTCGCGGATCTGCGGTGTTGCACTTAACTGAAAAAACCGGACTTCCGTTTCTAAGAAGTTCCAAAGTTTTGCTTTTTCTCATATTCATAACTATATCCTCCTACCAGGCGGTCCAGCCGCCGTCTACAATAATGTTTGTACCGGTCATAAAGCTTGATGCGTCGGAACACAATAAAATAAGTGCACCGGCTAATTCTTCGGGGTTGCCCGTTCTCCCGAGCATTGTTTTGCTTTGCAGAATTTTCAGAAAATCGGGATCCGTTGCGGAAGTGTTTGGAAAGGGACCCGGGGTAATGCAGTTCACGCGCACATTATCCTTTGCGAGATATGAAGCGGTGTATTTTGTAAGTTGAACTACACCTGCTTTGCCGGCACCATAGGTGACAGGACTATTATTGCCGGTGTCGCCGTAAATGGAATGGTCGGGAGCTACAACTCCGTACATTGAAGCAATGTTAACGATAGAACCGCTGCCGGACTTTTTCAGGAAAGGGATAGCTTCGCGGATACATCTGAACGTAACACCTACTGTTCCGTCAATACCATATGCCCAGGTTTCGTCGTCGAAATCCTCCATACGAGTCTTTGTCATTTTCTTTCCGCCAGCTCCTCCGCCGTAAGCTGCGTTATTAACAAGAACATCAATGCTTCCTGCAAGCTCTGTAACCTTTTCGTACATTGCGCGTATTGAATCGGTGCTTGTCAGGTCACATTTGAGATAGTGAACAGAACCGCTGAGCTCTTTCAAGGGAGTGTCAACGATGTCGGCGATAAAAAGATTTGCGCCATAATCAAGCAAATGCTTTGCCATAATTCTTCCGAGATTTCCGCAACCTCCAGTGAGAATTATGTTTTTGTTTTTCAGTGAAAATATATTGTTCATCAAATTCTCTCCTTTTTTATTAACATTTTCATTTTTTTATTAACATTTTCATTCTCGTCAAGGCACGTGAGTGTAGCAGGAATAACACCCTTTAATTTCTTTAATATCAAATTCTGCCATTTTTTATATTTCTCCTTGTAAAATTGATTACCAACATTATACCCTCAAAAAGCACATGTTTACATGTACGAAAGTGACGTTATTCAAAACTCTGTGTCAGCGGCGTCATCCATAAACGCTTTACTTTCATACCGAATAGGTGCATAATACAAAAAAGCAAACGAAATCATAAATACAAGTTTTAACCTGATTTCAGATAAGCATGGTTCAGCTTTAGTTATAATGCGAAATTTCAACTTATTTTTTTGCGATTTTCGCTTTATCTGTTCACTTGTGATAAACTCCGAAAGATGATAAAATGTAAACAAAAACAAAAAACGGAGGTTTTAAAAATGCAGTTAATCGAAAGAGTAGGTAAAAAAGAGAGAGAATACGTTGAAGAAGTTTTAAAAGACAGTTTCAGAACATCAGCAAACGGCAAAATAACCAGACGACTTGAAGAGGCATTTGCAGAAAAGTTTGACAGCAAATACGCAATAGCCTTTTGCAACGGCACAGCAACCCTGCATGCGGCACTGGAGGCAGCCGGGGTAGGAATAGGCGACGAGGTTATAGTTCCGCCGCTTACAATGTCAAGCACCACTTTTGGCGTTCTTCACGCAAATGCAACGCCTGTTTTTGCAGATGTAGAACCTGACACCTTTTTAATTTCACCTAAGTCAATAGAAAAATGTATAACACCAAAAACCCGAGCGATTATCCCCGTATCTCTTTTCGGACTTGCTCCCGATTATGATGCCATAAATGCCATTGCAAAAAAACATGGCATCACAGTTATTGAAGATGACGCACAGTGCTTTCTCGGAAAATACAAAGGAAAAACAGTTGGCACACTGGGCGATATTTCAAGTTTCAGTTTCCAAAGCTCAAAACACATGACATGCGGCGAAGGCGGTATGCTGATTACACAAAGCGAAGAATTAGCCGATAAAATCCGTAAATACTCCTGCCTCGGTTACGCAAGTGTAGGCTCCAAGGTTGGAAAAATTTCCAAGAAAGATATTCAGAACCCCGATTATTGCCGTCACGAATCTTTGGGCTGGAACTACAGACTAAGCGATGTTTGCAGTGCCGTTGCACTAGGTCAGCTGGAGCACCTTGAAGAGCTTGTAGAGTTTCGTAAAAAATCTGCCACACTTTTCACGCAAGCTATAAAAGATGCCCCGTTCCTCTCGCCTCAAAAAATCGGTGAAGATTACGAAAGTTCTTATTGGGCATTTGTTACAAAAATCACCGATGACGATATAGACTGGAAAACTTTCAGAGATAAATACATGGAGTTTGGCGGCGATGCAATTTATGCAGCATGGAAGCTGACCTACCAGGAACCCATGTTCAAAAAACTTACTTTACTTAAAAGGGAAAACTTTTTAAATAGTAATGTAAGTTATACCGACGGCATCTGCCCTGTTGCAGAAGCACTTCAGCCTCGTCTTTTGCAGTTTAAAACAAATTACTTTGACCTCGATGAAGCACAGCAGCAGGCAGAAATACTCAGTAAAACAATCAAATACTTTAAATAATACTTTAAATAATACATTTTGCGGATAAGCTTTTTTATGACCGGAAGCAACATTAATGTTGACGGCGGCGGAACTGCATGGTAGAATTAAAGGAGTTGCGATAGTCACGCAACTCCTTTAAAGATTTCCAGAGGTGATTTAATGCAAACTAAAGATTTTTATTATACTTCAACAGAAACAGTTTGTGCTGATTTGAAAATAATCCTCATAACCGACGAAAAAAGTGCAGAAACAGCTCAAACCGGCATACATATGCATTCCTTCTGGGAACTTTTTTATCTTAGAAACGGAACTCTCACCATAGAGAACGAAAAAGATAGCTTTGTTTTTTCAAAAAATCAGATGGCAATTATTCCTCCAAATTTCTACCACTGCACCTTTTTTTCCGACGATGCAGTGAAAAAAAGTGTTTTTTTCACGTTTGAGAAAGTAAAATCCAATGATGAAGACAAGTTGTTTGACAGTGTTTACAGTGTTTTCTCAGGCGACAAGCCCTACAAAGTAGATAACTGCGATTATCCGGCAATTTTAATAAATACACTTTTAGAAACGGGAGATCATGAAAAGTTTGCAAAAAAATGGCGAATGAAGTCTGCTTCAGCAGACCTTATATTTACTTTATACGACAGACTGAATAATGTCCCTTATTTACCAATTTCTATTCCCCCAAAGCAAAACACATATTGGGTTTACAAATATGCCATTGACAGACTGCTCGATATATACTATTCAAATGACATCAGCCTTGAATTTTTAAGTGAAAAGCTTTTTGTTTCACCTCAGAATATAACCAAAATAATTTCAGCTGCCTACGGCAAAAGCTTTAACGAGCTTAAGTTTGAGCTTAAAATGAGAAATGCCCGAAAAATGCTTTCCGAAACAAATTTGTCTGTAAACAAAATCGCTGAAAAAGCGGGATATACATCTACCCGCGGATTTGTGTCGGCATTTTCTAAATTTGAAGGCTGTTCTCCAAGTGAATACAGAAAAAAATTAACAGGCAGGTAAAACACAACATGCATTTACCTGCCACATTTTTTATTTGTTTTTTCTCAACAGAACTGTTTCTGCATTATTATAGAAGAAATCCTCCATATCATTTTTACCGAGGTCCAAAATCTTACCTGCTTGTCTGATAGCCATAATACCTTCAACACCCACCAGCCATGCATCGGCTTTGTTTTGAGGACAAAAGCTATTTATGAAGTTTTTGTCAAGCCAACAAAAAAAGTCTGCTATGGAAATCGCTTTGCCCACAAAATGCGAAATGGGATAATCGGAACCCCACATACATCTTTTAATACCAGCCTTTTTTATTATGTACATCATAGCAGCAGGCTCGCATATACCCGAAAAATCAAAATAAATATTTTCAAAATCAACCAATTCATCAACAGTGTCAAATGCAGTCCACGATGCAAAAGCTCTCCCGCAATGTGCCAAAATCAATATTGCATCAGGATATTTTTTTGCCATATTTTTGATATACTGCATATTTTCCTTATCAGCTAGAGCTCTGTTTTTAACCATATGTAAGGTTATGCACATATGCCTTCTGTTTGCAACCTCCCACGCAGCTTCGGGCAGATAATCGCAAATGTCAGACTGGTCGCCATCGGAACTTTGGGAATATATCCAGTAGCATTTCAAACCGCATATATTCTCGGCAATCAACCTTTTTTCAATATCTTCAGCACTATCACCCGGCATAACCATAATCTCCCCCACATTTTCGGGGTGAAGTTTCAGTTGCTCATATAAAAATTTTAGTGACTTTTCAAATTCCGTCTTGTTTTTCAAGGCATTGATAGGATAAGTTATGCAGTTTGATATAATGTGTCGCTCCCCTGCTATCTTTCGCATCTCTTTTTGATATAAATTTATATCAATAACTCTGTCATCTGACTCTATCGATTCAAACCCCTTATGCGAAATATGCATATGAGAATCGAATAACTTCGACGGTAAAAAATCGTCAATGATTTTAGCTATTTCCTCTTTATGCCACTTGTAAATAAAACTCATTTCCAGTCCCCTTCTTGTATTTTTGCTTTTTTATCATCTTCGTTGGTGTCTGACAAGTAAAATGATAAATCGAAAATCATCAAAAAGCAAGTTGTCATTATATTATATTCTCAAAAAGCACACATTTACATGTACAAAAAAGACGTTATTTTACATTCCTCGTCCGCTAACTTTTCTGAGAATGACCTATCTTTCATTTATTTCTCTCAGATATACGCGCCTGCCGCCTTCTTCGCGGCTGCGGATACCGGCAATTATGATTTTTGCCATTTCAACAGTTTCAGAAAACGCATATCCCTCTCTACCCGTACGAAGATACTCAACAAAGCTTACAAGTTGTTTTTTAAAAGCATAAAAAGAGTCTTTATCCGATATGGTCAGTGCTTCATTTTCCGACAAAATTGTTATCCCGTTCGTTGCAAAACCGTGCCCCATAGGGATACTTACATCGCACCCCGAAGCATGGTGGGCAATTACCATCGTTTTTTCAAATGAACAGAACGGAAAAATCTTTTTCTTTTGATTTTGAAATTGAAAACGCGATGGTATCCATCGTACTTCAGGGTGGATTTTTTGACTTTAAATTCGATGACAGTTTTCGTGTGCATAACCACTCCGATTATGAATTTCATTTTGCACTGCAAAATGATGCAGTATTTAAAACTGAAACAGGAACCTTTTCGCTTGATAAATCTGATATATTTATCATTGCACCTTATACTATCCACAGCTGCATCAGCGGCACGGAGCGCACTTTTAAAATGAGCTTTTGCTTTTCTTTTTCAAAGACACGCTCAAAATCGAAAAAAGACGTGTACAGACTTCTTACGGACAGCTTTTCGGAAATTTCATCTGCAAAACAAATAAAAGCAAACAGAAATTATGGAACACATTCTTTCCGTCTTCTACTCCGAAAAGCCTTTTGCACAGGCAAGGCTGAAGGCATATTTTTCGTTGCTGTTTCTTGAAATTGCAGAAAAGCTTACACCTGCCGGAAGCACAACCGCGCCATCCGACAGTCACACTGCCGCGCCCAGGGTAGCCCGCGCGATAATTGAGGAATATGTAAACAGAAATTACAACAAGAACCTATCCGTCCGCGAGCTTTCAGGCATATTATATTTATGCGAAAAACAAGTATCCAGGGTGGTAAAAAAAGAATTCGGAATGACATTTCGTCAACTGGTAGCCAAAACCCGATACAGCGTTGCAATTTACCTTTTAGCGAACACGGACGTTCCCGTTACGGAAATCGCCGCAAGAGTAGGCTACAACAGCTATAACGGGTTTTACAATATGTTTCTTGCAAATGCAAAAATCCCGCCGGAGCAATACCGCATGGCGATACGAAAAAAAGCTTGATTTTCACAACGCAAAAGCGTATAATAGGGAAGACAATCAAGCGAAAGGAATTTCTTATATGAACAAAAGTTATTTATATATAATTTGCGCCGCGGCGTTCTGGGGTGCAATGGGCGTGTTTGTCAATGCTCTTTCCGCGCTGGGTCTTACCACCGTTCAGATTGCAATGCTGCGCGCATGCACATCGCTCCTCTTCATCGGACTTCTGATCATCTGCCGTGACCGTGCTCTGTTTAAAATCAAGCTCCGCGACATATGGATGTTCTTTGGTTCCGGCATCGTGAGTTATTTCCTTTTTAACAACTGCTATTTCACGGCGATAAAAGAGGTTGGCGTTGCGGTTTCTTCCGTTCTGCTTTACACTTCTCCGATTTTTGTAACAATAATGTCGGTTATTTTGTTCGGTGAAAAAATAACCGGAAGGAAAGTTATCTGCCTTTTGCTGGCTGTCGGAGGCTGTGCGTTGGTCTCAGGACTTGCATCAGGGGACGTAGGAAGCATTTCCTTCTATGGTATATTTATGGGACTTGCATCAGGCTTTACATACGCACTCTACAGCATTTTCAGCACATATGCACTGCGCAAATACAAACCGCTTACCGTCACGTTCTATACATTCCTTTTTGGTGCCGTTGCCGCAACCATCATTGGAAATCCTGTTGCAACCCTCACAACAATCGCAAATCCGACCGGAATTCTGTGGACGCTTGCGCTCGGTATTTTTTCCGGTGCACTTCCCTATTTCTTGTACACGCTTGGTCTGTCAAAGGTTCCTGCATCCCACGCGGCAGTTATCTCAACCGTCGAACCTGTGGTTGCATCTCTTCTCGGGATATTCCTTTTCCGTGAAAGCGCGGATATTTTCACCGTTCTCGGAATAGTGCTGATTATCTCGGCGGCGGTTATCCTCAATCTCGGAAAAGAAAATTGATTTTACTAAAAGAGGCATCAGTTTCACCCAAACTGATGCCTCTTTTTACGCAAATTTTTACACAATGACATATTTACAAAAAGTTTCAATTGTTATATAATGTAGCAATAAGCTAAACAAAGGAGCACAGTTATGAATTTTAAATTTATGCACCCCGCGGATCAGCTTGTTCTGATAATGGAACGCATTTATTCCTATCAGATGACAACCACATCCGGCGGAAATTTATCAATTCTTGATGATAACGGCGATATCTGGATTACACCTGCCGGTGTTGATAAGGGTTCACTTACCAGAGATGATATGGTCAGAGTTACACCGTCCGGTGAAATCATAGGCCGCCACCGTCCTTCAAGCGAATGGCCTTTCCACAGTATTTTATACAAAAAACGTCCCGATATAAAAGCTGTTCTTCACGCTCACCCGCCCGCTCTTTTAGGCTTTTCTATTGCACGAGAAATTCCCAACACGTCACTCATCCCAAATATCGATAATATCTGCGGTGATATTAAGTATGCAGACTACGAGCTTCCGGGCAGTGAGGCGCTTTCCGAAAACATCGCAAAGGTGTTCGATACCGGTGTTTCAACAGTAATGCTCGAAAACCACGGCGTTGTCGTGGGTAAAGAAAATCTTTTTGAGGCTTTCAAAGCCTTTGAAACTCTCGATTTCTGTGCACGGCTTCATCTTCAGGCCATGAAAACAGGTAATCTTGTTCCACTTTCGGAGCGCAAGATTGCTATATCAAAAGAAAAAAATCGTGTATTTCTTGATGAGTTTGTTCCAAACAGTATTTCGAGCGTTGAAAAAGAGGCGCGTGCAAAAATGTGCAAGCTGATAAGCCGCGCCTACGACCAGAGACTTTTCACGAGTTCACAGGGAACCTTCTCCGAAAGACTTCCCGATGGTGGATTTATCATCACACCTTATGATAAGGACAGAAAATATTTGTCGTCTGAGGATCTTGTAAAAATCAGCGGAGACTCGTGTGAGCTTGGCAAGCATCCAAGCCGCAGCGTTATGCTTCATAAGCATATTTACAAGATGCATCCGGAGGTAAACTCCGTAATCCTTGCTCACCCGCCCAACCTTATGGCTTTTGCGGTTTCCGATGCTGAACTTGATTCAAGAATCATCCCGGAAAGCTATATAATGCTGCGTGATGTAAAAAAGCTCCCCTTCGGCTCAAGCTTTATGCAACCTGAGCTTGTTGCAAAAGAAGTGGGTATTAAAAAACCTGTAACGCTTATCGAAAATGATTGTTGTATCGTAACTGGAACATCTCTTCTCAATGCTTTTGACCGTCTTGAAGTTGCAGAATTCAGCGCAAAGGCCATCATAAACGCAGTTTCTCTCGGCAAGGTTGTTAAAATTGATGACTCGGAAATTGACAGAATCATAGATGCGTTTAATCTCGAAAGATGAAGCATTAAAATCGTTGAATTTGTGGAAAAAGCACTTGACAACAAAATAAAACTTTGATATAATTTAATATCGTTGGTACAGATGTTTTTCTGTACCATATATATGGAGAAGTATCGAAGTGGTCATAACGAGGCGGTCTTGAAAACCGTTTGTCCGAAAGGGCGCGTGGGTTCGAATCCCACCTTCTCCGCCAAAGAAAGGGTACACCAGCCAAAGGTTGGTGTGCTTTTTCTTTGCGGCAAGAAGGGTCGATGAGAACAGGACGGCACACCTCAGTGTGCAAAAAGGCTGCCGGTGGCAGGCTTTTTAGTCCGCGGGTAGAATCCCACCTTCTCCGCCAAAGAAAGAACACACCAGCCAAAGGTTGGTGTGCTTTTTCTTTGCGGCAAGAAGGGTTGATGAGAACAGGACGGCACACCTCAGTGTGCAGAAAAGCTTATGCGCTTCTCTGCAGATAACAGAACAGTTCTGAAAAAGATAATTTTTCGGACTGTTCTTTTTGTTACACTTTTCACAATTTAAAAAAATAAACCTTTGCCTTTTTGTATCTATTGACAATCTTTTGACAATTTCCGAGAAAAGCATTGAAATAACACGGTTTTTGTGGTATTATATGAAAGTTGTTAAAAAATAAACAAACATTCAA
>JAZLCV010000015.1:0-7153 GCA_045614365.1 Eubacteriales bacterium | reverse complement strand
TATCTGCGCGGGTGTGCTCTTTTCGGCACAGAGCCTTGTAACACAGCCGTTTTTGAGGATTCTTTCGTTGCTGCAGGCACCGCAAAGTGCGCAGGCTTCATCGTTGCGGGGCTCTATGACAAAAGCTTTGAATACAAGTGGGATGAGGTGCAAAGCCTTTCGGACATAAGCGCCATGAATATGCGCGAAATGTGCGGAAAATTCTCGAAAAAGTAAATTTTCTTCAACATACGTATAAAATCGGGCGGTAAAGCTTGCTTTACTGCCCGATTTGTTGTAAAATAGTATATGTATATTTATATGAAAAATTTAATCCGGATATAGAAAGCATAACAAATGAGAGGTGGAATATATGGCGTTTAATTTCAAGGGAGGAATACACCCCGACACAAAAAAGTCGGCAACACATAAAAAGCCCATCGAGGAGATGAAGCCGCCGCGCGTGGTTATTCTCCCTGTTATAATGCATAAAGGCGCCCCCTGCGGTCCCATCGTGGACGTCGGCGAGCGTGTTCTCATCGGTCAGAAAATCGCGGAATCAGCATCCCCGGATTCCTGTCCGGTTCATTCCCCGGTATCCGGAACCGTTTGTGCGGTAGAGCCAAGGATTACGGTTTCCGGAGAAAAGATACTGTCTGTTGTCATAGAAAACGATTTTGAGGATGAATTTTCCCCGAACAGCGAGACGTATGACCGATTCCGCAGCCTTGATGCCGGCGAGCTTGCCGCCATTGCGCGGGAATGCGGCGTTGTGGGGCTCGGCGGCTCGGCACGCCCGCTCTCCAAAAAGCTTCTTGATGCAGCCGACAGAGTTGACACACTTATTATAAACGGCGCGGAATGTGAGCCGTATGTCACTGCAGATAACAGAATTATGGTTGAATACAGTGAAGAGCTTCACGACGGTGCAATGATTATTGCAAAGGCAGTCGGTGCACGCGAGGTCATTCTTGCAATTGAATCCGACAAGGCACACGCAATCGCAGAAACGCGGCGCGTGCTCACCAAAAAATCCGGTATAAAGCTTTCGGTTGTACACACAAAATACCCGCAGGGTGCGGAGCGCCAGCTTGTCTCTGCGCTTCTCGGACGGGAAATTCCTCCCGAAGGAACGGGAGCCGATGTCGGTGTGCTTTGCGTAAATGTCTCCACCGCCGTTGCCCTTTCCCGCGCCGTCCGCGAAGGACGCCCTCTTTACGAGCGTGTGGTTACGGTTTCCGGTTCTGCCGTAGCAAACCCGAAAAACCTGCTTGTTAAAATCGGAACTCCGATTGAGGAGCTTTTTGATGCATGCGGCGGCTTTCTTGAGCATCCCGACCGCATAACAGCCGGCGGTCCGATGATGGGTGCTGCGCAGTTTTCGCTTGACGCACCGGTGCAGAAGGGTACGAATGCAGTTCTTGCATTCTGCCGCAATGAAGAAAAAAACGAGCCGGAGGGTGTGTGTATCCGCTGCGGGAAGTGCGTGGATGCCTGCCCCATGAACCTTATGCCGCTTTATATTTACAGGGATTATAAAGCCGGAAAGCTTTCCGCCTGCAATGAGCTGAACATTTCCGACTGTACGGAATGCGGATGCTGCGCGTACGTCTGCCCTGCCCGCATATCCCTTGTTTCCGCCATATCCGCGGCAAAAGAAAAAATTCTCACGGAGAAAAAGGAGGAGCGGCAATGAGACTTGATAACAAACGCTTTCTTATGTCCGGTGCACCGCACATAAGAGCGGAGGAAAATACGCGTTCAATTATGATGGACGTTATAATTGCTCTTATTTTTCCTCTTATTATGGCTGTTTACTTTTTTGGTTGGCGCGCACTTTCACTTACCGCCGTATCGGTTTTCTCGTGCGTTTTTTTTGAACGGATCTGTGCCCGCATTGCAAAAAAAGAAAAAACAACCGATTTGTCTGCTGTTGTTACGGGCATACTCCTTGCGCTTACCCTTCCCGTTGCAACACCCCTGTGGATTTCGGTAATCGGTAGTGCGGTTGCAATTATTGCAGTTAAGCATCTTTTCGGCGGATTGGGGAAAAACTTTCTCAATCCTGCGCTCACGGCACGTGTATTTCTTTTTTCTTTCCCGTCGCTTGTATCACAGTATACAAAGCCCAGCCTTACCGGAGGAGCGCTTCCGCTTTTTGCCGATGTTTCACCCGGGAGTATTTCTCCCGACTTTATCGCATCGGTAACCCCGCTCGGGAAAATGAAGCTTGGTGTTCTTCCGAGCATTGCGATAGGTAGCGGCGATGTTGTTTCCGGCTTGCGTGATGTCATTGTCGGCAACGTTGCCGGCGCAATAGGTGAGGTTTCCGCGGTTGTCATCGTTGCCGCCGCGATATACCTTCTTGTCCGGCGCGTTATATCATGGCACATCCCGGTAAGCTTTGTCGGCACGGTTGCCGTCCTTACCTTCCTTTTCCCGCGCGGCGGAAATACCGCGTGGCTGTGGATGCTCTATTCCGTTTGCTCCGGAGGTCTTCTCTTCGGTGCGGCATTTATGGCAACGGATTATACCACAAGTCCCGTAACCGCACGCGGAAAGCTTATTTACGGTGCGCTCTGCGGTGTTCTCACCATTCTTATACGCTATTTTGCCGCTCATGAGGACGGCGTTATGTATGCCATTCTTCTTATGAACTGTCTGGTGCCGCTTATCGACAGATATGTACGCCCGCGCAGGTTCGGCATCATAAAAAACAATTGCAAGGAGGACTCGGGAAATGAGTGATAAGAAAATTACATTGCCGAAAATTTCCTTGCCGAAGCCCGATAAGGAAACCGTAAAGAAGGCATCCTGCTCCGGTGCTATTCTCGCCGCAGTTGCGTTTTCGTGTGCACTTCTTCTTTCCGGTACAAATACGCTCATTTCCGGGCTTTCCGGAAATGAAAATCCCCCTGCCGTTGCCGACACCGCCGAAAACAGCGCTGAAGCTGCGGCTATGCCCTCATCAGACGAGGAGGTGGCTGTAAAATGAAAAAAATCCTTCCGTTTTTAAAAAGCAGTATCCTTACCGAAAACGCACCTGTTCTTCTGCTTGCCGGGCTTGCTCCGCTTCTCGGCGGCACAACCACGCTTTCGGGCGGTATTGTACTCGGCTTGTGTGCTGTTTTTGTTCTTGTTCTTTCCGGTGCTTCCGTATCGCTTATCGGAAAATTTATTCCTTCATCGGTAAAGGATATTTCGTTTATGCTGATTGCCGCGTTTTATGTCACGCTGTGTGAAATTCTGCTGGGTTTTTTCCTTCCGCAGGTTCGCGATGTCCTCGGAATATACCTTCCGCTTCTTACCGTGAGCGGCCTTATGTTTTCCCGCGTGCTGAGTGCGGAACAGGAAACGGCGGCTGCCTCGGCACTTGCGGGGCTACGTACCGGGCTCGGTTTCTTTGCCGCATCGTTATGTCTTTCATTTTTCCGCGAGCTTCTGGGTTCGGGAACGCTTTTCGGACTGCGCATAATCCCGGAACGCTTTGCTGTGGGAGTTCTTGTCTCTCCGGCAGGTGCGCTCATCCTTTTCGGACTCCTGATTGCCGCGGTCAGATGCATTAATTCAAAAACCAATGAGGGAGGCAGTGAAAAATGACGATTCTTAACCTTCTCACCGTTTCCGTCGGTGCGGCGCTTGCCGAAAACCTTGTGTTCTCACAGCTTCTCGGAATACCGTTTTTTCTCCGCGATACGACGGATGTAAAAAGCACATTCAGACGCAGTGTGGCTGTAGGAATCTTTGTCTGTTTTTTCTCCATACTTGCATATATGCTCAACCGGCTTGTCTTTGCTCCGCTGTCCCTCGGCTATATGCGCACATTTCTTTTTGTGCTTCTCCTTTGCGGAGGAATGAAAGTATGCGAAGGCGTGCTTAAAACGCGTTTTCCGGCGCTGTATGAACGCTTCGGAATACCTTTTGACGAGGTGTGCACGTCTTCCGTTTTTCTCGGTGCTATGTTGCTGTGCACAAGCTCCGGCTACGGATTTCTCGGCGCGATTTTCTTCAGTGTCTTTTCCGGTGCAGGATATGTTTTCGCATCAGTTCTCTTCGCCGCAATACGCGAAAACCTGCAGTATGCAGATTGCCCGAAAGCGCTTGCGGGCGCACCGATACTTTTTATCGCGCTCGGACTTATCGCGCTTGCCTTTATGGGCTTCTCCGGCATTAAATTTATATAAAAAGCCTGAAAAAGCTTTTCAGGCAGGTAAAGAATAAGAGAGAAAAGATAATAGATAACAGATAAGGAATGATTATAAGAATGACTTATTTTTTAAGTATCCTCTCGGCTGTCGCGGCATCATCTCTCCTTGCGTTTTTAATCGGTGCATTATGCTCTGTTTCCGTTAAATCAGAAAAAGATAATGAGCTGTGTCAGCTTGAGCTTATGCCGGACGAGCCGGAAAAAGCAAGTCTCCGTGCCTTTGTCCGCTGCGCCGGTCACGATGCAGAGTACAAATACACCTATGTCGGCACTCGCGACTGTTTTGCCGCAAGTCTTCTTGCAGGTGGGAGCAAAATGTGTGAATTTTCCTGCTTAGGACTCGGAACATGTGCAGAAATCTGCCCACACAACGCAATATCCGTCAACTCCGGCGTTGCCGAGGTTGATGCGGAAAAATGCGATGGCTGCGGAAAATGCGCAGAAATTTGCCCGCGAGGCATTATAACCCTCATCCCGCACGGAAGCGAGTACAATGTGCGCTGCAGAAACCGTTCACTCGGCTCACTTACGCGCAAGATATGCGAAGACGGATGTATAGGATGCCACGCTTGTGAGAAAACTTGTAATTACGGTGCAATTGAGATTATCGAAAGTCTCGCATATATTGATCCTTCAAAATGCACCTCCTGCGGCGAATGTGCAAAGGTTTGCCCGCGCGGAATTATATCCGCACCGCCCGCAGAAGAAGAGGAATTTGACGAGTCGGAATATTTTAAGCTCAGCGTCGAGACAGACGAGGAAGCAGTAACAGATGCGGTATCAGAATAAAAAAACTCCCGGGAGGTGCTTACCTTTTATGAGAAGAGCAAAAAAACAAAGCCGAAGATACAGAGGTGCCAGAAGCGGTGGTATAGGGGTTCTTATCCCCGTACTCATCGTTCTCTGCATTATTGCCGCCGGTATCCTGTATTTTGTAAACGACAATATGACCTTCACTCTTGACGGAGCGTTTTTGTCTCAGAATAAGGACAAAACAACGGCTAATGATGTTTCCGCAAATCTGATTATTGAAACGCCCGATGAAACAGATGCCGTACAACCGGAAGATATTTTGCCCGAACCGGAAGCCGGAACTCCCGCTTCCGATGAAACAGACGGCGTCCACGCACTTTTTATTCCGATCGGTGAGGTGAAAAGCGAAGAGCTCTTTGCGGCAAAGCTTTCGGAAATCCCTGCGGATAAGAAGATAAATACACTTATTCTTGAGGTTAAGGCAGAGGACGGCACGCTTGCATTTTCTTCCGAATCTCCCCTTGCAACAGCTGCGGCAGTTTCTGGTGACGATGGCGCACTTTCACGCGTTATACAGTCTGCAAAGGAAAAAGGCTATCGGGTTTCTCTTTATATGTCGTGCTTTAAGGATAACGAGGCCGCGCGCAAAAGCCAGGACGAAAGCGCACGCACCAAAAACAAGATTATATGGCTTGACAACGGAAATATGCGATGGTTGTCGGCATATTCCGATAAGGCACGCGAATATCTTGTGTCTTCAATAAAGAAGCTTTCTTCTCTTTCGCCGGACGAGATAATCCTCTCTAACATTTCCTTCCCTGCCGAGGGCAAAACCGAGCTTTTGTCGTATGACGAAAAAGCAGGAACAAAAGAGGAAATGCTCCAAACCTTTATTGCAGATGCAAAAGCCGCCGCGGGTAATATCCCTCTTTCGGCGGTATACGAAAACTATAACGATGTCTGCATTAAACAAAGCGGACAGACACCCGGGCTTTTCTCGGAATTTGAACATCTGTATGTTGCAAATGCCGCAACTAAGTTCAGAAACCCGGCAGACAATGCGCGAGAGCTTTTTGACGAAGAGAAAATCATTGCTATGTCCCCCACACCAATCGGTGATGAATTTGTTGTGAAGAATAGATAAAGAAAAGAACTGCGAAAAGTCAACGCCTTTTCGCAGTTCTTATGTTTCTTTTCTCTCTTATCCCTCAAATACAACGTTTCCGTTTACCATAGTAAGCGAAACATCAATGTTTTCATCGAAAATAACGATGTCTGCAAATGCGCCTTCGCGGATTACTCCACGGTCACGGAGGTGCGCCATACGTGCGGGGTTTGCCGTTGCAAGGCGGACTGCATCCGTTACAGTAAGGTCTGCCATATTTATCATATTGCGGACAAGGCGGTTTGTTGTCGCGCAGGAGCCGCTAAAGCAGCTTCTGTCCGGTACCTTTGCAACACCGTCCTCGATAATAACGTCGGTGAAGCCGTACTCTTTTTCCGCACCGTCCGGAAGACCTGCAAAACGAGTTGCATCCGTAACGATTGATATATGGTCAAGGCCCTTATGCTTAACAGCAAATTTAAGAAGCGATGCCGGAAGATGCTTTCCGTCCGCAATAAGCTCAACGTCCATACCGTCGAGCATATATGCAGCCTCAACAATACCTGCATAGCGGTATGCGTTCTTGCGGTGAACAGTGCTTGTGCAGGAATAAAGATGTGTTACGCAATTAAATCCAAGGTCATACATCTCCATAATGCAGTCATAATCTGCATCGGAATGACCGATTGAGAGCTGAATGCCTGCATCACGGCATGCGCGCGCAAAATCCTTCGCGCCCGGAAGCTCAGGGGCTGCGCTCCAGCGGTTAATCATATCGCCGTAACGTTCAATAAGCATTGTGTATTCTTCCTTATCAAAGTCGCGGATGAGCGGTCCCTGCGCGCCTGCCTGAAGCTTTGAAAAGTATGGCGCTTCCATATGAATACCTGCGATATATGCGCCCTTAGTATTCTTTTTGCCAAGTTTGCGGAAATTTTCAAACATCCTCACATAATTCTCGGTTGTTTCTGCAGAAGCAGTTGCAAGAAGCGTGGTTGTTCCGAATTTTGCGTGATTTTCAGCTACTATGAGTGCTGCATCGGGATTTGCCTCAAAGCGGTAGCCAAATCCGCCATGGACATGGATATCAATAAATCCCGGAGAAATAT
>JAZLCV010000014.1:0-1813 GCA_045614365.1 Eubacteriales bacterium | reverse complement strand
TATGGGCTGTGTGCCGCGATGATGATACTTTCCGTCATATGCTGGTTTTCGTGCTATAATGAGATTATGACGAGTGATAAATTTGTTTACCTTTTCGGGCGTGTTTCGCCTGCGCTGGCGTTGGTGTTTTCAATGACGCTTAGGTTTGTTCCGCGTTTTACGGAAAAATTGCGTGAAGTAACTGCGGCGCGCAGAAGCCTCGGTAAAACCGGTGAAGGAAACAGCGTTATTGTGAGGATAAAGAGCGGGCTTTCCTCGCTCTCAGCAACGTTAACATGGGCACTTGAAAATTCAATTGAAACTGCCGACAGTATGAAAGCGCGAGGATATGGCACTTCTGGAAGAACCTCTTTTTCTATCTACACATTTGATAAAAGGGATAAAATAGTGCTGGCTCTTTTGGTTGTGCTTTCACTTTGCGTAATTTATGGGCGCATCTGCGGCGCACTGAGGATTTCGTATTTTCCGACTTTTGGAGCAATTCGTAGTGATTTTACCGCTGTATCGTCTGTTATGGGCTATGTTTTGTTATGTATAGTGCCGATTATAATAGAGCTTAAGGGGGTGAGAAGATGGAGAAAATAAGAATAAACAATGTATCGTTTACATATTCCGGCAGGGGAAATGCAGTGCTGCACGATGTTTCCTTCTCAGTAAAAAGCGGGGAATTCATAACGCTGTGTGGGAAATCGGGTTGCGGAAAAACAACCCTTCTGCGCCTTATGAAGCCAACGATAGCACCGGTCGGCACTTTTAACGGACAGATAAGCGTGGACGGAGAGAGTATCGCAGAACTGTCACAACACTCAGAATGTGAAAAAATCGGGTTTGTTATGCAGTCTCCGGAAAACCAGATTGTAACGGATAAGGTTTGGCACGAGCTTGCTTTCGGGCTTGAAAGCGTGGGTGTAAAAAATGAAGAAATACGCGCACGCGTTGCGGAAACGGCGGCTTTTTTCGGGATTGATTCGTGG
The DNA here is from genome assembly GCA_045614365.1 of Eubacteriales bacterium. Lineage (GTDB taxonomy): Bacteria > Bacillota > Clostridia > Oscillospirales > JAAYXM01 > SIG480. Next base: position 839 of record JAZLCV010000014.1, on the reverse strand, counting down.
TTTCACAGAAAAACATCAGAGCTTTCCGGCGGGCAGAAACAGCTTCTTTGCCTTGCGTCCGTCATGGTGATGAATCCGTCTGTAATTATTCTCGATGAGCCGACAAGCCAGCTTGATCCAATATCTGCCGGAGAATTTTTGCGGACGCTCAAAAGGCTTAATACCGAGCTTGGGATAACTGTTATTCTGTCTGAGCAACGCCTTGAGGAAGCTCTTCCGATCTCTGATAAAGTGATTGTTATGGATTGCGGAAAGGTGGTTGCAAACGGCGCGTTGGATGAAGTAAGCCGTGCTTTAACAGCGTTGAACCATCCAATGTGCCGCGCGCTTCCAACCTCCGTGCGTGTTCACGCAGCGCTTGATGGGAAATCTCCGTGTCCGGAAACGGTGGCCGAAGGAAGACGCTGGCTGGTTGATTTTTCAGGAACGCACAGCTTTGTCGCTGAGATTGCATCCGAGCAAATTGACGAAGAACCGGATTGTGTATCGGCGCTTGAAGTACGCGAGGTATATTTCGGATACTCACGCGAGTGTCCCGATGTTGTGAAAAAACTGCATTTGAAGGCTTTTTTAGGTCAAATTCACGCCGTTGTCGGTGGTAATGGTGCAGGAAAGAGTACGGCTCTTTCCGTTATGGCGGGGCTTTTGAATCCGCAACGGGGGGACGTGCGTGTTTTCGGGCAGAAGCTTGCAAAAGTCAAAAATATATATGACGGCACAATAGGGTATATGCCACAGGATGTTCAGAGTCTTTTTGCAGAAAAAACGGTGTATGACGAGCTTTCTGCGCTTCTTTCGGGAAGAGAAAATACGGAAAAAGAAAAGAATGAAAAGATAAA
>JAZLCV010000013.1:0-4423 GCA_045614365.1 Eubacteriales bacterium | reverse complement strand
CGCTTTGTTTCTTCAATCTGATACAGATGCCCGTTATGGAAAGGGTTGTATTCGCAGACAATACCACAAATGTTCATAAAAAATCACCGTCTTTTGTAAAAAAGTCTTGCAAAAATCTCATAAATGGGATAAAATATATAGTGTTGTTTATTTATCAATATTATCTGTATACTATTTTAACTGTATTTGGCGTAATTTGCAAGCTAAATGACAGAATTTATTTACCGAAAGGAACGGAAAGTATTATGAAAATTCTTGTTATCAACGCAGGAAGCTCATCCCTTAAGTACCAGTTTATGGAATCCGAAGGCGGTGAGGTGTTCGCAAAAGGTCTTTGTGAGCGTATCGGTATCGACGGACGCCTTACTCACAAGGTTCCTGGACGTGACGATGTAAAGGCTGACATCGCAATGCCCACACACGGTGAGGCAATTCAGGCAGTTCTTGATATTCTCGTAGATCCGGCAAAGGGCGTTATCGCATCTACTGATGAAATCGCAGCTGTAGGTCATCGCGTTCTCCACGGCGGTATGGAATTCACGGCAAGCTGCCTTGTAGACGATAAGTGCATTGCTGCAATTGAAAAGTGCATTCCCCTCGGCCCGCTTCACAACCCGGCAAACCTTACCGGTATCCGCGCATGCCAGAAGGTTATGCCGAACACTCCGCAGGTCGCAGTTTTCGATACTGCATTCCACATGACAATGCCGCCGAAAGCGTACATATATCCGATTCCGTATGAGTATTACGAGAAGGACGATGTCCGCCGCTATGGCTTCCACGGAACAAGCCACCGCTATGTTTCCGCACGTGCAATTGATATGCTCGGCAATCCGGAGCACAGCCGCGTTATCTGCTGCCACCTCGGCAACGGTTCATCCCTTTCCGCTGTTGTTGACGGCAAGTGCGTAGACACCAGCATGGGTCTCGGCCCGCTCGCAGGCTTCCTTATGGGAACACGCGCAGGCGATATCGACGCAACAATCCTTGAGTACCTCATGGGCAGATACGGCTATGACATCAAGGAAATGAACAACATCCTCAACAAGAAGTCCGGTGTTCTCGGTATCTCGGGCGTAAGCTCTGACTTCCGTGATCTTGACGATGCTGCTGCAAACGGCAACGAGCGTGCACGCCTTGCTCTTGACAAGTTCATCTATGAAGTTAAGAAGTTCATCGGTGCATACTCCACAGCTATGGGCGGCGTTGATGCTATCGTATTTACAGCAGGTATCGGCGAGAACTCCTGCGATCTCCGTGCAGACATCTGCAGCGGTCTTGAGTATATGGGTGTTAAGATGGATGCAGAGAAGAATAAGGTTCGCGGCAAGGAGACAGACGTTTCCACTGCTGACTCTAAGGTCAAGATTTTCGTAATCCCGACAAACGAAGAGCTTATGATTGCAAAGGATACAGAAGAAATCGTTAAGGCTCTTTAATCTAAAAATAAGATAAATTTAATCCGCTGTACGGAAAACCTCTCCGTGCAGCGGATTTTTTAATTATGCATCAGGATTTGAACGTTTTAGTTTTCGTCGTTAAAAGAAGATTGTAGCTCGTATAACCACTTATATCTGCTGTAGGTTGACTGAGCGTGAGAAAAGGTTGTATTTCTGATATAGTTTTCCACAAACAGGGAGGGTGGGGCACCAAGGTTCTTAACGAAAACACGCGCAAGATTTGCGCGGTCGCCAAGACCTGATTCACGTGCTACATCATTAAACGGCATATTTGTTTCCATAATAAGATTGAATGCGGTCTGTAGTCGAACTGAAAGAATGTATTGCAGTGGAGAGAGCTTTGTGATGCGCTTGAAGTGGTCGGTGAAAGATCGACGGGACATCCCGGAAACTTCACAAAGATCATCAAGCGAGAGATTTTCGCGGAAATGCTGTTCTATATGATTTATTGAAGTTTCGATTCCGGATAGCTGTTTTTCGAACAAAAAAGTATTTTTTTTCGTTATTGGTTCTGTGCAGGCAAGCGAAAAAAATTCGGCAATAAGATGTGCTATTCTTCCAAAAGACAGGTTTCTCTCCTGCGCAAATTCATTTATGATTTTATGCATAATCTGTGTTGGAATATCTCCATGCTCTGTAAAATCATAAATCAAAGGGATTTTATATCCGTTAAAGTTCACATGTTCGCCGTATGATGAGAAGCTGTATCCGTGCTCTTTAAAAAAGTTTTCACGAAACCAGATGTGGATAATCAGCGGAGTGTCTTCGGAAATAGTTGCATCTAACATATGCGGCGTATATGGTGGCAGAAAAGCGCAAGATCCGGGACGCTGGATGTATTCTTTTTCGCATATGGTGTGCTTTAGCTCTCCGCAAAGAACAAAGCAAAGCTGAATATGTCTGTGAAAATGAAAATTGTCCTTAAGGCGCACAGCCTCTGTTGAAACGCGTATCGGGATTTTAGTAAGATGTGTCGTGTTATTGAAGAGAGGAAGCATAGCGGTCACCTCGTTAAAGAGTATAGCATACGTTTTTATAAATGTCAAAGACTAAATTTGCCCGATGTGTAAAGGATGACGGTTGAAACGATATAAGAAAAATGATAATATTTAGACCATAAACTATTTGTATTTATGAATAAGGAGAAAAAAGAGATTATGAGCAATTTACGTTATATGTGCATAACACCCGATCTCGACAAATGTGGAGCTTCGGTCTCATTGCACACAGAAAAGAGGATTGAAAGCGTAAGCTTTAAAATTTTTGATGCAGACGGTATGTGCATTTCCGAAAAAAGCACAAAAGGGGAAGGAAGTAAATTTTTCGTACCAATTGAAAATCCTGTGCTGTGGATGATTGAAAACCCGTATTTGTATACGCTTACAGCCGCTCTTACATATGAAGACGGAACGAATGAAACCGTGTCCGATACGTTTGGCATGAGAAGTCTCGGCGTGCGCGGGCGCGATATTCTGCTTAACGGCAAGCCGTTTTATATGCGCGGGGTTATCCGCGGAACAGTTTGCCACGACCACGAAAACATTCTTGACCTTGATGAAGAAGAGTTTTATGCAAAGTATATTCGCACCGCAAAGGAATACGGCTTCAACACAATCCGCTTCCATTCACGTATTCCGTCAAAGGCATGCTTCCGCGCAGCGGACAAGCTAGGTATGTTTATCCACATTGAGCTTCGTGCGGAAAATGAGGAATACAACAACCTTGAAGAAATGGTAAACGGCGTTGAGGTTCTTATCAGTGATGAACAGATAAGGGAAACGGCATGCAGCTTTATGAACCATCCGTCATTTATGGTTTATTGTATCGGTAATGAAATAAAGCATCCCGGCTCCAACCCGCGAGTTGAGCAGATTGCAAAGGTCATCAAGGAAATTGACCCGTCGCGTCTCTTTATCGACACCTGCGCTCACGGCGAATTTGACCGCGAGTATGTGGAGTTTGACGTTCAGCATATGAGCTATTTCTATCCCTTCGGCAAAAATCACGATATGTTTGAAAATACAGACAATCTTCTCGTCTACGGCTCCTGCACAGGACTTGATACTGTAACAGAATCAGAAGCAGAGGGCGGAAAGATAACCCGCGCAATTGTTCCCGAGCGCCCGATTATTGCGCACGAGGTCTGCCACTATACGGCGCTTCGCGACTATGATACTCTTGCAAAGAAATACGAGGAGGCAGGAAAGCCTGCTCCGTGGTGGATTGCAGAAGAAAAGAAGATGATTGCTGCGAAGGGACTTGAGAAAGACTATCCCGAAATGTTCCGTGCAAGCAAGGCATTTCAGCTTATGAGCTGGAAGCTCGCTCTTGAAGGAATTCGCCGCAGTCCGATTCTCCGCGGCTTCCATATGCTCCAGTTTGCCGATACCGACCGCTATGAGAACAGCAATGGCGTTGTTGACTGCTTCGATGAAAAATCCGGTGTTTCGGCAGAACGCTTCCTCCGTTTTAACGGTGACACCGTTGTTCTTGCGGATATTCCGGTGCGTTCTTTCTTTGAGGGCGAAACGCTTGTTGCACCAATCTCTGCATCGAATTATTCTCAGGTTGAATATGGTAAGTGTAATTTAAGCTATGACCTTGTTGACACCGACACGAATGAGGTTATTCTCTCCGGTGCGCTTGAAAACCTCGATATAGACAAGCGCGGATATTTTGAGCTTTGCAAAATACATATCACCTTCCCGAAAACGGATAAGGCAAGAAATCTCCGCTTTGTTGTACGCCTTACTTCTGAGAAGACAGGCAAAGTTATCGAAAACGACTGGGATCTCTGGTTGTTTGAAAATAAGCCGGAAAAGCTTGACCTTTCTGACTGCGCGTTCAATCTTACAAGAATTAATGCACAATCAAGATACAATAAGGTTGCGCTTTGTCCGAAGAAGGGTGAAAAGCTTTATATCACCGACGTTCTTGACGATACGGTGTTTGAAGAGCTTGAG
>JAZLCV010000012.1:0-2794 GCA_045614365.1 Eubacteriales bacterium | reverse complement strand
TTAGCCGATGCAAGAAGATCGTCGAGGCTCTTTCCGCTTCGGATATATCTCTCGATTTCATACTCCATCTTGGCTTTATGAGCTTCAATGTGCTTCAGCTCTCGATATTCCTTCTTCAACCGTTCCTCTTGCTCTTGGAGTTTTTTTACCTTCAGTCTGCCGTATTCATCGCCTCGGTTGGTATAGTACGCTATGCCTTGCCGAACTTCCGAAAGCTCCGTACCTACCGCACCGATTCTCATTTGCAAATCAGCCGGAGTACGAATGCCGTGTTCCTCCGCGAAGTGCATTGCATCGTAGGACGCTTGCAACTGTTTGTTGTTTGACCACGGAGCTTTCTCGTATTCACCGGGTGGAAGTCCTTTAATGTCCGTAAGGTAAATGTATTCTTCTTGCGTAACCACGAGATATAGCAATTCAAACATAAGCTGAATAAGCGGTTTGCGGTTTCCGTCTTTATCATAGAGCCGTACCGCATAATAGTAGCCGTTGCGCTTGAACTGTTCCTGATAGTAATAAATCCGAGCCGCCTTCTCTTCTGCTTGCTTCTTAGAGATTAGGACGGCTTCCGCTTTTTGTGCCGCCTTCTTATCTTTTGCTCGGATAAAATCGTTGTGAGTGGCGACCCACTGCTCATAGGAATTGTGCTTCTGTCCTTCAGCTACAATGACGTTGCCCTCTTCAATCTGCATCTCCATCCACTTGCCGAAATTATCGGTGTACTGTCGCTCGTAATCGGCAGGGGCATACACCGTGACCTTTCCAACGCAATCACGGACGAACGCTTCATATTCTTTATCGTTGCGCCGGAGGGCAGGGTTGTCGATGATAGACAACCCATAACCCACGCAAATACGATTAAGTTCTTTCTGAAGCTCAGCACGTTTGTTTTTATTGAGGCACAACTTCCGAGAGCCGTCCTTCGAGAAATTTGATACGAGAATATGAGAGTGATCGTTGTCGGTGTTGTAGTGGCGGTTGGATAGTGCGTAGAAATCTTTGAGCAACGGCGACTGACAGAGCTTGTCGGCAATTTCACACTGTAAATCGTAAGAGACGTTTTCTTCGGAAGGGAACGAGAGGAATAGGTGTTCTGCAATGGTCGGTCTCTTGCCTTCAGCAAGGCCCGATTCTCTCGCACCGCATTTCTTCTCCCGGTACAATGCCTCGCTCATTCTGAACTGCTCGATAGCAACATCGGGATTGCCTGAGCAACCGTTGTGTCCTCGGGAGTAAAGCCGTTCGATAGAATGTTCACCACGGATATAAGCTGCCGCAGCTACAAGTCCGTCGGGCGGTAAATTTTTATCGGGATTGTTATTATACTTCACTACCGAGGGAAGTGTCGCCTTGATACTTTTATTTGCGAGAGTTGCCATTTTTACGCACCTCCTTGAGGGCATCTGCGGTGGTCTGTTCTACTGCGGTCATTCTGTCAAGAAGTTCGAGAATTTCTGCTTCGTAGATTGCTTTGTTTCGGAGAACGGTTGTTGCGAGCTTGTTGATGTCTTGCGCTATGCCCGAAAGCACTTCAACACATTGCATCAACGCTTCGGGAGAGTTGTCTGTATTTTTATACATCGCACAGCTCTTCAGGTACGCCGAAATACTCTTCCCATCTGCTTTTGCAAGCCCACAAATCAAAGCCTTCTCCTCCGGGGTCACTTCCGTTTTCATAATCATAGCAATACCTCCAATGCAAACCTGCGCAAGTTTTAGTCTTACCGTACAAACACTTTCTGATAGCCGCAGGACTGCGCCCAACGGCTTTAGCGGCGGCGGTGACATTCTTGAATACCTCACCCGTCTCAACGCACTCTACGCGCGCGTTTTTGTGCGTGTGCTTTCTGTCGAGCGTTTTCCAAGAGTGGCGGATATTATCTGCGTGAGTACACCATTCCAAGTTGGATTTGTGACAATTGGTTTTGTCACCGTTGATGTGATTGACTTCGGGGAGACCAAGCGGATTTTCGATGAATGCTTCGGCAACGAGCTTATGCAATCGCTTAATCTCTTTACCGATGTGAAGTGATGGATAGCCGTTTGAGTCGAGCCAAGTCTTGTAAATTCTGCCCGTGTTGTCGTTTCTTACTTGTCCGTCTGTTGATACGCTGTGATTAGGGTAGCCGTTGATTTTCTTCCAAGTGGTAGTCATAGGGGATCGCTCCTTTCAAAATATATTTGCTTCTATTTTCTTTATACTGTCTTTAGTTTTTATTTCCCGAACGAATTTGCTTTTCGGGCAAAATTTTTTTGCCAAATAAGAAAAAAGAACTTGAGAATAAACGTGCCGTTTATTCGTGGGGCCTTCCCCACACCCTTGACCGCTTGCGCGGAAAAAAGAAAAGGGGCGGCATTATGCCGTCCCTAATAATTTGCTCCAGGTCTTTGCTCCAACGATGCCGTCCGCTGACAATCCGTTCTTGCGTTGGAATGTCCGCACCGTCCTGTCGGTGATACTGCCGAAAGCTCCGTCTATCTTCAAGTCGTAGCCGAAGCCTACAAGCAGTCTTTGCAAAGTCTTAACCTGTTCTCCTCTCGAATTGGTCTTCAACACATTAAGCTCGATATTCACAGTATCAGTTCCTTTCGCTTCATATATAATATATGGTAGTTTGCCGTGCTTTCTCCAAGTCTTTCTTGAAGTGAACTGCACGCCGTTTTTCCATTGCGGACTGCTCTCAATGAATTTTCCGTCACCGATATAAACTCCGATATGACCCGGAAGCCACACCGCTTCGCCTATTTCAATAGTAGAAAAATCTGTTGAGACTTCCTTGCAACGAGCAATCAT
>JAZLCV010000011.1:0-10972 GCA_045614365.1 Eubacteriales bacterium | reverse complement strand
TGCCCTCCTGCGCCATAGCCTTTACCTGTGCGAGGGTCTTATGGTAGAAGGAAACGGGAAGATTCTTTTTCGGACGGTTAAATACTATCTCGCCCTCTTCAAAGCTCTTAAGACCTGCGATTGCCTCAAGCAACTCGCGCTGACCGGAGCCTGCAATTCCCGCAATACCAAGCACCTCTCCCGCCTTTGCGGTAAAGGATACGTTGTCAAGAATCTTAACGCCATCAGAGCTTGTCATATTAAGTCCGCGCACCTCAAGTCTGTCGCAAACGTTCTTGGGAAGGGGACGGTTGATGTTAAGCTCTATCTTCTGTCCCACCATCATCTCGGTCAACTCCTGCTCGTTGGTGTCGCAGGTGTTGACGGTAGCGATATGCTCGCCCTTACGAAGAATAGCAACGCGGTCGGAAATCTCCATAACCTCGTTAAGCTTATGGGTGATAATTATTATAGCACAACCCAGTTTTTTCATATTGCGGAGAATATTAAACAGAACTTCCGCCTCCTGCGGAGTAAGAACGGCTGTCGGCTCGTCAAGAATAAACATACTTGCACCGCGGTAAAGCATTTTTACGATTTCCACGGTCTGTTTCTCTCCAACGGACATATTATATACCTTCTTCGAAGGATCCAGCTCAAGACCATACTTTTCGCATATTCCGCGGATTTTTTCGTCAATCTTCTTCGGGCGGCGAATTATCCCCCGCTCGCTTCCGGCAGAAATATTCTGTGCCGCAGACATAACCTCAACCAGCTTGAAATGCTGATGTACCATACCGATACCGGCGGCAAGCGAATCATGCGGGGATGCAAAGCGTTTTGCCTGCCCTTCAATTTTTATCGTACCGGCATCCGGGGAATATATCCCTGCAAGCATATTCATAAGCGTGCTTTTTCCCGATCCGTTTTCACCAAGAAGTGCGTGGATTTCTCCGCGCTTTACCCGGAGACTTGCGTTCTCATTTGCCGCAACAGTGCCAAAATATTTGCATATTCCCTGCATCTCGATGCAAACATCATTCTGCATATGTACCACCCTTTCGCTTCGGATAATAAATAACAGTGAAAAGAGAAAACTTTACTTCTTCACTCTTCACTCTTACTTATTACTTCAAAAAGGGGGCTCGGCTTCCGAGCCCCCTTTTTTATAACTTTTTAGCCGTTGATTGTGCCGACGACACCTTCAATGAACCAATTCATATTGTAAATTTCTTCGTTTGTCATACCGTTCGGATGCTTTACAGCGCCGGTCTGATCCTTGATCTCTCCGGAGAAGAGAACGAGAGAACCGTCGATAATGCCTGCTTTTGCAGCCTCAACCTTTTCAGCCGTGCCTTCTGCGCAAAGATCTGAAAGCTCGTCAAGACCAACCCAACCGGATGCGAGGCCTTCCCAGTATGCTTCAGGCTTCCATGTTCCGTCAACAACGCGGTTTACGCAGTCAACATAGAACTTGTCCCAATGGAAGAGCGGAGCGGTGAGGTACGCCTTCGGAGCTGCGTCCGGAGTCGGTGTGTTGTAACCGATAGCAAACTTGCCCTTTTCCTGCGCTGCAAGCTGCGGAGCCGGGGAATCCTGATGCTGCTCGATAACGTCACAGCCCTTGTCAAGAAGCTCAATAGCAGCCTGCTTTTCGATAGCCGGATCATACCATGTGTTTGTCCAGACAACCTCAACGGTTGCGTCCGGATTTACAGACTGTACGCCGAGTGTGAATGCGTTGATGCCGCGGATGCACTCGGGAATCTGCATTGCTGCAACATAACCGATCTTGTTAGCTTCGGACTTCATACCTGCAACGATACCTGCAAGGTAACGTGCTTCGATAACTCTACCCATGTAGTTGCACATGTTCGGAAGAGTCTTGTAGCCTGTTGCGTGGTTGAAGTAGATTTCCGGATATTCCTTTGCAACGGTCTCTGTGTAATCCATATGACCGAAGCTTGTTGTGAAGATAACATTGCAGCCTGCATCAACAAGCTCGCGAACTGCTACTTCACAATCTGCGGATTCAGGGATGTTTTCTTTGTAAAGGCACTCAAATCCTGCTGCTTCAAGAGCAAGCCTGCCCTTGTCGTGAGCCTGGGTGTATCCACCGTCGTTGATGTCGCCGATGTAAACGAAGCCGACCTTAACGTCTTCCTTCGCAATCGGTGCAAGACCTGCGGTTTCGCCACCTGCGTCATTCTGCTCGACTTCTGCCGGAGCACAAGCTGCGAATGCGAATACCATTACTGCTGCCAAGAGAATTGCCAAGAGTTTTTTTGCCATGATTTTTGACCTCCTTAAAATATGATGAAGCGCACATCGCGCATCATTCCGCAAATACCACGCCACCCTCCGGTGACATAGATGCAACACGGGCAAGGCTTTCAACCCTTATTCCCATATCGCGGACTTTTTTTCCTCCGTCCTGAAATGCCTTTTCAACAGCTATTCCCGCACCGACGACTGTTGCCCCCGCCTGAGCGATAATGTCGCACAGCCCGATAAGAGCCGCGCCCTTCGCCAGAAAATCATCGATAATCAGCACACGGTCATCCGCATGGAGAAAATCCTTTGACACCATAACATCGTAATACTTATCCTTGGTAAAGGAATGAACACGGCTTGTATAAACATCGCCTGAGATGTTCTTGGATGCCGCCTTTTTTGCAAACACGACCGGAACGCCGAAATACTGCGCGGCAATACACGCAATTCCGATACCCGAAGCCTCAATAGTGAGGATTTTATTCACACCGTCGTTTCCGAATAAGCGGAAAAGCTCACGTCCCATTTCGTTTAAAAGCGTAACATCAATCTGATGATTTAAAAAGCTGTCCACCTTAAGAACATTGCCCTCGCGGACAATGCCGTCTCTCTGTATTCTCTCTTCAAGAAGCTGCATATGTATTCTCCCGCATTACGTCGAAAATAGTTGTTAATTAATTATAACGCATGTGGGTATACTTTTCAAGACAAAATTTTAACATTTTGGAAATATTTATCAATATTCCGAAATCTCAGCATTAATAGTTTCTATAAACTTTGAGCACTTGTCTGAAAGGGTATACGAAAACTCCATACGCGCAATTTTCTGCGCCTCTTCATAGTTTCCGCTATTCACCGCTTCTTCCGCGCGAAGGCATGCATCAATTACCGCCTGCGCCTCTTCGGTTATTTCTTCCCACATAGCATCATAACCTTCATTCTCATCCCGCTCGTGATCTATAATCTTTATAAGCTCTGCACGGATGTTCGCCGATGTATTAAGCGCATCATTCTTATGACGTTCGTCCTTTGACATTTCAAAGCTGTTCAGGCAGTGGTTTGCATAGTTTGCATCCGTGATGTACTGCATACTCTTTGCATACTCCAAAAGCACAGAATACCTGCTTGACATACGCGTGAGCTTGTTGTAAACGCCGTCATCTATACGGATAGAGCTCATAACCGACTGAAAGTCTGTATTTTCTTCGGTAAATCCTTCTGACGGAGCCTCATATGCAAAGCGATAAAACGCATCAACGCCTTTGATGATAAAGTCAATCCTGACTTTATCATCGCTGTCTGAAACGACCTTACATCCACTGCATTTTCCGTACTTCGCCGGACGGCTTCCCGAAAGCTCCAGAACATTTTCTGCGTACTCCTGAGCCGTCAGGATATCGTTATTTTCCATATCGGGAACATATACGCTTATTGCAACGTCTTCTCCCTCGAAGGTGATATATCCGTCAAGGTCAAAATTTCCCACACGCTCGTACTTTTCCGGATATTCAAGAATTATTCCGAAGTTCTTGTTTTCATACCGTGCAAGCGCACCGGTATCGTAATCCGCCGGGTCAAAGCTTACGCCGGAAATATAATCCTCCCGCGAAGACATACTGCATGCACCGAGAGAAAGGCATACTGCAAAAGCCATTGCAAAACATATTATTTTCTTCATCTGTTTTCACTCCTGTCAAGAGAACGGTATTGAATTGCCTCGGCAATATGCTCGGCGCGGATAACGTCCGACTCTGCCATATCGGCAATAGTAAGGGAAAGCTTAAGTATCTTATCATATGAGCGTCCGGTAAGCCCGAGCGCATCAAACGCATTCTTTAAAAGCTCCTGCGCATCGTCAGAGAGCACCGCAAGCTCGTGAAGCCTGCGCGGTGAAAGCTGTGCATTGCATGCAACCCCGCGCGCCCTTGCACGCTTACGCGCACGGTTTACGCGCTTGCGTATCTCAGCAGAGAGCTCTCCGTCTGCCTTTTTTGACATATCTTCATAGGTTACATTCGGCACGTTTATATGGATATCAATTCTGTCCATAAGCGGACCGGAAACACGTCCCATATACTTTTCCACCGAAGCTTCACTGCAGGTGCAGGTGTGAGCTCCATTCTCATAGCCGTACCATCCGCATTTGCACGGGTTCATCGCACAGACGAGCATAAACCGTGCAGGATAGTTTGCCGTACCGGCAACGCGGGATATAACAACCTCACCCGTCTCCATCGGCTGACGCAGTACCTCAAGCGCATCGCGCCGAAATTCCGGAAGCTCGTCAAGAAACAGCACACCGTTGTGCGCAAGCGAAATCTCGCCCGGACGAAGCGCCGAGCTTCCGCCCGAAAGACTTACGGGCGACGTACTGTGATGCGGTGCACGGAAGGGACGCGATGCAAGAAGAGGTCTCTCCTTCGACACAAGCCCCACAAGCGAGTGCATTTCCGTCGCTTCAAGCGCCTCTTCGCGCGTCATATCCGGAAGAATTGACGGTATGCGCGAGGCAAGCATACTCTTTCCGGAACCGGGAGGGCCAATCATCAGAATATTATGTCCGCCTGCGGCGGCAATCTCTATCGCGCGCTTAACGTTTTCCTGACCGCGCACGTCAGCAAAATCCGGAATGTGAATATTTTCATCCTCGTCCGGAATCCATTGCGGCTCGCGGGAAAGCGTTAAGTCACCGTTTAAATGGTTTACCACCTCGGATACGTCGCGCGCGCCAAAAACCTCCAGCTCCTCTCCTGCAAGAGCCGCCTCACGCGCATTCGCACGCGGAACAAACAGCGTCTTTATCCCCGCCGCCTTTGCCGCAAGCGCCATTGAAAGAACGCCGCGCGCCGGACGAAGCTCGCCGGTAAGCGAAAGTTCGCCGATAAAAGCGCACTTTTCAGGAACTTGTCTTATCTGATTCGCCGATGCCAACACCGAGAGCAAAATGGGAAGGTCATACACCGCGCCCTCCTTCTTTTTTCCTGCCGGTGCAAGGTTTACCGTTATGTGCCCCGACGGAAAACGAATCGGAAGCGTTTTTGCCGCGGCGCGGACGCGATCACGAGATTCCCTGACCGCCGTATCGGCAAGCCCGATTACCTCAAAACCCATCATTCCGCCGGACAAAACGCACTCTGCAGTTACGATAAAACCACTTGCACCCGAAAGCCCGAGCGTATAAATTTTTGATACCATATCCGTATCCCCTGTCTGTGAATAAAGTCACAAGAATCTGTATGCATATATTGTATCATATAAAAAGCGCCTGTACAAGTATAATTTGCACAGGCAGAGACTCACATCATCCTCATTATCCATTCCGTGCAGAACACCACGGCGCTTGAAAGCGCCGCAACAGTCAGGAGACTTTTCCCGCGCAGGGCGAGCGCTACCGCCGCCACAAATCCGATTGCGGCAGAAATTGGCGATGACGTCGAATAAAAAATCGCCGGAACGGTCATTACCGCAAGCACGGTATACGGTATGTAATACAAGAATGAAATCAAGAATCTGTTTTTTATTTTCTTTTTGATAAGCACAAGCGGAAGCATTCGTATAAGATATGTTATTCCCGCCATAACCAAAAGATATATCCAGTAACTATGCATCTTTATAACCATACCTTTCACTGCAACCGGGGCGCAAAACAAAATATAATAAAATCAAAATGCATTGCATTTTGCACCTTACCTCTTCACCCTTAACTCTTAACTTTTACCTGTCTGAAATTATTCAGACATTTCCTCCTCTATGTTTACGGGTGCGACAAACGCAAACAGAGCGCTTGCCGCCACAGCACAGATGATAACCGTAAATCCCGACGGCACCGCCGCAAGCTTCGGAAGATACCGGAATGCACAGGAAAGCGCAACAGCAAACAGAACACACACAAGACAACGGCGGTTCATCTTCATTGCGGGGATAACTATTGCGACAAACATCCCGTAAATCGCAATGCCAAGCGCAGAAACCACAGACGCCGGGAGGATGTTTCCCGCCGCCGCGCCAATGAGCGTGCCTGCACTCCATCCGATATACGGCATAAGAATAAGTCCGTACATATATTTTCGTCCGACTGTGCCGGTCTTTTCACTTGCCACGGCAAAAACCTCGTCCGTGTTTACAAATGAAAGCAAAAATCTGTCCGGCAGACGCACGCTTTCGCCCAGCTTCTGCGACAACGACACCGACATCAGCGCATACCGCAGATTTATAACAAGCTGTGCCGTTGCAAGCTCTATGAGCGTTCCGCCTGTAACCATTATGGGTACCGCAGCAAGCTGGCCCGCGCTTGTTACATTCGTCATTGAAACAAGCAGCGTTTCCCATATTGAAAGTCCGCTCTCAACAGCAAATATTCCAAATGCAAAAGCTACGGAAAGATACCCGAGACAAATCGGCATTCCATCCGCTATTCCTTTTATAAATTTATTGTGTTCTGTCATTTTTTCTTCTGCACCTTTTTCTTGTTGCCCTTTTCGTCTACGATATAGACATTGCTGAGCGTATTTTCCATTCCCTGGCGGAATTTTGCAATGTATTCTTTACGCAGCGTTGCCTGCTCATCCTTTTCAGCATCGGAAAGACCTTCGCCCCTTGATTTCTTCGCAAGCTCGTTTATTCTTGCGACAAGCTTATCAAATTCCATTTTCATTTTCTCCTCCCAAACGATTTCATTTATAATAAAAGTATACCACCTTTTTCCTGACTGTGCAACAAAAAACACACAAGCTATGCTCCTGTGTGTTTTGTTGCACTTTTAAATTTCGTCCTTGCCGAGAATTTCGTCTATTTCGGCAAGCTCTGCGCAGCTGAAATAGACATTCTCCGCCATTTTAATATTTTCAATTATCTGCTCCGGCTTTGATGCACCGATAAGCACGCTCGTTATACCTTCGCGGCTGTACACCCATGCAAGTGCCATCTGTGCAAGCGTCTGTCCGCGCCGCATGGCTATTTCATTAAGCTTCTGAAGCTTTGCAAGAAGCGGCTGCGAAATTGAGCTCTCATTAAGGAAACGTCCGTCTGTTTTTACGCGGCTGTCACTCGGGATGCCGTTAAGATACCGGTCTGACAGAAGCCCTTGTGCAAGCGGGCTGAAGATAATCATACCCTTTTTCCGAAGCCTCGCGCTATCCAGTATTCCGTTTTCCTCAACCGTTCTGTCAAGAAGTGAATACCTGTTTTGATTTATTACAAACGGACAATGAAGCTCCTGCAGTATATCCGCCGCTTTTTCCATCGTCTCTCCATCATAGTTAGACAATCCCACATAAAGCGCCTTGCCGCTCTTCACAATGCTGTCCAGAGCCCACATCGTTTCATAAAGCGGAGTTTCCAGATCCGGTCTGTGGTGGTAAAAAATATCAACATAATCAATATTCATTCTCTTCAAGCTTTGGTCAAGGCTTGAGATAAGATATTTTCTGCTTCCCTTATCGCCGTACGGTCCGGGCCACATATAATATCCGGCTTTCGTGCTTATTATCATTTCATCGCGGTACGGTTTCATATCCTTATCAATTATCCTGCCGAAGTTAATCTCGGCGCTTCCCGCTTCTGGACCGTAATTGTTGGCAAGGTCAAAATGAGTTATTCCGTTATCAAATGCCGTAAAACACATTTTCCGCATATTTTCAAAGTCAGCAGTACTGCCAAAATTGTGCCAGAGCCCCAATGAAACCGCCGGAAGCTTCAGCCCGCTTTCTCCACAGTTTTTGTATAGCATTTTCTCATATCTTTTTTCGTTTGCAATATATTCCATAACTTCCTCCGGATACTTTTTACGCTTTATCTCCATATAAGTTTACCCCGTTATCCTTGGTAATATGAAATTAAGTTATGCGCTTATTATACGCTCACCTTCAGAATTTGTCAACAAGTATACAAAAACCCGCGGGGTGGAAACCCCGCGGGAAAATAGTGAACTATTTATTGTGGTTAACACCTTGGCTATTAGCCCGGGAAGTAACCGTCTGCGAAGGAGTAGATACGTACGATCTTGCCTTCGTCGAGCTGGATAACAGCGTTTGCACCAACTACATCGGAATCAAGTGCTGTCTCAGTTGCGGAAACCTTTGTGAGGTAGCTGCCTTCGTAGGAATCCTCGCCGATAGCGATGATGGTGTAACCATCCTCATGATACTTGATTGCTTCCGGAGTATCCTGCTTTACATCGTAGGTGTTGCCGTCAGCATCGAAGAAGGAAACGATACCGTTCTTCTCGGATACGATGCTTACTGCATAGAAGCCCTTAGTAGTGTTGGTAACAGTGTCCGGAGCACCAGCATAAATTGTGAGGTCAGTTGTCTCACTGTCAACAGTGTTATCGAGCATAATGATGTTGCCATCAGCGTCTACATCGTAAACAACGATCTGGTTGTCAAGATCGCGGCGCTTGCCCAATGTTGTGCCGTCAATGAAGGACTGTGAGCTGAGAGTCTGAACATCGTCAACAGTCTTAGCTGTGAAGATTTCCTTATCGTTGATAAGTGTCATCTCAAGGTAGTAAAGGTCTGTTGCGCTGTTGTACTTCTGAGTTGCAGAAACAACGTATGCATAGTTGTCTGTTGTCTCGTACTGAGCAGCACCCATGGAGAGGGAAGAACCAACCGTTACAGCAGCAGCAACGATAGCATTGTTGTTTGTCGAACGTGTGTTTACAATGTAGGATGCATATGCATCGCCTGCACCACTCCAGTGATGTGCTTCGTTAGCGATAGAAAGACCGTTGATAGCATTTACAGTGAGGTTCTTAAGGTCGTTAAGCTTGTAAGCCTTGTGAGAAACTGCTGTTCCTGCAGTAACCTTCTTTGTATGTGCCGGGTTACCACTTGCGCAAGATGATGTAAATACCTGACCGCACTTTGCGCAAACATCATTGTCGTTATCATCCTGGTTCGGGTTACCGTAAAGAGCAAAGACGATAGCAGAATCGTTAAGCGCATACTTGTTTGCAGTACCGCTCTGAGTATTTGTCTTAAATGCCATCTCAGAAACGATTGATGTGCCGGATGCAAACTTATCTGTGTATGTCTTTGTTTCCTTGTTGGAAGTCAATGTTTCGTTAGAAGCAATGTCATTGTAGCCGTTGAAGTTCTGAGCGGAAAGGTCAACTGTTCCGTTGTCAAGAATCTTGTACTGAACTACGAGACCAAACTTCTGGTTGTTAGCAAAGAGAGTTGCCTGGTCGTTCTTTGCATCAGAAAGGTCAGAAGAGACCGGTGTGGAAAGCTTGCCTACTGTGTAAGAAGCAGCTGTGTTGTCTGCAAAGCCGAGCTTTACGCGAGCAACCTGCTCCTGCTCATCATAGTAAGAGTTGAGGATTACAGCGTAGTTGCTGTTTTCAACAGAAACTTCATCATCAGCCTTGATCTCATAAATGAGGTTGCCGAATGTGAGGTACTTTGTTGTAGCGTTCATTGCACTCGGGTTGCCGTAGTAGTAGTTTGTGTAAACGTTGCCGCTGATGCTGTTTGCATTGTCATCCAATACATAGTAGACACCGCCGTTAAGAACAACGCCGTTATCTTCTGTAAAGTCTTCAACGCCAGCTGTGAGAGCTTCGAGCTTCTCAACGTAGATCTTGCCGTTTGCACGGTAGTATGCAACATAATCATCAACTGCAATCTCATCTACGAGAACAACATCCTCGAGATCAAGAGCGGAAATACCAGAAATCTTGATTGTGCCACGCTCTGCGCTGTAAGCCGTTACAGAACCGATGTCAGCATTGTCGCCGATGTTGTTTGCTGTGTTACCGGAAACAGTCTTGATGATGTAGCTGTAGGTGTTACCACCATCAACTGAAACGAAACGGTACTGGGAAAGTGTCGGAGCACCGAAGTCAGCCATAAATGCATTAGTAGCATCAGCGTCACCTGCTGCGTACTCAAGAGTACCATCATCATCAACATCGCCCTTAACAACATATGCATAAGGAGCAAACTCTGCCTTCATAGCAGCTGCAATCTGTACACCGCTGTCAACAACTCCGTCGCCATCAATATCATAATCAATGGTATCAGTAGATGTCTGTGCATTTACCTTCTTAGCAATCTTCGGCATATCCTTAGAAGCAACAACCTGCTTCTCAACGCCGTCTACCTCGAATGCGATGTACGGACGGATTGTGCTACCGCTGTTGGAAGATGCATCAGGCATAACCTTTGTTGCGATAGCCGGAACAGTGTATGCTACTGTATCGCTGTTTACAAGAACGTTACCAAGGACCTTGAGATCCTCATATCTGAGGAAGGCACCGTTGCTGTTCTTGATAATGTCAGCTGTGAAGTAAACGTTTACCTTTGCACCGAGCATATCATCATCGAGTGCACGGTCGAGAACAACGTAGTCACCTGTTGTTGTGCCGTTGGAATTCTTGCGTGTGTAGTAAACTACAGACTCATCGTCTCTATGGTTCGGCATTGTGCCTTCAAGTGCTTCGCCGAATTCGTCTGTCTCAAGCTCATAGCGATCGTTTGCAACTACGATACCTGTTACAGCGCGGAGACCCATTGTCTGCTCGCCGAGTGTCTGGTTGTAGTTCTGGCCGAGTGCATCCATCTGGGAGCCGGAGCCTGTGATTGCGCTGTATGTGTATACAGATGAGAAGATTGTGTTTCTCATAAGCTTTGCAACGAGCTCACGTGTTGCGAGAACAGAAGGATCGCCTGTCCAGCCGTTGTAGATACCGAGGTCGATTGCCTTAGCTGTTACG
>JAZLCV010000010.1:0-2576 GCA_045614365.1 Eubacteriales bacterium | reverse complement strand
AACGGCAGGCGGGAGCTTATGGGAATCTACACGCTTCCGCAAGCTGCAAACATAGGTGTGCGGACAGCTATGATGAATATAGTGTCTGTTTTGCAGGTCGTTGTGCTCGCTGTTGTTCCTGCGTCGGCATACGCTGTTTTAAATTCATCAATAATCCTTATCGGAGGATTTACGGTTTCGCTTTTGATATTCAAGGAAAAGCAAAGTCTTGGTAATATCCTTGCCGTAATATTGGCAATAGCAGCAATAATAATAAATCCACAGGCAGTGTGATAATCTGTCATGCAAACTTTTGAGGTGTTAAAAAATGCGCGAATATGTTGTTTATAATGATGTTGTCCCTGCAAATTGGGAAGAGGGCCTTCCAGTAGGAAATGGAAGATTAGGAGCGATACTCGGTTGCGGTATATCCCGAGAAACCTTGTACTTGAACGAAGAAACAGTGTGGTCGTCAAAGGAGCAGCCGGGACCGAATCCTGCGATGCCGGAGAAGATTTCCGAAATCCGCAAGCTTTTTCTTGCAGGAAAGCCTGCTGAGGCAGATAAGCTCGCAAATAAAATAATGGGCGATTGCTTTACCCGTATTTGCTCATACGAATCCGCAGGGCTTCTGAATATATCCCTGCACGAGAATGACCACTGCAGAAACTACCGCAATGAGATTGACCTTATGCGAGGTGTTGCAACCGTTTCGTATGACCGTTTCGGCTCGCATTATACCCGCGAGTGTTTCTCGTCATATCCGGATAACGTTATCGCTTACCGCGTGACGTCATCAAAAGAGCCGCTAAACGCATGGATATCATTTGACCGTGAATACACGGAGGAAAGAAGCTCCGAAAACGGAGAGCTTATGGCTGTTGCACATACCGTAAGGGGAAATCACAAATTCTGCGTGCGTGCCCGTGTGGTATCAGACGGAGAAGTTAAATGCGAGGGTGGAGATATCTTCGTTTCGGGTGCAAAGAGCTTTTGCGTATATATCAATATAGCAACCGAATTCAGACACGGCGAAGACTTTATAAAGGCAACAACACTTCCTGAAGAGAAAGAGTATGCAGTTTTGCGTAAACGCCACGAAGAGGATTTTCTTTCTCTTATGTCACGAGCAGAGCTGAATATACCGGAGCTTTCAGAGGTGGAAAAATCATCAATCCGCATTCGTCGCACGGGAATGGTACTCAATAAATATCCGGATACCGGCATTGCAGCACTTGTGTGGCAGTTTGGCAGATATATGATGGTTTCATCAAGCCGACCGGGGTCTCTTCCGTCAAATCTTCAGGGCTTGTGGTCAGGCGCATTAATTGCGCCGTGGAGCTCGGATTACCATTTCAATATCAATCTGCAGATGAATTATTGGCCTGCCGAGACGGCTAACCTCTCAGAATGTCATCTTCCGCTGTTTGATTATATGAACAATTTCCTTCTTGAGTCGGGAAAGGAAACGGCTAAAATTGCTTATGGCACAAACGGATGCGTAGTGCATCACTTAAGCGATATTTACGGATTCACTTCTCCTGCAGACGGTCTTTGGGGCTTGTGGCCGCACGGTGCAAGCTGGTTTTGCTTCCATATGTGGGAGCACTACCTGTTCACAAAAGACAAAGACTTTTTGCGTAATACGGCGTATGAATTCATAAAGCAGTCGGCAATATTCTTCCTTGAAAATATGATGGAGGATAAGAATGGACAGCTTGTTTATGCGCCAAGCTCAAGTCCGGAAAACCGATATTTTGTGGAAGATGAAAACGGCGAAAAATACAGCTGCTATCTTGCAATGAGTTCTACCATGGATGTCGGAATTATCGGTGGTCTGTTCCGTATACTTATCGACTCGGCGGAAATTCTCGGCATTTCAGATGATTGTATTGAAAAGATAAAAGCGGCAAGAGAAAAGCTTCCGCCATTCAGAGTAGGTAAATTCGGTCAGCTTATGGAGTGGATAGAGGATTATGAAGAAACGGAAGTTTGCCACAGACATATGTCACATACCTTTGCATTCTATCCTGATAATGCCATAACACGCGCAACCCCCGAGCTTTATAAAGCGGTTTGCACCACTGTTGATCGCAGGCTTTCAACTGCGGGAGGTAGCATGGGAATTGACAATATCGGTTTAAGCTACGGATGGCTTGTCTGTATTTTTGCAAGACTTCGCCGCGGTAATGCAGCGAGAGCAAAGGTAATTGATTTCTTCCTTAGAATGGTCAGGCAGAATATGTTTGGTTTATGTATGGCAGGAACGAAAAAAGTATTCCAGATAGATGGGAACTTCGGTGTTTGTGCCGGAATTACCGAAATGCTCATTCAAAGCCATGAAGGAATGATTTCGCTTCTTCCGGCACTTCCGGATGAGTGGCATTACGGCTCATACCGCGGGCTTCGTGCACGCGGCGGCTATACGGTGGATGTCAAATGGAATAATATGGAGGTTTACGATATATGCATCGCTGCGGACTTTGGGGGAGAAGAAATAACTATAGAACTTCCCGAAACACAGAAGCAGATGAGCTTTGTTGACGATAGCGGAAATATATACACTGCATCGGATAACAAAATCACATTAAATATAG
>JAZLCV010000009.1:0-14330 GCA_045614365.1 Eubacteriales bacterium | reverse complement strand
GTAAGCAAACAAATTTATCATACATTTGCTTTTATAAAATTTTCGGAGGTGAAAATAATGGTAAAGATCAGACTTCGCAGAATCGGTGCAAAGAAAGCTCCGTTCTACCGTGTTGTTGTTGCTGATTCAAGATTCCCGCGTGACGGCAGATTCATTGAGGAAATCGGAACATACAACCCGCTTACAGAACCGGCTGAAATCAAGATTGATACAGACCGCGCTCTTGAGTGGATGAAGAAAGGCGCACAGCCGACAGACACTGTGAAAGCACTCTTAAAGCGTACTGGTGCTATCCAGTAAATTGCCACCGGTGAAACCGGAGAAAAGGTGACAACCTATGAAAGACCTTTTAACGTACATTGCAAAAAGCCTTGTTGAAAACCCGGATGCGGTGAGCGTAACAGAAGTTCAGAACGAAGATGGACTCGTTCTTGAGCTTCGCGTTTCTCCGGATGATATGGGGAAAGTTATCGGCAAGCATGGCCGCATTGCGAAAGAAATCCGCACTGTTATCAAGTCTGCTGCACTTCGCGATAACATCAAGGTATCGGTCGATATTGTTGACTGATTTTAAAATCACGGGGCTGTCCAAATCCGCGACAGCCCCGAATTTATAATTCAAGGACGAATTTGTTATGGAATTTATTGAAGCCGGAAAAATCGTTAACACACACAGCGTATACGGTGAGCTTAAGGTTCAGCCTTGGAGCGATACTGATGATTTTCTATGTGATTTTGACGTTATATATATAGATGGAAAAGCGTTTGAAGTTGAGAGAGCAAGAGTCCACAAAACATGCGTTCTCTTAAAGCTCGCAGGCATCAACAACATCAATGAAGCGCAGAAATACAAAAACAAATGCGTTTGCGTTGACCGCGATGAGGTTGAGCTCGATGACGGAGCATATTTTATTGCTGACTTAGAAGGGCTTACTGTTATAGATGTCGACGGAACTGAACTTGGGAAAATCCACGAAGTTCTCACACTTCCCTCGAATGACGTTTACGTTATCCGCGGAAAAGATGAATACATGATTCCTGCCGTTGAGGAATTCATCCGTGAGGTTGATATTGATTCCGGAGTTATGTACGTACATACAATTCCCGGAATGAAAACTGAAAAAGGTGGTGCTGATAATGCGTATTGATATTATGACACTTTTCCCCGATGCCTGCGATGCAATGATGAGCGAAAGCATTATAGGGCGCGCGCGCCGTGACGGAAAGCTTGAAATCGGATATTATCAAATTCGCGACTATACAAAAAACAAGCAAAAACAGGTAGATGACTACCCCTACGGCGGTGGAATGGGTATGGTTATGTTTGCTGACGCATTATACAACTGCTGGGCCGAGATAAAGAAAAACAGTCCCAAGGCGCATACTATTTATATGTCACCACAAGGCTCTGTTTTTAACCAGGAAAAAGCAAAAAAACTTTCAAACGAGTATTCCCACCTAATTCTCGTTTGCGGTCATTACGAGGGCATAGATGAACGTTTTATCGAGGAATGTGTTGATGAAGAGCTTTCTATAGGCGACTTTGTTCTCACCGGAGGAGAAATTCCGGCAATGGCGGTAACAGACGCCATTGCACGTATGCTTCCGGGAGTTCTCTCCGATGAGGAGTGTTTTTCCGAAGAAAGTCATTTTGACGGACTTCTGGAGTATCCGCAATATACGCGCCCCTCGGTATGGCACGATCGCGAAGTTCCTGAGATTCTTCTTTCCGGACATCATGCCAACATAAAAAAATGGCGTCGAGAGCAATCTATTATCCGCACATATCAAAAGCGCCCGGATATGCTTGAAACCGCCCCGCTTACAGCTAAAGAAAAGCTGTTTGTGGAAAAACTCAAATCCGGGGATGAGATTTAATCCCGCAAAGTGCGATATATGCAGTGAATATCACAAGCGATGGATTTAATTCTCCGCGAAGTGCGAGAAATGTACACAGACCAAAAAGCATTCCGATTGATGCAATTGCCAATACATAGCTTATAATGTATGCAACTCTCATCGGGAGGTATTGCAACATTACACCGAGAATGATTCTGCCGCCGTCAAGTGGATAAACCGGAATCAGGTTTATGGCAGTTATCACAACATTTACCCCGATAAAATAGTCAAACACCGAAGTATCTGACATAACAGCCGCCGCAAAAGCTAAGCTTGCCGTTATTATTCCCGCAAGTGGCCCCGCGGCGGCAATTATTATTTCATTTTTATATGACATACATGAAAGCTCCGGAACATTTACACGTATTCCAAATGCACGTATATCAATGATATCTATACTTGCACCACACAAAAATATTGCAGCAATATGTGAAAACTCATGAACCATTACGGCAAAAAGCGTAGGTGTAAAAACATTTACCGAGTCAAGAATGAACATAATTGCAACAAGCAAAATAAACGGAACACTTACCTTGAATTTTATATTTTTAATCATACTGTTTCAGGAGATATATACAACGCCGGATCAAGACGGGTTGTTCCCTTTCTTACTTCAAAATGGAGATGCGGTCCTGTTGACATCCCCGTACTCCCTACTTCGGCAATTTTCTGGCCAAGCTTCACCGCCTGTCCTTTCTTTACGGAAAGACGTGAATTATGCCCGTAAAAGCTGCGTATTCCGTTTTTATGCTCTATAAGAAGATAATTACCATAGGTTTTATTTTTACCTGATTCGATCACTGTTCCATCCGCAAACGCAGAAATACCTGTGCCATTTTTCGCCGCTATATCAAGTCCTGTATGGAAACTTGCATTCTCAATTATCGGATGGTCACGATATCCGTATTTTGATGTTATGACACCAAACAGCGGAGATTTGTATCTAAAACCAAGTTCCGCTTTTTCATAACTGCAATAAGACGGAGGTGGAATCCGGAACGGTTCGGCACTGGTATCATCCAGAAGTTCTTCTTCGCTCATTTGAAAGCTGAGCGTTTCCACGCTCAGCTTTTTCGCCTCAACTTCTGCTTTTTTTCGTTTCTCCGCAATTTCTTGCTCAATTGCCTCATTTTTATCTCCTATGTAGTAATCCTCATTAAATACCGGTTCAGATATATCTTTACTTTCGGCATCCTCATCGTTTTTTCCAAAAACCTCGGCGATTTTTCCGTCAGCATCCTTCAGCCCGCTTATTACTTCGACTGCTTCACTTAACTTAAGTTCATCGCTTACCTTTTCGGCAAGCCTCAAAACAACCGGAGAATTGGTATATTTAAGCACGACCGCAGTGCAAATTATCATAAAACAAAGTAAAAGACGAAAATACACAAACTTATTTTTTTGTTTTTTCTTTTTATAACGCTTTGACATACAAAATCACCTCGTTGAAAAATATATGAAAACCCCTGTTACACAAGAACCAAATGTGTAACAGGGGTTTTAAATTAATACAAGCTATATCTTAATTAAAGCTCACAACACGCCGCAGCTTTTTTGAATTCCTCACGGGTAAATATCATATTAACGGCAGCAAGAAAGGCATTTGCCGAAAGGTTTTGAGGAAGATCGAGTTTTTTGGCGATAAGTGCTCTTTTTTCTGCGCTTTTTTCACCGCCGGACAATCCCATAGCATACATATCCTGCTTCGTAATTCCCGCACGTAACCTTTGGGGTTCATCCGTAAAGGTTGCACCGGCACGTCTCAGCGCATTTATTATTACATCCGAACTCATCCCCTCAACACCAAGAAGACCTGCTTTTGAAGAAGAACTTTTCCTGCGTTCTTTCCCTTTGATTTCAGGGATATATGCATGCTTTATGTTTCCGTGTGCTATACTTGCTATATGATTGCGAATAACAAGCCCTGCCCCGTCGCTGTCCGTCAGTACAATTATGCCGTTTTTTTCCGCAAGGCGCTCTATAAGTCTGCGCTTTTCTTTGTTATTAAAAATACCGAAGCCTGAAGTCTCGATGATATGAGCATCCACACACTGGGAAAGCGTATTTACATCATAACGTCCTTCTACGATAATTGTTTCAAGAACGCACTTCATCAATTCCCCTCCGCAGCTATTGAAGCAACAAGTGTAGACAAAACTTCCCAACCTGCGCCGAATTTTAATTTTTCGTCCGTCCGAGTTGTAAGTTCAATCGAACGTCGGAGATGCTTTTTACTCATCGCGCGTGCCGCATTCAAAGCAAGGCGTGCAGGATAGTCGCTTCTCATATCAAACAGCTCCATCACCTCATTTTTTCCGCCACCGCGTTCCATAATGAGCTTTGCGGCATAAAGACGGCGAAACTGCTGTGCGATAAGCGCAAGAACCGGTATAGGTTTCTCATTTTGAGCCTCAAGGTCTTCAAGAACAGCAAGCGCTTCGCCATATTTTTTCTCTGCAACAGCATTTGCAGCATCAAATACTGCAGACGTTACATTACGCGATGCAATGCTTTCTATATCAGCACGCGAAATTTCCTTTTTTTTTGCGTATGCTGATACCTTTTCAATTTCAGGAATCAGCTGTTGCATAATCTCGCCACAGTAATACATCATGAAATCGGCAGTATCAGAACTTATATCCTTACCGTTTGCAAGGAATCTGCGCTTGATCCACGAAATCAGATCAGTGCGTGACTGTTTTTTGAAATCAATCGCATAGCCGTATTTCTCAAAAACTTTATAAAGTTTCCTCCTTTTGTCGGGTTTATACTCGATATTTGAATACACAAAAACAAGAACACAATACTCGGGCATATCAGAAAAAAGCTTCTCTGCTTTTTCAGAAAAATCTGCGTTTGCAGATATAACATCAAAGTCACGCACAATCACAAGCCGACGATCACTCATAGCAGGGTAGCTTTCCACCACATCTGCAAGCTCATTGAATTCCGGCTCTTTATTATTTATAAGTGTCAGGTTAAACTCGGGCATCATATCCCCGACAACCTTTTTCTGAAGCTCTGAAAGATAATATTCAAGGAGATATACTTCTTCTCCGTAGAAAATATATAATGAAGAAAAATCTTCGTTTTTCAGCTTTTGCTTAAACTCTTCTAATTTCATATTCATTGTAGCGCTTCCTCCCTTTTTCGCGAATAAAAGGTCAACGTTCCCTCTGTGTCTGTCCTTCTGACCTCAGAACCTATATTCCGAAGTCTCTTCATCGCCTGCGATGAAGGATGACCGTAAGAGTTTCCTTTTCCTACAGAAATAACGGATAGCTCCGGAAGGGCGCGGTTCAGAAGAGCCAAAGAACTTGATGTTTTTGAACCATGATGTCCTACTATGTAACTCTCGCAATCCGGAATGCGGTCAAGGACGAGCTTTTCATTTGATGTTGCAATATCTCCCGTTATGAGAAGTTCATATTCCCCGTCACATACAAGGACAACAAGTCCGTTTTCATTTTCATCGCTTCCCAAAGGAAGCGTTAGAAGTCTTAGTTCCATATTCTCAAGTTCAATTACAGTATCTTTATCTACAAACACAACATTACACTCTTTTGAAGCATTGTTAACAACATCTATGAATGTTGCATTTTCCCTGTCGGTCGCAGGCATATACACAGTCTTTGTACTAACTGATTCAATTAAATACTCTGCACCGTTTGCATGGTCAGCATGAGCGTGAGTGAGGATGAGAGCATCTATGTCCGGAACCCCGAGGCTGAAAAGATGGGATATCGCAATACGGTCTGCAGGAGCATCACCGCCGCAGTCGATAACAACACAGTTCTCTCCGGCAGTTGCGACAATACACTGACCTTGCCCCACATCAAGAACATCAAAGCGAATCCCTTCGCCATGCTGTTTCTGTGATTTTTCTCCTGCCATTACCATAAACGCACAAGCAACAGCAAAAAATATTGATATTACAGAAACAGTAAGCCGGATCTTGTTTTTCCCCACTGAAATCGCATAAACAACCACAAAGCAAACAAAGCATATCGTAAAAAGAACAATAGGCTCGCCCACAAAAATTTCAGACATCGGAAGAGATGCCAATGTATTAACTATTCCCATAATAATCCCCACCAAGAAATCTATAATATATGCGCCTGCCCTTGCAACCGCCGGCAGTGCAAAACCAAGCAAAGTATTCACAAAACCAAGAGAAAAGACCGCAGACATAAACACATTCAGGATTATATTTGCAACAGGACCTATTATAGAAACCGTACCGAACAAGTATGCTGTGAGCGGAGCTGTAAAAAACGTTGCCGAAATCGATACTGCCGCAACCGACACTATCCCCACCGTAAGTTTTCTCAAATAGTTCTTTTTATGTACCGTGAAACATTCAAATACTTCGCGAATCTTTGGATACAACACTATTATACCAAGAGTTGCTGCAAAAGACAACAAAAATGCGGAATCCGTTACACAATATGGGTTCAAAACGCATAAAAAAAACGCCGAAAAAGACAGCGCAGTAAGCTGATCATACTCTCTTTTTCCGAAATCAGACATAACAACAAACATCTGCATAATGAATGCGCGTAAAGCAGATTGCGGCGCTCCTACCATAAGCACAAAAAGAAAAACTATTGGTTGCACTGCAATCTTAAGATATTTATTTTTTGAAAAATATAAAAATAATCCAAGAATGAAAGAAATATGAAGTCCCGAAACAGAAACTGCATGCGACATACCAGTTGCAGACAGATTATTGCTAAATTCTTCCGAAAGACTGCTTTTATCCCCCATAATCAGTGAATTTACAATCGCAGCCGACCGCATATTATAAAGTTCTTTTGCTTTTTCTTTAAAAAGCTTGGCAAAAAACTGAGGAACATACCGAAGCTTCATTTCTGCATTCTCCGACAGAATAACGATGTTTTCCGCAAACATTACAACATCCGTGTATCTCGACTTGTAATATGTTTTTTCTGCAAAATAACGGGTGTTTTCGAGCTCATACAAAGTTGCTTTCATATGAATGGTGTCTCCCGGAGAAAGACTTTCAGGAGATACATCGGAATATACATAAGCTTTTACACTCTTTCCGCTGTAATCAATCCTCACGTCAAACGAAGTCTTTCCTGACTTCGTGATATCAGGATAAGACGCAACCTCACCTGTCATCTCCGATTGGGCAAAGAAACTTCTCGGCAGTTCATCATTTACAGTAAAATAATATAGATAAACAATAGACAAGACTGCTGCAATAAGAACGAGCGATGCACTGACTTTGTTTTTCGTAAAACAAAGAGAAGAAACCGCCGGCAAAATAAAGAGCATCCATACTCCACAGAAGGAAAGTGCCGTCTCACAAAGAAACCACACAGCCGCAGTTGTAACAAATGATGCACAAAACCAAAAAAGGTGTCTTTTCCCCAAACTTTTTCACATCCCAAATTAAAAATACAGGTGACAAGCTTCAAATTGCACGAGCCTGTCACCTTTATTTTTAGCTATAAATTGCAGTTAGATCTTATCATTGCTGCCGAGAACATTGACAATCTTATGCTTTACAAGCTCTTTGATGTTCGCTCTTGCCGGAGCAAGGTACTGACGCGGGTCAAAGTGCTCAGGATGCTCTGCAAAATACTTACGAACCGTACCTGTCATTGCAAGACGAAGGTCAGAGTCGATATTGATCTTACATACAGCCATACGTGCAGCCTGACGAAGCATATCTTCGGGAACACCCTGTGCCCCCGGCATATTACCGCCGTTTGCATTGATCATCTCAACATACTCCGGAATAACGGAGGATGCACCGTGAAGAACAATCGGGAAGTTTGGAAGACGCTTTGAAACCTCTTCAAGAATATCGAAACGGAGGCGCGGCTCACCCTTAAACTTGAACGCACCGTGACTTGTACCGATAGCGATAGCAAGAGAATCAACACCCGTACGGGTAACAAACTCTTCGACCTCTGCAGGATTTGTGAACTGAGCATCCTCATCGGATACGTTTACATCATCCTCAATACCTGCAAGCTTACCGAGCTCACCTTCTACAACAACGCCACGAGCGTGAGCGTAATCAACAACCTTCTTTGTGAGCTCAATGTTTTCCTCAAAAGAATACTTAGAACCGTCGATCATAACGGAAGTGAAACCGCCATCGATGCAGGACTTGCAGATATCAAAGCTGTCACCGTGGTCAAGGTGAACACAAATCGGAAGATCTGTATCCTCAATAGCAGCTTCGATAAGCTTCATAAGGTATACGTGCTTTGCATACTTTCTTGCTCCTGCTGAAACCTGGAGAATAAGAGGAGAGTTAACCTCTTTAGCTGCCTCAGTGATACCCTGGACAATCTCCATGTTGTTTACATTGAAGGCGCCGATAGCATAGCCGCCCTCATATGCTTTTTTGAACATTTCTGTTGAAGTTACAAGTGGCATAATTACATCTTCTTAAATTTTTTACCTATGTTAGTTTACCACATTTTTCAGGAAAATCAAGAGGAAATTGCGATTTTTTTAACATTATAGCCAAAAGTTTTTAATTTATTCGTTTTTCGACCGCTACAACATCTTCCATTTTTGAGAAATTTAGCGTTGCAAAATACCTCGAAACACTGTTCCCGCCCTGCTCAACATAGATCATACGGACAATATGGCGCATGGCAAGCTGCTCAGAAAGATAATCAAGAGTCTTCTGCGCGTAGACAAGACCTGCATCACTGTTCTGATAGCAAATTTCACAAAGAACAAAGTCAAGTCCGCCGTCATCACGGTTTTTAGTGTTCCCCATAACAAAACCACACGGAAGGCCATTATTATCCATAGTGATAAAACCTGTAAAGCCGATAGACTTCGCAATTGCAAACAGACGCGCATACGCAGATGAATAGGTCCACTTGCCATTCCACGGCTCAGCGTTTGCTATACCGACAAACATCGTTGCCGCATTTTTTACATTATCAAGGTTTATCGGAATAAACCGCACGTCTTTCACCTCACAATATGCATTTAATATAAAATAACATATTTTGACTCAATTTGCAAGATTTTTTTGGATTTTTTATTAAAAAAGTGATACTTGACTTGTGTTTGGAATGTCACGTAGCACATTATTTGCCTCAAGCATTTCTATAACGCCCTTCGACACACGCTTACACCTGTTCTGCAACTCTTCTATGGACATAAAACGACCATTTACGCGTTCATCGACGATATTCTGTGCCGCAACCTCACCAAGACCCGAAATTGCCGTAAACGGAGGAATAAGACCATTTTCCGTTATCTTAAAGTTCTTCGTGTCAGACTCGTAAAGATTTATCGGCTCAAATGTAAGCCCGCGCTTATAAAACTCATGACAGACTTCAAGCGTGACAAGCATATTTTCTTCCTTCTGCGAAATTTTTTCCATCGCATTAAGCTCATCCATCTTGG
This sequence comes from Eubacteriales bacterium, assembly GCA_045614365.1. Classification (GTDB taxonomy): domain Bacteria; phylum Bacillota; class Clostridia; order Oscillospirales; family JAAYXM01; genus SIG480. The sequence continues at coordinate 5,021 of JAZLCV010000009.1, read as the reverse complement.
AAAGAACCACGGCATCGCCATTCGTCATAACAGAAGCATCAAAAGCTTTTGCACGGATGGAGAAATACGCTGCATAGAAGGCTTTCGGATGATGCACCTTAAACCATGCAATACGGAAAGCCATCATAACGTAAGCAACAGCGTGAGCCTTCGGGAACATATACTTTATCTTTTTGCATGAATCAACATACCATTGAGGAACATCGTGTGCAAGCATTTCTTCTTCCCACTCAGGCTTTAAGCCCTTTCCCTTTCGGACACTTTCCATTATCGTAAATGAAAGCTTCGGATCAACGCCCTTATCAATAAGATAAAGCATAATATCGTCACGGGCACAGATAACCTGTTTAAGCGTTGCAACACCGTCGCGAACAAGATCCTGAGCGTTTGTAAGCCAAACATCCGTTCCATGTGAAAGACCTGAAATTCGGACGAGCTCATCAAACGTTGTCGGTTGTGTGTCAAGAAGCATCTGACGGACAAAGTGAGTGCCGAATTCCGGTACGGCAACGCTTCCGGTTTTTCCAAGAATCGGATCTTCCTCTATTCCAAGCGCAGCGATAGATGTGAAAATGCTCATTGTTTCCGGATCATCAAGCGGGATAGCACGCGCATTAAGCCCAGTCAGGTCTTCAAGCATACGTATAATCGTCGGATCATCGTGCCCGAGCATATCAAGCTTCAGGAGGTTATCGTGAATTGAATGGTAGTCAAAATGCGTAGTAATAATATCGGAATCCTTATCATCCGCAGGATGCTGAACCGGAGTGAAGTCATAAATTTCTTTATCCTTTGGCACAATCATAACACCGCCCGGATGCTGACCTGTTGTTCGTTTTATCCCCGTACAGCCAATAACTATCCGATTTCTTTCGGCCTGCGTCATATTCATTGAACGCTCTTCGGCATATTTTTTGACATATCCGAACGCAGTTTTATCTGCAACCGTAGCTATTGTTCCTGCGCGGAAAACGTGGCCTTGTCCGAACAAGTCTTCAACCTGTCCATGAGCAGTGGACTGATATTCGCCGGAGAAGTTAAGGTCAATATCGGGAGTTTTATCACCATCAAAGCCAAGGAACGTCTGGAAGGGAATATTGAAGCCATCCTTGACCATCGGTTCTCCGCAGACCTCACAGTTTCTGTTCGGAAGATCCGCTCCTGCAGCATATTCTCCGCTTGACTCGAACACGACGTTTTTGCACTTTTTGCATCTGTAGTGTGGAGGAAGCGCATTAACCTCGGTTATTCCGGACAAAAACGCAACAAAAGATGAGCCAACCGAACCTCGGGAGCCTACAAGATATCCGTCTGAAACAGACTGGGTTACAAGCTTCTGTGCAATCATATACATAACATCAAAATCATGCCCAATAATCTTTGAAAGCTCATATTCAAGCCTTTCGCGGACTGTATCGTGAAGAGGCTCGCCGTAAAGTTCTTTCGCCTTGTTATAACAAAGCATTTTGAGCTCTTCTTTGGAGCCTTCAATCGCAGGAGGATACTGACCTTCCGGAATCGGGCGTATTTCCTCGCACATATCAGCTATCATATTGGTATTTTTTACAACAACCTCATATGCTTTTTTATCACCGAGATAGGAAAACTCATCAAGCATTTCATTTGTTGTTTTAAGATATAACGGAGCCTGGTTATCCGCATCGGCAAAGTTTTTACTTGCCATAAGAACACGACGATAAACCTCATCATGAGGATCAAGAAAATGCACATCTCCCGTAGCTACAACAGGAATACCAAGCTCGTCACCAAGCTTTACAACTGTTCTGTTGAAGTTACGTATATCCTCTTCCGATGACGCAATGCCGTTTGTAAGCATAAATGCATTATTTCCGACCGGCTGAATCTCAAGAAAGTCATAAAAATCAGCAATTTTAAGCAGTTCACTATATTTTTTCCCTTCAACTATCGCACCGTAAAGCTCACCTGCTTCACACGCAGAACCAACAATAAGACCTTCTCTGTGCTTTTCAAGAGCATGTCTCGGAATAATCGGACGTCTGTCATAATACTCAAGATGAGATACCGATATCAACTTATAAAGATTTTTAAGTCCGACATAGTTTTTTGCGATGATTATCATATGAAAGCGGTTAAGCTTTTCTTTTTCTTTTGAACCAAGCGTAAAATCATTCAGTTTTGACACTTCGGTTATCCGGTGTACTTCGGAAAGCTCACTGAACAAAGCACGAAGAATAAAAGCTACCGTCACCGCATCATCAAGCGCTCTGTGGTGTTCAAACTTCGGAAGTTTAAGCGCCTTTGCCACTGTATCAAGCTTATGGTTTTTTGTATCCGGCAGAAGCTTTCTTGAAAGCTCAAGAGAATCAATATAGTTAAACTCACGCTCTATACCAAGACCCTTACAAGCTTCTGTTATAAACCCAACGTCGAATTCCGCATTATGCGCTGCAAGAGGCCTATTCCCCACAAATTCCAGAAAATCGTGCAGCGCTTTATCTATCTTTGGCGAGTCAACTACCATTCCGTTGGTTATTCCCGTAAGCTCGCTTATCTTTTCGGGAATAGCGCACTCAGGATTTACATATGTCTGAAATTTTTCACATATTTCACCATTGCGCAGAATAGCTGCTGCAATCTCAATTATCTTACACGTCTTTTTATACAGACCGGTTGTCTCTATGTCAAAGCACACAAACTCGCCGTCAAATCCTGACGGAATATTACCAGTAACAACCTGTGTTTTGCGATTACCACCATAGTATGCCTCAACGCCATACAAAACCTTTATTCCCAGCTTAGGTGCTGCATTCATAGCATCCGGGAACGCCTGCACGACACCGTGGTCGGTAACGGCAATTGCCTTATGCCCCCACCCTGCTGCACGCTTTAGGAGATCTGCAGTTGGTGTAATTCCGTCCATAGTTGACATATTGGTATGCATATGAAGCTCAACACGCTTTTCCGCAGCTGTATCCTCACGCGAGGGTGCTTTTCCGAGCACGATATTACGGGGACGCACAACGGTATCTTTAAGATACATATCATATTGCGTGGAACCGTAAACGTGAACATATGCACCTTTTTTTAGTTTCCCCGAAACATCACCAAGGTTTTCAAGCTTTATATTTCGTACAACAACACGTACAGAGCCCTTGTAGTCTGTCATATCAAAGCTGTATGTAGCAACACCGCGCTCTTCAAACTCGCGGCATTCCGTGGCAAATATCTCTCCTTTTATTGATATATCGCCAAACGCTTCTTCAATCGTATTGATATCAATATATTCACCAAAGGCAGACTTTCCGAGAACAACCTCCCCCTGCTCCTCATTAAGCTTTTTACGGAAACTTTTAAAACCTTCCTTTGCCGGAGCAGCAACAGACTCTTCCTTGACCGGTGCTGGCTTCGGCTTTTCCGCCGACACTTTTGCCGCTTCTTCAATTTCACGCTGCAACGACAAAAGGCGTTCTTCCGCTGCACGGTCAGTACCTTCAGCCACTTCTGTCCGAACATCAATATTCATTGAAAACTCATTTTCAATTGCACTTTTTATAAAACGAATGCACTTGTCCGAAAAGCCGTTAAGTCCCGTTTTTAAAGTCAGCGTAAGCGTGTTTTCTCCGTCATATGACCACTGCGCACCGCTTAAATACCCGATCGTAGCAGGAATTTCCTCGCACAGTCTTTTTGCCAGTGCGAGGAAATATTCATCACCGAAAAGCGAACGCGGATACGACAGAAGAAAAGTTGCACGGTTCAAACGATAACGTTCGGCAATCACCTTTTCAGCCGCGCGGATTTCCGAAGATGCAAAAATCCTTTCTGAATAAAGATATGCAGTTATTCTGTTTTGAGTTTTATCTGCCGTCAATGCTTTTATTTGCACTGCTTGTTCAAAGATTTCAAGGCATTTCTCTCCCCTGATTTTAAACACTTCACCGAACGGCTTTAAGCTGTTTTTATCCATATTCTACCCAATTTCCACTTCTTAAATCTCGTATGCCATTTTCATAAGCTCATCCACGATATCATTCATGGGGACCTTTTTCACGATTTCTCCTTTTCTGAAAAGAATTCCTATTTCTTTTCCTCCTGCCATTCCGATATCAGCTTCTTTAGCTTCCCCAGGACCGTTTACAACGCACCCCATAACGGCAACCTTAATAGGTTTTTTGACATCGGAAAGGCGTTTTTCAACTTCTTTTGCTATATGTATGAGATCTATCATGCATCTACCGCACGTAGGACACGAAACGAGCGAAGGCGTGTTTTCACTCATTCCGATTGCGTGCAAAAGGTCATAGGCTGTTTCAACCTCACACACCGGATCGTCTGTTAGAGAGACACGAATCGTATCACCTATTCCGTCAAGCAAAAGCGAACCTATTCCGACAGCAGATTTAAGCTTTCCGATGCGAACTGTTCCCGCCTCGGTAACACCAAGGTGAAGCGGATAATCCACTTCAGCGGAAAGCATACGATAAGCATCTATCGTAAGAGCAACCGAGGACGCTTTCACCGATATACAAATGTCTTCAAAATCAAATTTACGTAGAATGTCAATATGGCCTTTTGCAGATTCTACCATTCCACGCGCGGACACACCGTATTTTGCAAGAATTTCCTTTTCAAGAGACCCGCCGTTCACGCCAATGCGTATCGGTATATTTTTAACTCTGCAGGCATTTACCACATCGCGAACTTTTCCATCATCGCCTATATTTCCCGGGTTAATACGGATTTTTGCCGCACCTGCCGCCGCAGCCTCAACTGCAAGGCGGGAATCGAAATGAATATCTGCAACTATCGGCACATTTGCGCGTTCGGCAATTTTTCCGATTGCGTGTGCGGCATCTTTATCAACAACAGCTACACGCACAATCTTACATCCGGCGGCAGAAAGGCGCTCTATCTGTGAAAGAGTTGCATCAACATCTCTCGTATCCGTATTACACATCGACTGGACGGCAACAGGAGCATTTCCTCCCACCGGGACATTGCCGACAAGAATACGGCGCGTTTTTCGTCTGTTCATAATT
>JAZLCV010000008.1:0-10585 GCA_045614365.1 Eubacteriales bacterium | reverse complement strand
GCCGTATGACGAAACCTGGAAAGTATGGGAGTACATCGAAGAGGCAATCGGCGGCACAATCAACGTAAACGCTGTTCCGGCTTCAGACTTCGGCACAAAGTTCTCGCTCACAATGGCAGCTCCGGATTCTCTTCCGGATGTATTCGGCTTCCAGGGTAAGCATAGTACGTTTGCAGACTACTGTGAGCAGGGCGCATTTCTCCCGCTTGATGATTACGAAGAATTCCTTCCGGACTACAACAAATTCTGGGATTCTCTTCCGGAAGATCAGCAGTGGATGCGCGATACCCGCCGCGCTGCAGACGGCAAGGTTTATTATGCTCCGATCTACGGTATGGAGCGCGCAACAAACCTTCGCGGCTGGCTCTACCGCAAGGATATTTTTGATAAGCACGGTCTTAAAACTCCGGAAACAATGGATGAACTCTACGAAGTTTCAAAAAAGCTTAAAGAGCTCTATCCCGATTCTTTCCCGTTCTGCATGAGAAACGGATTTAACAACATCAGCGTTATCGGTTCGTCTTTCAAGCCGAATTTCCACACCGGTGCATACTATGATTTTGAAAACGAAAAGTGGTGCTATGGTGCTGCTGAGAGCGAGGTTATGCTTGAAATCGTTACCTTCCTTAACAAGATGGTAAATGAGAAGCTTATCCCGGCAGACTTCATCACAATTAATGCATCTTCATGGCAGGAACTTGTTATTACTGATCGTGGCTTTATTATGCCGGAGTATCAGGTGCGTATTGACTTCTTCAACAACATCGCCCGCGCCGAGAAGCCCGAGTACACAGTGGCAGCAATGGTTCCGCCGAAATCCACAAACGGCATTGGCGTCAATATGCTTAACAAGTACAACTACGACCCGATGGGCTTTGGTGTTCCGAACACAGGTGATGCAGCATCCATCGCAAACGCAATGCGTTATGTAAACTGGTTCTATTCCGATGAGGGCTGTGAGCTTATCAGCTGGGGTAAGGAAGGCGAGACCTACGAGATTGTTGATGGCAAGAAGCAGTACATCCTCCCGAATGAGGGCGACAATGCAAAGCTTCTTTACGGCTTCCAGACAATCGGAGCATATCTGCGTGTAGATCCGGAATCCGTTGATGCGTCAATATCAGAAGAGCAGGCATCTACAACAGACTTCTTGATTGAGCATACATATCCGGAGCTTGACCCGACAAGCTATATGCAGCTTTCATCTGCAGAGTCGCAGCAGCTTGCTGACCTTAACACTTCCGTTGATACAATGGTAAAAGAGAACATCACAAGGTTCATCATCGGTCAGCGCCCGCTTTCCGATTGGGAAGCATTCCAGGCAGAGCTTGCTGCTCAGCCGATTGACGAGATTCTCGCAATCTATGAGAACGCATATCAGAACTACAAATAAGAATATCGGTATAAAGCATCTGTATAATGCTATAATAAAATTGAGTTTTAAGCAAAAGTTATCTTTTATTAAAAACGAAAAAATTACAAAAACTGGAGGAGAAACAAAATGAAAAAAATGAGCAAAACCTTATTATCAATGGCGTTGGCGATTGCAATGGTCTTCTCGCTTATGCCGATGTCCTTCGCGGTGGAGGGAGAAGCTGCATCGGAAAAATCGGGCGTTTATGTCGAGTACGACATAATGAGCCATTTTGTTGCCAGTACACCAATAGCAACAATTCTTACATCCGAAAAAACAAATGGTTTTTTGGGCTTCGAGGGCACTTCGGCAGCATCCGTGTGGTATCATGCCAACAGTTACTGCGTTCAACTCACTACTGGGAATTGGTTAATCTTTAAAATCAATGTTCCGGTAGCAGGTAAGTACGATATCAAGATAAAAAACTATTTAGGTAATTCCGGAGGCGACCTCAAGGCATATATATTCCCGACCGATGAGACACCGGATGCGGATGCACTTTCGAGCGATAATTACATAGGAAGTGTCAATTGCAGCAGTAGAGTTGCTACAAACACTAATAACGGCGCGACATCGGGTACTCCGAACCCATTCGTTAAGGACGGAGTGAATGCAAGCTATACCTTCTCGACTGCGGGCGAGTATTATATGGGCTTCAAGGCGGAAAATGGAACAGGTTTTGTCGGCAATATCGTCCTCGACGGTGGAAGTGGTTATGCGCTTATCGGTGATATGACAATTGAACCGGAATCTGTAGGGGTAGGCGAGCATGCACAGGCAATTGCAACGGCATATAGGAGTGATTATGCAAGGGAAGTAAAAAAAGGTAATAATGCTGTCGCAACTGAAGTAACAGCATTTACATATGACAGTTCCAATAAAGATGTTGCAACCGTTGATTCTGAAGGCAATATAACGACATTAATGGCAGGTAAAACAACAATTACCGCAACAGCGGAAGGGGCTGCAAATAGCATCAGCCGCGAGCTTGAGGTTACAGCAGCAAAATCGGGCATTACCGTTATGTACGACATAATGAGCCATAAAGCAAACGGAAGCGGTTCTTTATACCAACGTCTTAGCTACGAGACAACAAACGGCTTTTTCACCTACGCAACTGCTTCTTCCACCAGTTTTGGGTATCACCAAACCACTACATGCATTCAGATCCCTGCGGGACATTGGATAATCTTTAAAATTAATGTTCCGGCAGCAGGCACATACGATGTCAAGATAAAAAACCATGTAGGTAATACTGGAGGAAACCTCAACGCATATATCTTCTCTGGTAATGCGAAACCAGACGAGAAAGCACTTTCGGACAGTAACTTTATAGGAAGTGTTGATTGCAGTAGCTATACCGGTACAGACGGAAAAAACAACCCGAACCCGTTTGTTAAAGACGGAGTAAATGCAAGCTACAACTTCCCAACGACGGGTGAGTATTACATCGGATTTAAGCCTGTTGACGATGGAAAAACAGGTTTTGTTGGTGATATAGTCCTTGACGGTGGTATCGGCAATGCACTTATGGGACTTAACGAAAAGGAAATCGCAATCGGAACGACCGATACCATAAAGGCATACTTAAGCTCAACTGCTGCAGAGCTTACAGAAAACGTAACATACGAATCCGACAATTCAGATGTTGCAAAGGTTGAAAACGGCAAAATCAAAGCTGTGGGCTACGGCGATGCAAACATCACCGTTACATATTCCGGCGATGACGTCATATCCGGTATGAGCAGCTTCACCACAAAGGTTTCCGTAAAGGATGCAAAAACCAGTTTCGTTTCGATTGGTATTGATGAAGACGGCGACGGAATACCGACTATTACATCGGCAACACTCGGCAGCAAAATGACAGTAGAAGCGGCAGATCTTTCGGAGAAGAATATGGTATTCCGCGGATGGGTACGAGGAAGCACAGATGACGGACATCTTGTATGGACAGAGCCGAAGTATACGTTTACTGCAACAACGCATACATACCTCACCGCCATTTACACACCGGTGAACGCAGCTGCAACCAATGAGTATTACCACTGGAACGGTGAGTTCCTCGGAAACACACAGCCGGCAACAGTTTCTCCGATTGTTGGCTACACCTTTGCAGAGTCTTGGACAAAAGCAAAAGAGGAAAACGCAATCACAAGTTGGATTGCAGACTTTACAAAGAATAACGACGAATATGCAGTAACCGGAAACGGCTTCACAATGACAAAGGATGATAACAAGTACGATACCGAAGTAACCTGCACATCTGATAATGGCGCAGTTTACTGGTATCGTGACGGAAAGCTTGTAGACTACGGAACGGAATATAAGTTCTTCATCTGGGATAAGACGGAAATCACAACCTCAAATGAAGGTCACAACGGTGCAAAGCTTATGCTTGATGCAAAGAAAGGCAATTCTTATATGGTAGAATATGATGCCGGAAACGCAACGCTTCTTGAAGTTGGTATTCTCTTCGGCGAAGAGGGTGAAGTCCCCACGGTTGAGAGCTGTCAGGAAAAGATGAGCTCACAGCGCAATCTCAATGAAGCAGGCCACGGCCAGTTCAGTGCAACATCCGAATATCCGGTAGCACGCGGATATCTTGTATATAAGGATGGCAACACGTACCGAGTAATCTATGCTAATTAATAAGTGAGATGTTTTCAACCTTGTTTGTTCAAAAACAAGGTTGAAATGCTCAAAACAGATAAACAATAGGAGACAAAAGAAAGGAGATAAGCGTATGAAGAAAAGAATTATATCCCTTATACTTATCTTGTGCCTGATAATGCCGCTTGTTCCTGCGGAAGTGCTCGCGACGAATAAGTCGGGCATTACCGTCGAGTACGACATAATGAGCCATAAAGGCGAAAGCGGCTCTTTGAGCGAAATTCTTACTTATGATACAACGAACGGCTTTTTCACATGGGCCGCGGCTTCTGCCGGCGGTTTAGCCTATCATAACAACAGTCCGTGTATCGAGCTCAGTGCAGGGCATTGGATAGTCTTTAAAATTAATGTTCCGATAGAAGGTAAGTACGATATCAAGATAAAAAACCATGTGGGTAATACCGGAGATTATCTCGATGCATATATTTTTCCGGACACAGTTACACCGAATTTGGATGCACTTTCGGACAATAATTATATAGGAAGCGTCGACTGTAAAAAAGGAAGAGGCGCAGACGGCAAAGAAAATCCTAATCAGTTAACAGATAAAGCCGGAAACCCCGTAAGTTATACCTTCCCGACGGCGGGCGAGTATTATATGGGCTTCAAGGCGGATGTGAAGGGATTTTTAGGCAATGTTGTTCTTGACGGCGGTGACGGCAATGTATATATGGGAAAATATGAGTTTTCCGGGCAAACGCTTTCTGTTGCACAGGCAAAAAGCTGCAATGTGGCGGTTCTGGTTCTTCTCTCAGACAGCACATGGGGCGAAGCGGACATTTCAAACTGCCAAAGCGCAGATCCGGGCATTGCAACGGTGACAAACAGCGGTAAGGTCACAGGTGTCTTGATAGGCAATACTACAGTTACGTTTGATGCAAGCTATGGCGGCACATATCTCGGCACCTTCACGCAGCCTATAAAGGTTAAAGAAAATAACGGAATTACGATAAAGTATGACCTTGCAAAGCTGCATAGCGAAATTTCATCAAACACGGATACCACCTTCGCCGGAAATATTACATATAAAAACACCAACGACTTTTTCCAATACGCGAGTGACTCAAGAAATGACGGCAAGAAGAACTATCATCTCAGATGGAGAACCGGAATGTTTGAGATGTATCAGGGCAACTGGATATTCCTTGAGATAAACGTGCCGAGAGAGGGCGAATACGACATTTCTATGTATAACGGCAAAGCTCTTCTCGGCGGCGAGGTAAGCGTTTATGTCCTTAAGAGCGACGGTGAAAAGCCGGGTGCGGCAGACCTTACCGACGGAAATTTTGTAGGCACAATAAGTTGTAACGATACAACTGTTGCATCAGGTAAGGTCGTTAAAGCAGAGACACCTACGTATGTCGGAAGCCATTATTTCGAAGATCCAGGAAAGTATTATATCGGCTTCCGTGCACACGACACTGTACCTGCTCCCGATCCGCTTCCGGAAGGCGCTGCTGTAACGGACTATTCCGACTATGCCTATATCGGCGATATAGTTTTGAATGCGGGCGAAAAACTCGTTGTTATGGATTCGTATGCTGATTTTGAAAATACAGGCGTAACTCTTATGCCTGACCAGCAGATAAAGCTTTCAGCATATGCTATACTTTCTGATGTAAGCAAAGTTGAGCTTGCCTGTTCTGATTTCAAAATTGCAGAAGGTGGCGAAGATGTTGCGTCTGTATCTGACGATGGCGTTGTAACGGCGCATGGTGCGGGCGAAACCAGCGTTTTCTTCACGGCAAGCTACGGCGAGGATTATTCTGCAAACTTTGAAACTAAGGTCAAAGTCCCTACCGGTAGCGGAATATCCATAACCTACGACATCGAGGGCGATATGAATCGTCTCGGCTGGGATAGCACCAACAAGGGTGATCTAAAGAAACTTACCGATGAGAATACAAAAGGATTTTACAGGTTCTTCGGGGCTACCTCCGGTACAGCATATAAAAACGGCTTCCTGATTATGAACAACTTCATCCTTTCATGTCTTGGGCGATATGTTGCGCTTGAGGTCTATGTGCCGCAGGGTGGCATATATGATCTTACCGTTAATCATGCGGCATCTCAGGATGCATATATGGTAGACGTTTTTGTCAACAAGAGCAAAGCTTCAACAAATGAAGAAGACTTTGTAGGAAGCTATGATTGCCACGATGAGCTGACTACAAATCGTTTTCAAGCGGTAGCTGTACCGTCATATGTCGGAAAGGTTGTTATTCCTGAACGCGGATACTATGTATTCACATTTATGCCTACCGACGGTACGGGCGTGGGTCAGAGCTGGAAATACGGTTCAATCGGAACATTTACATTAAAAAGTGGGGAGGAGTCTGTTCTTGCAGGCGTTTATCCGGGTGAGACACCTGCCGATAATGAGATGTTCATTATCTCGGTTGACTCAAACGAGCTTGTTATGACAGACCCCGAAAACCCGACAACGATGCAGATTAAAACAGAAATTATTCCTGCAACGGACGGAGCCTCTGTGGCAAGAGAAATAACCTCAACACAGTTTGGCTCATCTGCAAACAGAATTGCTTCGGTATCTGAAGATGGTGTTATCACCGCAGATATGGAGGGGAATGCCAATATTACGGTAAAAGCAACTGTAGGCGGAAAGCAGTGCACAGCAACTCTTCCTATCACCGTCATAGATGATACGGGAGTCGTTGAAGGCAGTGCAGAGCTTGCGGCAGATGATGGACTATTCCTGGAAGAAGTAGCAAGTACATCCTTTACTGTCAAAATGAACAGCGGGCATGCAATAGATGTCCCGTTAAGTGAGATTTCCTATTCCTATGAGCCTGAGGGTATTGTTTCTGTTGATGAAACAGGAATGGTGAAAGGTCTTTCTGTCGGTGAAACGACCGTCACTGCAACGGTCAATAACTTCCGCGGAGCCGAAGTTATTACTGCAAGCAAGAAGATAACTGTTACAGAGCATGAGGGAAAAAAGGAATCGACATATTATACTACCGAAAAAAAGGAAAATGCGAAGAAAAACGCACAGCGTTATGCCTGGGCAAAGAGTGAAGTTAAGAGCATGGTAGCAAAGGCTGATAATTATCTTAACACATGGGAAACATACTATTCGCTTATGGTGCCAAACGGTATACCGTCTTCGCAAACGCCCACTTACCGCAATGATCCGGGCTGGTATGTATGCCATTATTGCGGTGAGAACCTTGCGGCTCATCCGCAGATGAGCGACCACTCGATATATAGCGCAAATCCGGTAAATCGTCCGTGGAAGGTTCAGTGCATAGGCTGCAAGCGTCTTTTCCCGTCAAATGACTTTGCGCTTCTCTACGAGCGCGGTCGCGATGCTGAGGGACACTATGACGTTGACCGTGCCATTGCGGCAAATGCAGAAGCTGTGGCAAACGGCGAAAAGGACGCGCTTAAAAACGATCTCTACCCTGAGGTAGGGGAAGCAACAACCATCAACTATAACCAGGGCTTACGAGAAGGCGAAAGCGTTACAACATGGGGCGTCGACGATGGCTTTGGTTATCGTCCAACCAAGCCTGACGGAACTCCATATATGTCCGGGGAGTTCAAAGAAACGAAACTGTATATAGCCCACTATCTCTATAAGCTCTGGGGAGAGGTTCAGGGCGTTGCAACAACGCTCTCAAAAGCGTATGTATACACCGGAGATAAACGCTATGGTCTTGCCGGTGCAGCCCTTGTTGACAGATGGGCAGATACATATCATCAGTACGACCTTCTCGATTATGACGGCTATGCATCAGCCGGTCGGGGATATGCTATCGGGCATATCGGTGAATGTGCCGTGTTCGAGGCATGGGCACTTTCTGCAGATGCAGTTTTCCCCATGGTTTTCGAGAGTGAAACGGTAAACTTTCTCAAAGAAAAGGCAGCGTATTTTGAACTCCCGAACGACAAATCAAGCAGCAGTAAGATTTGGGAAAATTGGAAAGAGAATATTCTGCTTGAAACGTACGAGGGAGCGAAGTTGGGACGGATTGCCGGAAACTTCGGTTTTGCGCAGGCGGCTACCACTGCGGCGGCTATTGTTCTGGCGGAAGAACCTATGCGCACCGAGATTATCGACTGGGTGATGCGCTCCGGAAGGGAAAACGAGGGTGATTATCAGGGCGGAAATGTTCTTAAAAATATCGTTAATAACATGACGCGTGACGGACAGGCAAATGAGGTTGCCGCAAACTACAACTCATATCAGATGAAGGCTCTTGAAAGAGTTGCGGATTATCTGCTTATGTATGCAAAGGACGGAAAAAGAAACTACAACCTTTTTGACTTCCCCAAATATTCAAAGATGTTTGAATCCTGGAATGCTTTAACGATTATGGATAATCAGCAGCCAAACATCGGCGACAGTGGAGGTATTGGATCTCTTGGCTTCTATGGTGTGGGCGAAGAGGCGATAACGAATTTTATGTCGCTTTATGATCTTCATAACCCCGATACAGAGTCGATACTCAGAGAGGCTGCGCAGCTTATCTATCGCTGGAAGGGTTATAAGCTCGATGATATCAGAACCTCAATTTTTGATGCAGAACCGGAAGCGGTTCAGGACATTTTGGGGGATTATGTTTCCGGTGAGCAGCCGCTTACACGAAGTGATCTACTCCCGGGTTACGGTTTTGCTGTACTTCGTGACGGAACGAAATATAACTCCGCAAGCACGCAGTCAAAGATAAACACCCAGCGCGACTTCTGGCTGTGGTTCGGTCCTACAGTGGCGGCACACGCACATAATGATTGTCTGCGAATCGGCGTAGATGCATTTGGCTTCAGCATAGCGCCGGATTTCGGATATTCTGCAAACTCAGGAAAGTTTCCTCAGAGACTTCAGTATGACGACGGAACTCTTGCCGGAAACACAGTTTCGATAAATGATGAAGATCAGGTTGGTTTTGCGGAAGGCGCAACACCGTATCACTATGATGATTCGGGAATCGTTAAGCTTATAGATGCAGAGGCTCTCGGAGCATACAAGACGACGGTTGAAGACCTTGAGCATTACCGCCGCACGGTAGTTATGGTCAAGGTTGACGAAAATAACTCCTACGGAATTGACTTTTTCCGCGTAAAGGGGGGAGAGTCCCATATGTTCAGCTTCCGTGGTGCTGCAGAACACGTAAATGCTGTTGACGGGCTTGGTGAATGTACACCGCAGGTTGACGAGAATGGCGAATATATCGGTTCGTATGTCGGAATGGGACCGGATGGAAAGGGAGCTCCGTATACGGATAAGACAACAGGAGAAATAAAATACTTTGTAGGTCCCGGTCAGGATCCGCACTCACCTGATGCATGGTTTTATGATACAGTATTCCCGCGCGGTCATTCATGGCTTGGTAAGGTGAGAAGGTATAAAACTCCTGCGACTTCCTTCTCTGTTGAGTTTGATATTGAGGACTACAAGAAAACCGTGGAGAACAATAAAGGAATAAAGCTTCGCCTCACACAGATGAACAGCTTTACTCCCGAAGAGGTTGCTTTTGCGGCGGGGCCGAAGCCGGATAAGGTCGGAAATGCGCCTATGCCGAATACCTTTGATTACCTTCTCGTAAGAAATGAGAAGCAGGAGGGCGAGGGCACGCTTGATTCGCTCTATACAACAGTTTATGAGCCATATCAGTATACAAGATATCTCAAGACAATAGAGGCGATATCCACAATTGAGCCTGTGCAGAGTGAAGATAATCTGACGGATGACGATGTTGTGCGTGCTGTAAAGGTTACGCATGAAAAAGATCGTGTTGACTATATAATTTATGCTACAAACAATGAGGTAACGTACAAGCTTACCGATGAAGATCGCGAAATTTACTTCAAGGGCTTTGTAGGTATGTATAGCGTCAATTCTTCAAATGAAGTTCTTTATCGTTACATCAATGACGGAACGGTAATCGGTGAAAATGCTCCGGTAATGGAGAAAAACGCATATACAGGTACTGTAAAGGATTTTGACACAAGCTTTGATTTCGGCGATTTCGATAACTGGATTGACGTCAATATTGATTGCAAAAATCCCAGTGAACTTGCGGGCAAGGCTATCTACATTGAAAATGACGGTATTCAGAATGGTCTGTATGAAATAGTTGATGCGTGGAGAAATGAGGACGGAAGCATAAGGCTTGACCTCGGCTCGGATACACTTGTAAGGTCATATGCAGATGAATACGATATTGACGCAGGTTATATTTATAATATTGATGTAAAGCAAAAATTCAGAATTCCGCTTGCTTATGTGGAAACAGGAGCGCCGGAGTTTGAGTCTGTGGGCAATTTGACCGTTTCCGCCGGCTCAACGCTGAAGGCAATGATAACGGCAACAAGTCCGCTTGAAAGAGCGATTACCTATTCGGGCACAAAACTCCCGCGTGGCGCATCGGTAAATGAAACGACGGGCGAGCTTACGTGGAAACCGGACAACTCTCAGGTTGGTGAGAACCATTTCGAAGTAACAGCAACGGATTCTGACGGACGCCAGAGTGCAAC
>JAZLCV010000007.1:0-1619 GCA_045614365.1 Eubacteriales bacterium | reverse complement strand
GGTGAATTTCTGCATCTTATGCTTAAAACAGATATGGGCGAGCTTGATATTGCGGTAAGTCAGAATAATTACGAAACGAAAAATCTGCCGAAGCTGTGTGAAGGCGGTATGGTGGCTGTCGTAAGCGGAATTATATCAGCAAAGCTTATAAAGAGAGAAAAAGCAAATGATTGATATTTCGGTTTCAAAACTGAATAAATTCTACGGCGAACATCATGTTCTGAAGGATTTGTCATTTAACATTGAACAGGGAGAACGTGTCGGGCTTCTTGGTGATAACGGCAGCGGGAAAACAACGCTTTTTAAAATTCTCTCCGGTGAGCTTGATTATGATTCGGGAGAAATACTTATTCCTAAGGATCGCAGGGTTGCTGTTGTGTCCCAGATACCGGATTATCCCGCGGGAAGTACGGTAAACCAGGTGCTTTTAAGCGCGTTTTCGCGTCTTGCTGAAATTTCGGAAGAAATGCGAAGCTTAGAAAAAATGATGGAGATATACTCCGATGCCGATGTTCTCTCGCGTTATGATAAGCTGAGTGCGCGTTTTGAACACATGGGCGGGTACGATACCGAAACGGAAATTGCAAAAACCTGCAACGGTCTTGGAATACCTCCAGATATGCGCGAGCGCGTGTTTGAAACGCTTTCCGGCGGTGAAAAGACGCGAATCGTAATTGCCTGCGCTCTCTTGCAGGATCCGGATATATTGCTTCTTGACGAGCCTACAAACCATCTTGATATAGATGCTGTTGAATGGCTTGAAGGGTATCTGCCGGGCTTTCGAGGAACTGTCTTTATAATTTCACATGACAGATATTTTATAGATAAGTGCATCACCCGCGTGATTGAGCTTTCCGATGGTGTGGCAGAGTTTTACCCGGGAAATTACAGCTTTTATGTGAAAGAACGCGAAGCCCGTTATGAAGAACAGCTCAAAAGATATAAAGCCGAGCAGACACAGATTGAGCGTCTTGAGTTCACGGCAGAGAGAATGCACGGATGGGGGATGGGGAATAAAAAGCTTCAGGTTCGTGCCTTTGCAATCGAAAAGCGCATTGAGAGAATGAGAAAAACAGAAAAACCGAAGGAGATTCACCGCAATATAAATGTCGGGTTTAACTCCGCTGGCTTCTGGGGCGACAATGTATTAAAGCTTTCTGATGTTGAAAAAGCTTTTGATGAGAAAATGCTTTTCTGCGATATAAATCTCACGATGGAAAACGGCGATAGAATCGCTCTTGTAGGTGATAACGGAACGGGAAAAACAACTCTACTTGATATCATTGCAAAAAACACCGCGCCTGACCGCGGAAGCGTTACCTATAATCCGTCTGTAAAGGTGGCAATGCTGCCTCAGGTCATACGTTTTGCTGACGAAAACCGCACGATTCTTGATACGATGCTGTATGATATCGGCGTTTCAACGCAGACGGCAAGAAACAGGCTTGCTGCGTTCCAGTTTTTCGGTGATGAAGTGTTTGACTGTGTACGGACGCTTTCCGGCGGAGAACGAAGCCGCTTAAAGCTTTGTGAACTAATGGCGGCGGATATAAATCTCCTGCTTCTTGATGAGCCGACAAACCACCTTGATATCACATCGCGTGAATGGATAGAAGAGG
>JAZLCV010000006.1:0-16924 GCA_045614365.1 Eubacteriales bacterium | reverse complement strand
CCCGCGGCATATGCCGCGGGGCGCTTTGTGCTTTATTGGGTTTTATTCTTTTTATCTTTCGTTCTGTAATGCCAAAACTTCACTCTCAGCCGGCATAGCGCGGAGCGCACCCTTGCGTGTTGTTACAATT
This sequence comes from Eubacteriales bacterium, assembly GCA_045614365.1. Taxonomy (GTDB): domain Bacteria; phylum Bacillota; class Clostridia; order Oscillospirales; family JAAYXM01; genus SIG480. Next base: position 16,794 of record JAZLCV010000006.1, on the reverse strand, counting down.
GATGCCGCAGCATTTGCAAAACAAAGCATTTCAGAAAGCTTTTCTTCCGTCATATTTTCAATGCCGTATTCCAGTACGAAGTGCAAACAAGATCCCATAAACGTATCGCCCGCACCCGTGGTATCAACAGTGTTCTTCTGAACAAATGCCGGAATTTCAACAGACTTGCCGTTGCAATAAGCACGGCTGCCGTCACGTCCCATTGAGAAGAGAATGAGCGGGATGTTGTATCTGTTCTTCAGAACCTCAATTCCCTTTTCATAATCCTCTTCACCGGTAAACCACACAAGCTCATTATCTGAAATCTTAAGTACATCACAGTATTTCATACCGTAATCAAAAGCCGCCTTTGCATCCTCCTGCGACTCCCACAGCATCTCACGCAGGTTCGGGTCAAACGAAATTATGCATCCGTTTTCCCGAGCACAGGAAAGCGCTTTTTTCGTTGCGCTGAGCACCGGCTCGTGAGTCATCGAAAGCGTCCCGAGATGGAATATCTTTGCCGCCTTTATCGTTTCCTCATCCACCTCATCGGGCGAAAGCATTATATCTGCTCCCGGATTACGATAGAAGGAAAAGCTGCGGTCTCCGGTTTCGTCGTTCTCAACAAACGCAAGCGTTGTACGCGTATTCTTGTCAAGAAGGAGCGATTGCGTGTTTATCGAAAGAGCGCGAAGTTCCCCTTCAAGCCTTCTGCCGAAAATATCATCTCCCACTTTGCCGATAAACGCAGTCTTTCTTCCGAGCTTTGCAAGCATAGCAAGCACATTGCACGGCGCACCTCCGGGGCTTGCCTCAAACGTAAGATTTCCCTGTTCGCTTTTTCCGTTATTGATAAAATCAATCAGAAGCTCCCCAAGCGCAATAACATCAAATTTTTTCATACGGGTTTTAATCCTCTTACTTTGTGTTGTCTGTAAACGTTACGTTGTTTTCCTTTGCAAAGCGCGCAAGCCCGCTCTTATATTCATCAAAATACTTTTTATTCTGTGTTTTCCTGTAAACAATAGGTGTTCCGAGCTTACCCGAAACAACGGTAATCGTCTCGTCCTTCTGCGGAATGATGCCGAGAAGCTTTGTTTCTTTCGCATCAAACTGAATGCGAACGATATCCTTTGCCGCAAGCTCTCTGCGAACTACCTTTTTCTGTGCAGGTACCATAAAAACGATTTCTGTTTTGTCTAAAAATATTCTTTTCGGTGCCATTGTCATATACCTCATTTCTGTTTTTTTATATTATACACCCGAAATCATTGCTTGTAAATAGCTTTTCAGAACAAACTTATCTGTTCGTCCAGTCTCTCATCGTCCGTAAGCCTTGCGCCCGCCGCCGGAAGTGTGCGTACTCTGTAACGCGATGCATCCTTTATACTGGACACATCCTCACGGCACGCAAACTTCACCTTGTACTTTGGTTTAAGCTTCATCACTGCAACCCCCTGCGTGCTGCGCGATGTCTTGGGTGTGAGAAGTGCCGTGTGGAAGATGAGTGCGCGGTTTTCAGTGGAGTACATAACAAGCTGCTCATCCCCGGAAATCTTGAACACCGCAACAAGCGGGCTCTTGTCGGAATATGCCCCCGTAAGCCGTTTTCTGTTTGTCTTTGTTTCGTATGATGAAAGCTCTACCCTTGCAACCTTTCCGTTTTCAAAAACGAAAACAAGATGGCTCTTGTAATCACCGGGATCGCACATAAATACTACCTGCTCACCCTCGTCCATACCGAGCTTTGAGGGCAGATAATCACCAAGCACGCTTGCCTTTGTATCTGCAAAGTCTGCAACGTGAACCTTGTATACCTGACACTTATCCGTAAAGAATAAAAGCTCGCCACGGTTTGTCATCTCAAACGTATCACGCAGACCGTCATTCTCCTTATACTTTTGCTCACCGCTCATACGGAGAGAGAGCGGAGTTATCTTTTTAAAGTAACCCTCACGCGAGAGGAACACGTGTACCGGGTAATCGGGAGTAGTGTCTTCCTCGTCATACTCCTCGACCTCACTGCCATAGACAATCTGCGTTTTCCTCGGCGTGTCATACTTTTTGATAATCTCTTCAAGGCCTTTTATAATAACATTTTTAATGCGTGTCTTGCTTGCGAGTATATCTTCAAGGTCTTCAATCTCTTCTGCCAGCTCGCTCGTTTCTGCCACGCGTTTTAAGATGTATTCCTTGTTTATGTTGCGAAGCTTTATCTCCGCAACAAATTCAGCCTGGATTTCGTCTATTCCAAATCCTATCATAAGATTCGGAACAACTTCGCTTTCCTCTTCCGTCTCGCGGATAATGGCAATGGCACGGTCGATATCAAGAAGAATCTTTTTGAGACCTTTTAACTTATGCAGCTTATCCTTCTTGCGCTTAAGCTCTGCAAAGATACGGCGCTTTACACAATCCGTTCTCCACGCCGTCCACTCATTAAGCAGCTCACGCACACCCAAAACCATCGGATTTCCGCCGATAAGCACGTTAAAGTTGCACGCATAAGAATCCATAAGCGGAGTAAGCTTAAAGAGCTTCTGCATAAGCTTCTCGGGATCTGTTCCGCGCTTTAACTCTATTGCAAGCTTAAGCCCTTCCTTGTCGGACTCATCACGGACATCCGAGACCTCACGAAGCTTTCCGGCTTTTGCAAGGTCAACAATCTTATCTCTTATTGCTTCAACAGTTGTGGTATACGGAATTTCAAAAACCTCAATAAGGTTGTTCGGCTTATCGTATCTCCAACGCGCACGGAGCTTGAACGAGCCGCGCCCCGTTCTGTAAATATTATCCATCTCATCTTTTTCATACACAATTTCTGCCCCTGTCGGAAAATCCGGTGCAAGCAGCGTTGACAGTAAATCGTGCTCGGGATTTCGGATAAGCTCTATCGTTGTGCGGCAGACCTCCGCAAGGTTAAATCCGCATATGTTAGATGCCATACCTACAGCAATGCCCGTGTTTGCCGAAACCAAGATGTTCGGAAACTCCGTAGGCAGAAGTGTCGGCTCTTCGAGAGTGTTGTCATAGTTCGGCACAAAATCAACCGTATCGCGTATGTCACGGAAAAGCTCAGCACAGATAGGAGAAAGCTTTACCTCTGTATAACGCGATGCCGCATATGCCGTGTCGCGTGAATACACCTTACCAAAGTTACCTTTTGAATCAACAAACGGCAGATTCAGTGCTTCATTTCCTCTTGTCAGACGAACCATCGTTTCATATATTGCCGCATCACCGTGCGGGTTTAACTTCATCGTCTGACCGACAACGTTTGCAGATTTTGTTCTTGCACCGTTGAGCAAACCCATACTGTACATGGTATAAAGAAGCTTTCTGTGCGAAGGCTTAAAGCCGTCAATTTCCGGAATCGCACGGGAAATGATAACCGACATGGCATACGGCATATAGTTTTTCTCAAGCGTTTCGGTTATCTGCTGTTCAACAACCTCGGCACTGAGCCCGAAAACCTTGCGTTCTTTTTCTTCTGTTTTCTTTTTCCTTGCCATTCTCATTTCCCTCCTTTACGACACATCTGCTTCGTCAAGATACTTCCATCCGTTTTCCGCAATAAACTGCTTACGGTCTGCAAGGTTATCTCCCAGAAGCAAATCAAACATTTCCGAAACCGCCGCTTCCGCCATATCCGGAACGACCTTTATAAGACGGCGTGTTTCCGGATTCATCGTGGTCTCCCACATCATATCCGGCTCATTTTCACCAAGACCTTTGCTTCGCGCAATAGTATACTTCTTATTTTCAAGCTTTGCTAAGATATCATTCTTTTCGCCGTCGGAATATGCAAAATACGTATCGCTTCCGCAGTTGATTTCATAAAGCGGAGATTCCGCAATATAAACGTATCCGGCATTTATAAGAGTCGGCATAAGCCGGTAAATCATCGTAAGAATAAGCGTGCGTATCTGGAAGCCGTCAACATCGGCATCGGTACATATAATAACACGCTTCCAGCGAAGTCCGCCAAGGTCAAAGCTTGAAAGATCCTTGTTCTTTTTGCTCTGTACCTCAACTCCGCAACCGAGAATTTTTATAAGATCAACAATAATATCGCTGTTGAAAATCTTACCAAGGTCGGCTTTTAAGCAGTTAAGTATCTTACCGCGCACCGGCATAATCGCCTGAAACTCCGCGCTTCTTCCCTGCTTACATGCGCCCGCCGCAGAATCACCCTCAACGATGTACAATTCGCGACGTTCGCGGTCTTTTGTACGGCAGTCAATAAACTTCTGGATTCTGTTTGTCATATCAAGGTTGCCGGTAAGCTTTTTCTTGATATTGAGGCGTTCCTTTTCTGCGCTCTCACGGCTGCGCTTGTTTATAAGAACCTGATCGCAGATGCGCATTGCCTCGTCCTTATTCTCAATAAAATATATTTCAAGCTGTGCGCGCAAAAACTCCGTCATCGCATCCTGAATAAACTTGTTTGTAACAGCCTTCTTCGTCTGGTTTTCGTATGATGCAATAGTGGAAAAGTTGTTTGAAACAAGAAGCAGACAGTCGAACACATCGACAAAACCAATCTTGCTTTCATTCTTCTGATATTTATTGTTCTGTTTTGCAAAATTATCTATTGCATATACAAAAGCATTTCTAACCGCCTTATCCGGTGCACCGCCATATTCAAGCCACGATGAGTTGTGGTAATATTCCACCTTCGGCGCGGTATTCGTAAAGCAGAATGCCGCAGAAATCTTCACCTTGTATTCCGGTCTGTCGTCACGGTCGCGTCCCTTTCGCTCACAAGTCCAGAAACGCGGCTTGGTAAGCGGCGGAGTTTCCCCCGCAAGTTCTTCGACGTAATCTACGATTCCGTTTTCGTACTTAAATTCGGTTGTGCGGAAGCTTCCGCCGACCTGTTCGCGGAATTTAAACGTTATCCCCGCGTTGACAACAGCTTGCCGCTTTAATGTATCAAGAAAGAACTCCGCAGGAATGTTTACATCCGTAAAAACCTCAAGGTCCGGCTTCCAACGGATGCACGAGCCGGTCTTTTTTCTGTCCGTCGGCTCGGTTGTCAGCCCACCGATGTTCTCACCCTTTTCAAAATGAAGCGAATATTTATTTCCGTCACGGCGCACCGTAACATCCATATATTCCGCAGTATACTGCGTAGCGCAAGCACCGAGGCCGTTAAGTCCGAGGGAATACTCATAGTTTGAGCCCTCATTGTTCTTATACTTACCACCGGCATACAGCTCGCAGAAAACAAGCTCCCAGTTATAGCGTCCTTCTGCCGCATTGTAATCAACGGGGCATCCGCGCCCGAAGTCTTCAACCTCAATTGAATGATCCTCGAAAAGCGTGACCACGATTGTATCGCCGTGCCCCTCGCGAGCCTCGTCAATAGAGTTTGAAATAATTTCAAACGCAGAATGCTCGCACGCATCAAGACCGTCCGAGCCGAAAATAACAGACGGACGTTTACGCACTCTGTCCGCGCCTTTAAGCGATGATATGCTTTCGTTATCGTATTCTTTTTTCACAGCTTTAGTACTCAATATAAAACCTCCACACGCCAAAATGCGCTAAGATTTACCATTTTATAAATATAAAATCATTTTACCATATTTTGATACCCAATGTCAATGTTTCCGAAATATGTGTTTTTTTTAATTTTCCGTATATCCCCCGGAATATTTGTCCAAAATGAAAATATATATAGAGTGTAAAGCATTTTGAGCGAGATATTCAAAATCAAGGAGGTTATACAAGATGGATAATGTTATGAAAACCGACCCCGGAACTCTTTTTAAGCTTCGCGAAAAACTCACTTCCCTTTTCATAAAAAAGCAAGAGGATACAATTTCATCCGAGAAGAAGCAGCTTCTCGCCGAAATAGAAAAATCTCTCGCCGATCTTCGCTATGCACGGAGCTGTTTTGCCGACGCGCGCGATCCCGAGATGATTGAAGCTTGTATATATGAAATAAAATCCGCCGAAGCACGTTACAGCTTTCTCCTTCGCAAGGCAAAGCGTCTGACGGAACGGGAAAATAAAATTCCTGTGTAATTGTTATCCGGAAACATATGTATGGAAAAACGGCGGGCATTTGCCCGCCGTCTCCGGAGAACCAATTAGCAGCCGCAACCGTTGGAGTAGTTGCTTCCGCAACCGTTATTGCCGCAGAGAAGCCATACTACGATGATAGCAGCAATGATGATTACCCATGTGCAGCAGTTGTTGCCGGAATAGTTGTCGTTACATAACATAAGGGATTACCTCCTAAAAGTTTTTACACTCCATTCTATTCCGTCAGAAAAAATAAGTTCCAGTTTTTTCCAAAAAGGTATTTACAAATTCTGGAAACTGTGTTATTATATATGTGATGAGAGACAGTACGTCCCTCGGGACAGCTGTCCATTCATATCTTTATCCCCACAACCCACTTTTCTGGCACCCGGTGTTTTTCATCGGGTGCTCTTTCTATGTATTAAAACTTCCGTTCCCGGTAATAATATCCGTATACACTGATGAACGGAAGTGAGCTTATGACATCCGCAAAGAAAATAACGGTTTCCGCCTGTGCGCTTTTTATTATGCTCGGTTTTATGGCAGGCGGAGTTGCCCGACTCTGGGAATATGAAACAGAAGAGAAAAAAATCACCGAAGTCTCCGCGCCCCTGCCTGAGCCTGAAACAGTAAAGCCCAAAGAAAAATATATTTTGAAAATTCTTGACGGAATAGTAGTTGTTTTTAATGAATCGGATATGACACGTCCCATCATCGTTACTGATATATATGCAGGCTCACTACGGCATTTTGACCGCGAGCAGCTAAGCGAAGGTATCGCTGTAAACGGTGATTTTGAACTACAATCATTGCTCGAGGACTTTTCAAGCTGAAATTCCGCTAAAATCTCCGAATTGTACTTGATGTATGTGACATATGCGCCATTTGTGGCATAGTCTGTAATAAAAGTACATTCCGGAGGTTTTTTTATGTATAAATCTTTCTTTCTGGGCGCAAATTCCCGCCACGGGTTTTATTCATTCTACAACGAGCTCATCGACTTAAAATCAGCCGATGCAGTATACATTTTAAAAGGAGGCCCCGGAAGTGGAAAATCATCTTTGATGAAAAAGATTGCCGCTGCCGCAGAAGAAAAAGGCTATGAAGTGGAACGCATATTCTGTTCGTCCGATCCCGATTCGCTTGACGGAATAGTAATCCCCCAGCTTTCCCGCGCTGTTGTTGACGGAACCTCCCCCCACGTTGTAGAGCCGGTTTACGCTCTTGCTGTGGAGCGGTATGTCAACCTCGGTCAATTTGCAGACTGCGATGCGATATCAAAGAAAAAAGATGAAATCATTGCCGTAAAAGAAAAATATTCCGGTTTTTTCGACCGCGTTTATCACCGTACTGCAAGCGCTGCGCATATTGACAATGAAATTTTCGACATCGGGCTTTCCGTTACATCAACAGAAAAACTCCATTCAAAGGCGCGCGGCATAATCTCCCGCGAAATACGCGGAAAAGGCTCAGGAAAAGCAACAAAACACAGATTCTGCTCTGCAATATCCCCCAAAGGGTATGTAAGCTTATTTGACGGAAAAGAAAGTGATTTTGAGAAAACCTTTGTCCTTGAAGACAGCTTCGGCATTGGTCATTTTCTTCTCGTTCCCATTCTCAAAGCGGCAGAGGAAGCAGATTTTCGTTGCATCGCATGTATGAATCCTCTCATTCCCGAAAGACTCCAGCACCTGATAATCCCGGAGCTTTCTCTCTCATTTATAACGTCGACAAAAGAACACCCGTACACCGGGACTCGTTACAGAAATCTTCGCCTTGATGCAATGATTTCCACAAAGCTTCTCAGGGAACAAAAAACAAGAGTCTCTGTTCTGAGAAAACTGAAAACAGAGACTCTTGGGGATGCATGTGCAATCCTCCGCGAAGCAAAAGCCGTCCACGATGATATGGAGAACCTTTATAATCCGCATATTGACTTTGAAAAGCTCTATACCTTTGCCAGTTCGCTTTCTGAGGAAATCATAAAATAAAAAGCCGAATAAAAGCTCTCCCCTTCTCATATATATGTGATGAGGAAGGGAGGCTTGTCGGTCTTGGCAAAGACATATATCGAGGAAAGAGTTTTTGAACTCGCGCATTACGTAATTGAGAACAAAAGCACCGTCCGCGAAGCGGCGAAGAAGTTTTATATATCCAAGTCCACCGTACATAAAGATATAGTCGAACGCTTGCAGGCGTTTGATAAAGATTTATACCTCGAGGTAAAGCAGGTTCTTGACGAAAATAAAGCAGAGCGCCATCTACGCGGCGGAATGGCAACCCGCAAAAAATACCTCGGTGAAAAATAAAGAGAGAAAATCCGCAGTTTCGTGAAGCCAACTCACAAAACTGCGGATTATTTCTTTGCATTCAATTACTTTCCGAAAAGACAGAATTTTTTATGCGGTTCGCATTTGATATCGGAAACAACATAACCTGTTTCTTTTACTGCATCAAGTATTGCGCTTTCAGGAATTTCTTCTTTAGCAATAATTTCACAGCTTTTCGCCGTATGCGAAGCCGTAACCTTTTTTACGTTGAAGGCTGCTTTTATCGCTTCAACCATATGCGCTTCACATCTCGGGCAAGCCATCCCCTCAACACTCATTGTTATTTTTACCATAACTTCTTCCTCTTTTCTATTTTATCACTTAACATTCATTTTCCGGTAAATTATCCTGAACAAAAACGAGCCGAGCCAGTCTTTCATCATTCCCAGAAAGGCTGCCTGCGTTACTGAGGCATCAGTTCCGAGAAGCTCATAATTCACGCCTGCTTCATTGATTTTTATATAAAGCCGCTCAAATCCGTTGCGCTGATAAAACTCAAGTCGGTTTATGCGTTCATCCATGTTTTCTGCATCGGGCTCTTCCGGATCCTCTATCATAAGGCAAACTGTTTTATCACCGTGCATTTCTTTCAACTGTGCAAGAATTCCGGTTCCGTAGCCTTTGCCGCGCATTTCTTCCGTCACCGCAAGGAAGAAAACATAAACAAGCTCAGCCGTGCTTATGGTATAAACCAAGCCGATGAACCTCCCATTATCCTCAACTGCATAAAATGAATCCCTGCCGTTGTCGGTCCTCAGAAGCAGCAAAAAAAGCGGGGCACGCTCGTTTGCCGGAAAAGCAGACCTGTAAAGCTTTTTAACCTGCTTTTTATATTTTCGTGCATCAGAAAGCTGCATATGAAACACCTCTGTTTAAATTGGCGGAGAGACTAAGCCATCAAAAAGCCCGCCTCTCCTTTACTTAATTTTATACGTCGTAGAAACCGAGAATAAGAATACCGGCAAACGCCGCAGCGATTGCAAGATAATGCTTCCACGAGAGCTTTTCGCGGAGGAAAATTCTGCCCCAGACAAGAGAAACAGCGCAGTATGCGGAGATGATTACAAGACCGGGAATATATCCCTTTACAACAACCATCATATAGAACACCTGACCGACAGTTTCGCATATACCGCCGAGGAGCTTCGTTCCGTCGTACTTTTTGTCAATCTTATCTTTCTTTATTATAAACACATACACAATAAAGATAACTGCCATGAGAAGCCAAGTGAACTCATACGCTGTGTTGAGAACATCGCCGGCAACGCTTTCCGCAAGCTCTGCCGCCATTCCGCCGGCTTCAAGACCTGCAACATAGTTATCTGCGATAAGCGTGTCAACAAATGTTCCGCACGAGTCAAGCACACAGTAAAGCACCGGAAGAAGAATTGCAAGCACGCTTTTTGAATACTTTCTGTTTGCCGCCTGCTGACGCTTCATACGAAGCTCAGGATCTTCGAAATTATCGACAATTCCGAGTGCTATTATAGCAATAACGATAAGCGCAATACCAATGATTATCGGGGTGTTCAGGAAAACTGCATTTGAATCTTCCTCGACAAACGTAACGCCAAAGAACAGCATGCTCATAAGAGCAGTAACCGCACCCGAGCCGTTGCATATCGGGGATGAAATGGAAAGCTCGATATATCGAAGCCCCATATATCCCACCATCATTGAAATAATGTAAAATGCCGATGCCGGAAGATATGTAATAATATCCGAAACTGTAAGGCTTACTCCACCAAATACAACCTCATATATTGCGTGAAGTCCCATGATAAGACCAACCGCAATACCAACCTTGTAATGGCTTAATTTGTCCTCTTGGTTTGAACCGACTTTGCTGAAGATGTCCGAGCCGCTCCAACACAGCATTGCAATAATTGCAATAATCCAGATACTCATTTTTCTTTTCTCCTTTTTTTGTTTATAGTTTTATAAATCCGCCGTCGATAAGTTTCTGCAACGACATCATTATTCCGAGTTTTGCATTGTACCACGTAAGTCCGCCCTGGAAGAATATTGTGTACGGCTCACGTATCGGTCCGTCTGCCGAAAGCTCAATCGAAGAGCCTTGAATGAACGCGCCTGCCGCCATAACAACCTCACAGTTATATCCCGGCATTGCATACGGTTCGGGAGTTACATAGCTGTCTACCGGCGCCGCCGCCTGAATCCCCTTACAAAATGCAACCATTTTCTCTCCGCTTCCAAGCTCAACCGCCTGAATTATATCGTGGCGGGATTCCGTGGAATTCGGAACAACATGAAATCCAAGCGACTCATACATATTTGCCGCAAATATTGCCCCTTTAAGCGCGCCTGCAACAACTGTAGGCGCAAGGAAGAATCCCTGATAAAGACTTCTCATTGTGTCAAGGCTGGCACCAACCTCTTGTCCGAGCCCCGGCGCACTGAGACGGTACGCACAGCGGTCAATGCAACTCTTTTTTCCGCAGATATATCCTCCGATGGGGGCAAGCCCGCCACCCGGATTTTTGATAAGCGAGCCGACTATCATATCCGCACCGACATCCGACGGCTCGATTGTTTCAACAAACTCACCGTAGCAGTTATCCACCATACAGATAACCTCGGGCTTTATCTTCTTTACAAAAGCGATAAGCTCTCCAATCTGCTTAACGGAAAAGCTCGGACGCGACTGATATCCCTTGGAACGCTGAATGGTAACAAGCTTTGTCTTTTCATTTATCGCTTTTGCTATGTTATCATAATCAAATGTGCCGTCAGCAAGTAAATCCACCTGACTGTAAGAGACACCATATTCACGGAGCGAACATGTCGACTCACGTATACCGATAACCTCTTCAAGCGTATCGTATGGTCTGCCCACCGGAGAAAGTAGCTCATCCCCCGGCAGAAGATTTGCGGAAAGCGCAATTGCAAGAGCGTGCGTACCACAGGTTATCTGCGGACGCACAAGTGCCGCCTCGGTGTTGAAGCAATCAGCATATACTTGTTCAAGGGTTTCACGTCCGCGGTCGTTATATCCGTATCCCGTAGATCCTGCAAAGCACTCCGCCGACACTCTGTTTTTCTGCATTGCAAGCGTAACCTTTGCCTGATTATACTCCGCAATTTTGTCAATATCCTCAAACCGTGTTTTTAATTTATCCAAAATCTTCTCGGAAAACTCAGCTACCGCATTGCTTATTCCGAGCTTTGCATACATTTCGTTATTCATCTTTTTCCATTCCTTTAAATATGTTTTCTGCAACGTCTTTTATAACATCGGGGTTCGTCACGATAATTCCGCGCTCATCACCGAGCACCAGAAGCGTATCCCCTTCTGAAATCCGATAAAACTCACGGGCTTCTTTCGGTATAACAATCTGTCCCTTCGCCCCCACCTTTACGGTTCCGAAGATATGCCGTCCTCCGGGGTGGGCGTATATATGTTTGCCCTTCATACTTCACCTCTCAAAGTCGTACTTTTCCTACAAGTAGGAATTATACATTTTTCTTTCTCATTTGTCAACGGTTTTCGCCAAAAAACGCCAAAAAATCGTCACCCCCCCTTTTCCGGAGAGTGACAAAACATCTTTTATTTTTTCATATAGTTCCTTATTGCCTCAAATGATTCATCGCTTATATCATGCTCAATTTTGCACGCATCATCCGCGGCAGTGCACGGCGACACGCCTATTTTTATAAGGAAATCCGTTATACACATATGGCGGTCATATATCTTTGCGGCAACCTCAAGTCCGACATCGGTAAGTGTGATAAAGCCGTCATTGTCAACAACAATATATCCTCCGTTTTTCAGAAGCCCCACCGCGCGGCTGACACTCGGCTTTGAATATCCCATATGCTCAACTATATCTATCGAGCGGACGCTTTTTCCGCTTTTGGATAAAACAAGAATTGTTTCGAGATACATTTCGCCCGATTCCTGCAAATGCATTTTGGATATCCCCCTTAAATGTTCTTTTTATTAGCATAACACATTTTGCGTTTTTTTTCAAGAGTTGCCTTCCTGTAAAAAGTAAGTGGCGGTTCCTTCGCGAAACCGCCACTTTTTCAACTCAACTGCATATTTCCATTTTGCAGATAAACTCAGCAGTCGTAAACTTTAGCCTTTACCGGCTTTTTCATATCAAACGCCGGATTGAACGCGTAGAAGTTCTTTGAGTTGAGCTTATCTGTTACATGACGCAATGTCTCACCGAAATTACTAATTTAAAGAAAGCGCCGCAAACCCTTATACCGCAAGGGTTTGCGGCATTATGTTTTTTGCAGATTTAATGTGAATTCATGTCCTTTATACATGCGCTATTATTTTACCGTGACGTATTTCCATATAATCCATCTCATTCATTATTATACATCATTCGTACCGAATAATCAAGTTTTTCTCGCTCCGAATATTCTTCTATAACCTCACTCGTTAAAAATGTCGATATACCCACATTCTCGTTGCTATTCGACAGAAAATGTGGTATAATTCAAAATGAGTTATTGCATAAAATTTGCCGATTTGACCATTTATAGAAAGAAGTGATTTTATCCCCGATAATTTGTCCGGCTTCTATGCAGTCAGCTTTGACCCGAAAGGCAAGCTCGGTTGGAAAAGCAACAAGATAATCGACGAAGACCCGGGATATAACAATGCTCAGATAATCGAAGTTCTCACCGAGCAGACTGACGGGCGGTATCTCGGCTATTTACAGGCTATGGAGATTCCGTATATCTTCGCAGGTGAAACAGAAATTGATGTCCACGTCGCAACTGCAAAGCTATATAGCCTTACAGGTATCTCTTCCCTACTACTTGAAGGCGGAAGTATTGTAAACGGCTATTTTGAGCGTGCAGGTGTAATTGACGAACTCAGTCTTGTTGTTGCTCCGATTATTGCAGACGCAGAGGACAAGCCGCTCTTTATGGCGAGCTCGGTTTCAGACTTTGAATTGAAAGAAATTAAGCAATACAACAGCGTTGTATGGATGAATTATGTGAGGAAAATATAGATATGCCAAACTATAATTTTATTTTCAGCCCGACAGGTGGGACAAAGAAGGTTTCGGACATTTTAAAAAGCGGAATCGGCGGAGTTTGGACAGATGTGAGTCTGTGCCTTCCCGAGAATCAGATTACGCTACCTGACATCAATCAGGACGATGTCTGCATCATTGCAGTCCCCTCATTCGGAGGCAGAATTCCGGAAATCGCAGTAGAACGCCTCAATAAACTATCCGCAAACGGAGCAAACGCCATTCTTGTTTGCGTATACGGCAACAGAGAATACGAAGATACTTTAACAGAGCTTTTTGATGAAGCAGAAAAATGCGGATTCAAGTCCATTGCGGCAGTAAGTGCCATTGCTGAACATTCCATAGCACGTCAGTTCGCAGCTGGCAGACCTGACGCGGATGACGAAGCAGTGCTGAAAGCATTTGCAGAGAAAATAAAAAATAAGCTTGAAAACGATGAGAACGACATACATAGCACTCTCCCGGGTAATCATAATGTATATAAAGAACGCGGAAAATCCACATCAAAACCCGAGACTGCAGACTGGTGTATCGAATGCGGCATTTGCGCAAAAGGATGCCCCGCAGGTGCTATTTCATTTGATAATCCAAGAATAACTGACAATGATAAGTGCATTTCCTGTATGAAATGTATTTCCGTCTGCCCTAAAAACGCAAGGGCTCTTAATCCTGCTGTGTTAGATGCGGTATCTGAAAGGCTTTCCAAAGTTTGCAGCGTGAGAAAAGCAAACGAATTGTTTTTGTAAACAGAAAACAATTCATTCTAAAAGGCATATGTACGGATAGTGGATTGTTTTATCCATATTACTGCTTTATTCTTAATCCGAGGAGGTAATTGCAATGGATTTAAACAGACATGGAAAACTCCTTTGTGATTTAAGAAAAACAAAAGGAATGACACAAAAACAAGTTGCCGACAAGCTTGGAGTATTACCCAAAACAGTTTCCAAATGGGAAACCGGTCACGGCTTCCCCGATGTTTCTACAGTATCGGCTTTGGCTGATATTCTCGGGGTAAGCGAGAAAACTATTTTGTCAGGCGACTTAAATGCAAACTCGGAGGAAGCAGTTAATATGAAGAAAACGAAATTCTATGTATGCCCCGATTGTGGGAGTCTTATGCAAGGGACAGGAAACAGTCAGGTTGTGTGTTGCGGCAAAACGCTCGAACCTTTGAAATCAAGTGTCACAGACGATGCACACAAAATAAACATTTCCGAAATAGAAGATGATTATTATATTGAGTTTGATCACAAAATGACAAAGGAGCATTACATCAGCTTTGTGTCATATGTGAGGTTTGACAGAGTGCTGACTTTAAAGCTCTATCCCGAGCAGGACTGTGCTGTACGTTTTCCGAAAATGCGTGGTGGAAAGCTTTACTATTATTGCAATCAGCACGGCTTATTTGAATTTAAAATTTGAAGGTGAACAAATGAGCACGTTTGAAAAGATTTATGAAGTAGTCCGAAACATCCCTAAAGGTAAGGTTGCAACCTACGGTCAGGTGGCAATGCTTGCAGGTAATCCCCGTTGGGCGAGAGTTGTGGGCTATGCCCTGCACGTAAATCCGGAGCCGGGTGTTATCCCCTGCCACAGAGTGGTAAACCGCGAGGGTAAGGTTGCCCCTGCGTTTGCATTCGGTGGTGCCGGAGTCCAAAGAGGATTGCTCGAATCTGAGGGCATTGTTTTTGAACCCGACGGTACAGTTGATTTAGAAAAATACGGTATGTAGGAGGGCGTTATGAAAAAGCAAGTAGTATTATCAATTGTCGGAGTGGTTTTAAGCATTGCATTGCTTGTTATCACCGCAATTCTTGCAGAAGAAGCGGTTATCAGCGCAGCTTCTGCAGTCGTGCTTACGATTATTTCCGTATTTTTTGTCTTCGTTGCAATTGCCTTTGCAGCAAAGGTTGACTATGAAACAGGTGTTTACGAATGCAGAAACTGCGGACACACCTTTAAGCCGACATTCAAGGCGTATATACTCGGTGTGCACACTTTGACAACGAGATGCCTCAAATGTCCCGAGTGCGGCAAAACTACCTGGGGCAAAAGAAGAAGCGTAGAAAAAGGAGAATAACCATGTTACAATTTATTTGTTATCCGAAATGCACGACTTGTCAGAAGGCAAAAAAGTGGCTTGATGACAACAAAATTGAATATAACTTCCGTGATATAAAAGAGAATAATCCGAGCCTTGAGGAATTAACCGCTTGGTATAAAATGAGCGGGCTCCCGCTCAAGAAATTTTTCAACACATCCGGACTTTTGTATAAGTCAATGGATCTCAAAGACAAGCTTCCTGAGATGCGTGATGAAGAACAGTTAAAGCTCCTTGCAACAGACGGAATGCTCGTCATACGCCCGCTCGTGATTGGTGAAGACTTTGTATTAGTGGGATTCAATGAAAGCGAATGGGGAGAAAGGTTATGCGTAAAAATTTTGGAGCAAAAGCTATTTTATATCCAATGCCTGTGTTGATTATCGGTACATATGATGAGAACGGAAAACCAAATGCGATGAATGCCGCTTGGGGTGGCATCAGCGAGGAAAAGGAGATATCCATTTGCATTGATGACGGACACAAGACCGCAAAGAATGTAGTTTCTCGTGGTGCGTTTACCGTAAGTATTGCGGATGCGGAAAATGTTGTGGCTTGCGATTATATCGGCATTGTTTCAGGCAACAACGAGCCTGATAAAATAGAGAAAGCAGGTTGGCACACAACAAAAAGTGAGTTTGTTGATGCTCCGCTTTTTGATGAACTGCCAATGGCGCTTGAATGTAAACTCATCAGCTATGACGAAAAAAACTGTCGTCTTGTAGGTGAAATCGTAAATGTCTGCGCAGACGAGCGAATCCTCGATGAAAACGGAAAAATCGACTTGAATAAATTCAGTCCCATCACCTACGACCCGGTACACCACACCTACCGCAAACTCGGAGAAGTAGTAGGGCACACATTTAGTGATGGGGAAAAGTTGAAGTAAGGACAAAGATCCTATGTCACTCAAGAAAACGGAGGGATCAGTTATAATGATAGAATCTATTCTAAATTTTTTCGGTACAAATTCTATAATTCTAGGAGTGGTTTCGATTTGCGGAATATTGGGATTCATATTGACTGTAATTGTGACATTCAGAACCGCAAAAATCGGAAAAATTCTAACATACAACAAAGTTACTCAAGAATACAATGAAAATCGAGAGGCATTTTTAAAAGCTTTTGAAGGACACAGAAAGAGCATTACATCAGATAAACTCGAATCTGAAACGCTGTTAAAAGATATTTTAACGCAAGTAGAATCTTATCGTAATAAATTCGAGGAAATTTTATCTATAAATGAAAAAATTACCCTTTCTCGATTTATAAAGATTTTAAAGAAAAAACCCATAGACGTAGATTGGAATTCTGTTTGTAATTACTT
>JAZLCV010000005.1:0-2788 GCA_045614365.1 Eubacteriales bacterium | reverse complement strand
GTTTTTCTGCCTATACCGGGAAGCTTCTGAAACTGTTCTATTAAGTTTTCAACAGGTGCTGAAAAAAAGCGCATAAAAAGAAGCCTCCGATACTTTGCTTTTTTATCTTTGAGATGTGATCTTAAAACATTCCGGGGATGTTCATTCCACCAGTAATTTTCTTCATACTGTCACCAGCGGCACTCTCTGCCTGATTCATAGCTTCGCCGATTGCAGCAACGATGAGGTCTTCAAGCATCTCAACATCATCGGGGTCAACGGCTTCGGGTGCAATTTTGATCGCTGTAACACGGTTTTTGCCGCTTACCGTCGCTTCAACGGCACCGCCACCTGCACTTGCAGTGTATGTTTTTTCTTCAAGCTCCTGCTGCATACGCATCATATCCTGCTGCATTTTCTGAGCTTGCTTCATCATATTATTCATATTCATTCCGCCGGGGAAACCTCCGCCCGGAAATCCGCCTCTTGCCATTTTATAACACTCCTTATTGTATCGTTATATCCATATCATCGTCAAGGCCTGCAAGCAGCTCATCAAGCCCGCTCGTCTCAATCTTGGGTGCTTCAACCTTTTTTCCTGCGGTAAGAATAACACCCGGAGCCACCATGCTTGCCGCACTTCTTAGTATATCCAAATTTTCCGCTTTTGTCAACATCTTGGTTGTGAAATCATTGTCACTTGAAAGCGTAAGCGAATTGCCTGAAAGCGATGCCGAAACACCGCCAAACAGCGGGGCAACCCCCGGCGAAAGCTTTTCCTTAGCTGCAGCGAGGATATTTCTCCACAGAGTGCTTGCATCACCGCTGATCGGCGTTGCAGCGCTTTTCTGCACGGGCGCGCTCGGTGCACCTCCGGACGGCTTTGCTTCGCGAACTTGCTCGGTACGGACAGGTGTCACCGCTTCGTGCTTCTGTGCCGGTGCTGCTTCTCCATTTGCAGAAACTGCTGTCTGCTGTACGGTATTTCTTACCGGAGCATCTGCGAAGCTTCCATTTTTCAACTTATTTTCAAGCTCATTTACGCGGGAAATAACGGAATCTATATCTGCAGAATCCGCCCCCTCGCAAAGGCGTACGCAACACAGCTCTGCACCTATACGCTTATTCGAGCTCGATGCAATTGCACCTGTTGCCTCCTGCAGTGCTTCAACCGCACGGCAAAGGCGAAGTGTATCAAACTTATCTGAAAGAGAGCGAAGTTCTCCGTCGGTATATCGCGCACTGAGCCGCGGGAGCTTCTGCCCCTCCGCAGTTTTGAGGATAAGCACATCACGGAAAACCTCGGCAAGCTCGGTAAGCACGGAGCTTATATTTTTACCACTTGTGTAAATATCGTTCAAAAACGTAAGAGCTGCACCAACATCGCGGTCGGCAATAGCCTGTGCCATATCAAAGGTCTGCTTTTTTCCCGCAAGACCGACAACATTTTCAACTGTTCCCGCATCAACGTTGCCTTCCCCTACTGAAATACACTGGTCAAGAAGAGAAAGCGCATCGCGCATTGCTCCGTCGGAAAGGCTTGCTATGTACCCTGCCGCATCATCCGACAAAATTGCCCCTTCACTGCGCGTTATAAACTGCAACCGGTCTGCAATGGCAGACTGCGGGATTCGCTTGAAAATAAAGCGCTGACACCGTGATGAAATGGTTGCGGGAACTTTGTGCAGTTCAGTTGTCGCAAGAATAAAAACGACATGTTCGGGAGGCTCTTCCATTATCTTCAACAACGCATTGAATGCACTTGTTGAAAACATATGAACCTCGTCGATAATGTACACGCGTTTTTTAACGTTTGCAGGAGAATATATTGCCTCTTCACGGAGATCGCGGACATAGTCTACACCGTTATTTGAAGCGGCGTCAATTTCAACAACGTCAAGAACTTCTCCGCTCATAATCCCCTTACATGAAGGACACTCATTGCAGGGATTGCCGTGAAATGGATTTTCGCAGTTTATGGCTTTTGCCAGAATCTTTGCACAAGTAGTCTTTCCCGTTCCGCGAGAGCCCGAGAACAAATATGCGTGTGAAGTTTTTCCGTTCTCCACCTGCTTTGTCAGCGTGTCGGTTATAGCCGACTGACCGACAACATCGGCAAAGGACTGAGGCCGCCACTTGCGGTACAGTGCCTGATACATAGACTTACCTCTGCTTTATAAACCGTAATTTTGACCCATCGCACGACCGCACACCCGAACTTCGACAACAAGCACATGCGCGGAATTTATACAAACAACTCAAAGCCGGCACACCCGCGGCACACGAAGTAAACCGCTTAATGCTGCTCGGTTCCCCGCCTGACATGGTTCACAGCCCTACGCTGCGCGGGACCGACCTCTCAACACCGTTTGTATAACCCTGCCGCACGCACCTGCGCCTCGGAACTGGAATTCGCCCCTGCTGTAGCGGATTGCAGGTACAGGGCACCGCTGACTCCCCGGTTAGTGCGGTCTTGCGATGGGTCAAAATCTTATTTTTTAAAGTAACTTTATACCATGTTCCTTGCAGATTTCCTTATCTGCCTTTGGCCATACGGACGACTGGACCTCTCCGATATGTGCACAGACAAGCATAAACATACACAAGCGGGACTGACCTATTCCGCCGCCGATTGTGTACGGAAGCTCGCCGCGCATCAGCGCTTTCTGGAACGGAAGTTCCAGTCTATCCTCACACCCTTCGGCGCGAAGCTGACGAAGAAGCGCATCCTCATCAACACGGATACCCATTGACGATATTTCAAACGGGCAATCAAGAAGCGGATAATACAGAACAATATCTCCATTTA
>JAZLCV010000004.1:0-17952 GCA_045614365.1 Eubacteriales bacterium | reverse complement strand
GTGTTTTCCGGTGTTTCGGTCATAACCGTAACACTGCTTCCGGTGTTGTCGTCCATAATCACGAAGTCGATATCGGCAGAGAGCGAAACCGGGGAAAGTGCGTGGGGATAACGTAGTTTATAGCCGTTTTGTGAGGTGAACGAAATAAGAGTTGCTTCTTCGCGGGGTGCTGTGTTGCCGCACGCGGCGAAAATCAGAGAGAAGATAAGCAGTAAAACAGATATTTTTTTCATTTTATAAACCCTTTCTTATAAC
The DNA here is from genome assembly GCA_045614365.1 of Eubacteriales bacterium. Classification (GTDB taxonomy): domain Bacteria; phylum Bacillota; class Clostridia; order Oscillospirales; family JAAYXM01; genus SIG480. The sequence continues at coordinate 17,697 of JAZLCV010000004.1, read as the reverse complement.
AAAATGCACCGGTATATTGTAACAGAAAACGACAATAAACGCAAGCTGTTTTTGGCAAAATCATGGCAAAAATTTGGCAAAAATTTGGCACCGCAAAAAATAAATTGTGTGTTATACTTTAATCAACATAAAACCGAGAAAGGAGGTGATACATATGGAAATTACACAGGATATTATAAAGGCGGGAAGTATTAACCGCCCACAGACGAAAAATTCGTGCAAATACATAACGGTTCACGATACCGGCAATAAAAATCGCGGTGCGGATGCGTTGTCTCACGCAAAATACATAAAAAGTTTAAAAGAAAAAACAAGCTGGCATTACACCGTTGATGATAGCCGGGTTTATCAGCATATTCCGGACGGGGAGAAAAGCTATCATACGTCAGATCGAAAAGCAAATGAAAGCTCAATCGCGATTGAGCTTTGCGTGAATGCAGACGGCGATTTCGAAAAAACAAAGAAAAACGCCGCAAGTCTTGTGAATATGCTTATGGAAAGGTACAGTATTCCGAAAGAAAACATACGTGCTCACCGCGACTGGACGGGAAAGGATTGCCCGGCAACACTTCGTGGTGATGCGTGGGAAAACTTTCTCAGGATGTGCACGGAGAAAAAGACAGATGGGAAGATTATAAGCATCCAAGAGCTTCGTGAAATGGGATATACGGCAATACAGTTGTAACACACTTTGCGGATATTCTTGCCGGAAATTCGCATAATAAGAAGAAAAGAAACGGGATGGAATTTATGTGTACAGCAATAACGTATAAAGCAGATGATTTTTATTTTGGACGTAATCTTGATGTTGTCCACGGGTTTGATGAATGCATTGCAATAACTCCGGAAAATTACGAGCTTTCATTAAGGAACGGAGAAAAAATAAAGAAGCATTATGCGATAATCGGAGTAGCCACTGTGGCAGACGGTTATCCGCTTTATTACGATGCTGTAAACGAGAAAGGATTATGTATTGCAGGACTCAATTTTCCGGACAATGCGTTTTACGGTGAGGTTTGTGAGAAAAAGAAGAATATAACATCTTTTGAACTTATCCCGTGGGTGCTTGCAAGGTTTACGACGGTTGATGAAGCATTGGCAGAGCTTCGGGATATCAATGTATGGAATCAGGCATTTAATAAAACTTTTATGCCGACACCTCTGCATTGGCTTCTTGCGGATAAAGAGCGTGCCGTAACGCTTGAACCGACCGGTAAGGGGCTGAAAATATATGAAAATCCGGCGGGTGTGCTGACGAACAACCCGCCGTTTGAATTTCATATGCACAATATTGTTAATTATATAAATCTTACTCCAAAGCTTCCGGAAAACAGATTTTCTGCCGAGCTTGGCATTTCACCGTACAGCCTCGGAATGGGTGCAATAGGACTTCCGGGGGATATGTCCTCCGCATCAAGATTTGTAAGAGCGGCGTTTGTGAAATTTAATTGTGTTCGTGGAAACGGTGAAGAAAACGTAAGCCGCTTTTTTCATATTCTGCAAAGTGTGGCACAACCGTTTGGTGTGACATATACGGACAAAAATGAGATTGAGTATACGCTGTATTCAAGTTGCTGTAATGCATCACGCGGAATATACTATTATACAACTCACAAAAACAGTCGTCTAATCGCTGTGAATATGCACAATGCAGATTTAAACGGAGATAAGATTATCACATATCCGATGCTGCGGGAAAGCGACATCCTGTGGCAGAATTGAGGGAAAAGGAAGCAGGTTTCAATGCCGTAATGTTTTTAAAATTCTTTGTCAGGCGCGTGCAACTTTTGCATTTGTACGCGTCTTCGAAAAAGAAAATTTGTTTTTTCAGAAAAAAACACTTGACAAATTTCACTTTTTTCCGTATAATTAAATAGTTCGCTTCGAGATGTGGCTCAGCTTGGTAGAGCGCTGCGTTCGGGACGCAGAGGCCGCAGGTTCGAATCCTGTCATCTCGACCATAAAAACGGTAAACCCATCAGGGTTTGCCGTTTTTTCAATATGGAAGGATTCGAACCTTCAGAAGGCAACGAGCGTATAAAAAAATTCCTGAAAATACCGGATTGCATATTGCAAAAAATGTTTTTACATTATATAATTACAAAGAACAACTTTTTAAAATTAAGGAAAAGGTGATTGTTATGTTAAAAGCAGGATTTGCACGTGGCGAAATTACGCCGCCTATGGGCGTTTCTGTCCAGGGCTATTTTGATCCGAGAACAGCAAAGGGCATTCTCGACCCGCTTCTTGCAACGGCAGTTGCATTCGACGATGGTGAAAAAAGAGCCGTTGTTATGAGTGTTGATCTTATCGGCATGAATATGGAGTTTATGTCTTTGCTTCGTCCGGCAGTTGCAAAGGCAATTGACGCAGAGGTTGACGGTGTGTTCATTGCATGCACGCACACCCACCTCGGTCCGGGTGTTGCGAGCACCGCATCAAAAATAGGAAAATTTGAAAACCCCGAATACGGTGAGTGGCTTATCACCCGTCTTGCCGACATTGCATTTCTTGCGGTAAATGATCTTGCGCCGGTTACAAAGCGCCTTGTTGTGCGCGGTGAGGTCAAGGGGGTATCCTTCATCCGCCGTTACCGTATGAAGGATGGTACCGTCCGCACAAATCCCGGATATCTCAATCCCGATGTTGACCATGCACTCGGCACACCGGATGAACAGTCACAGCTCCTTATCATAAAGCGCGAGGGAAAGCCGGAAATCGGCATCGTTAACTTCCAGGTACACCCCGATGTCATCGGCGGTGAGTTTCTTTCTGCCGACTATCCGAAATTTGTCCGCGATACATACGAGCTTAATGTTCCGGATTCTCTCTGTATGTACATCAACGGCGCTCAGGGTGACTCTAACCATATCGACATCAGTCTTGATCCTGAAAAAGAGTGTGCCGGTGGATATGACCGCGCTCGTTATATGGGCAAGAAGATCGCCATGAGCGTTATTTCAAACTATGAGCTTGCAAAGGAAATTGCCGGTGAGAAAATTTCTTATACACACAAAATAATCACCACGAAATTCAACAAGGGTACGCCCGAGGAAATTCCTGCGGCACTTGAGCTTGCAAAGCGTTATCACGAGCTTGGATCGGAAGGCGCGCTTCCGGATGTTCACGGTATGCTCCGCACGGAGATGATTGCAAAGGCAACGAGAATCGAGAGAATGCAGACCATGCCGGAGAATAAGGAACTTATTGTATGCGCAGTAGCTGTCGGAGATATGGTATTTGCTTCTTTCCCGGGTGAGCCGTTTACGGATATCGGTCGTCAGGTCAAGGCAAATTCCCCGTTTGCACTTACCATTCCTGCTTGCTGCGGAAACGGATATGAAGGGTATTATCCGATGCAGACAGCATTTTCCGAAGGTGGATATGAAGCTCTTACATCACGCTATGTCGAGGGAACAGCGGAGATGCTTATTGCAGGATCGGGCGAGATAATTAAATCACTTAAGTAAGGAGAAAAAGTCATGAATTTAGTATTTGTAGGATTTAAGCACCGCCACACCGGTGCAATTTACGAAGAGGCTATGGCAAACCCGGACATAACCGTTCTTGGTGCGTGGGAAGACACTGTGGAGGGCCGCGCGCTTGCAGACGGCCTCGGTCTCGAATTTAACTACGCAACGCTTGAGGATGTTTTAAATGATGAGCGCGTTGATGCAATATGCCTTGGCGGTTGCTACGGTGAGCGCGGCGGCGAGGCTATTGCCGCACTCAAGGCAGGAAAGCACGTATATGCAGATAAGCCTGTCTGCACATCTCTTGCAGAAATTGATGAGATTGAAAAGCTTTCAAAGGAAAAGAATCTTAAAGTGGGTTGCTATCTCACAATGAGACTTTCCGGCGGTATGAGAAACATCCGCGAGATGATTGCAGACGGTACTCTTGGCGAAATCGGCGCTATTAATGTTACCGGTCAGCATCCGCTTCAGTATGGTACACGTCCGATGTGGTATTTTGAGGACGGCAAGCACGGCGGCACAATTAACGATATCGCAATCCACGCTGTTGATCTTGTACGCTTCCTCACAGGCTATGGACTTAAGAAGGTTCACGGTGCACGTACATGGAATCACTTTGCAACAGAGGTAAAATCTTTCCGCGATTGCGGTCAGTTTATGGTTGAACTTGAAAACGGTGCAGGTTTTACCGGTGACGTATCATATGCCGCTCCGGCAAGCTGCGGATTCAGCCTTGAAACATACTGGAGAATGACGGTGTGGGGAACACGTGGTGTTGCAGAATATAAGCTTAAGGCAGCGAGTGCCGGAATTGATGCAGACACAGGCGCACAGCTTTGTGTGGCTCTTGACGGAAGTGACGGCTTTAAACCTGTTGAACTCAAAAAGTACGATGTAACGGCTCTTGGTGAATTTGTAAAGGAAATCAACGGCGAAACAGACCTTATTATCGACACCGCCGAGGTTATCCGCACCTCCCGCGAAGTTCTCACAATCCAGGCAGCAGCGGAATAATTACATTTTTTCAAAAAACTATTGACAAATGAAAAATGTGGGTGTATAATACTAAAAAATTGAATAGCAAAGGCTATGACGAAGACGGAAAAGTAATGTAGCTTTCAGAGAGTCGGGGATGCTGGAATCCCGGCAGCGAGATGCTTTATATCCTATCACTTCTGAGCTGAAAGCCCGAAAATTCAAATGATGAGTGAGTAGACGCTTTCCGTGAATGCTGCGTTAATGCATACGGCTTGATAGAGCCTGAGTGGCACTTTGTGTGCAATTTGAGTGGTACCGCGGGTATCGGATATAGTTTATTCGGCTCGTCTCAAAGAAGTTAAAGCTTTGAGGCGGGTCTTTGTTATTCAATTAAGAATTTTATATTTTTAATTTGAAAGGAGAATTTTCCATGAGCACAGAGAAAACAATGACACAGCTTAATGAGGTCGCTTCCCGCATTCGCGAAATGCGCGATATAATGGGAATATCTGTTGCGGAGATGGCTGGAAAAACAGAGGTGTCGCAAGCGGAATATGAAAAATATGAAAATGGTGCGGCAGATATGCCTTTTGCGTTTGTGCACAAGTGCGCACTTGCGTTTGGTATGGAGCTGACGGAACTTCTTGAGGGAAAGAATGCACACCTCTCATCCTACACCGTAACCCGCAAAGGCAAGGGGCAGGAAACTGCGAAGGAGGACGGAATAACCATTCAGAACCTTGCGCCTAAGTTTAAAAATAAGATTGCAGAGCCGCATTGGGTTAAGTATGAGTACAGCGAAGAGCTTCAGAACAAGCCAATCCATCTCACAAAGCACAGTGGGCAGGAATTTGACCTTGTTATCAGCGGCTCGCTTAAGGTTCAGGTCGGCGAGCATACGGAGATACTCAATGAGGGCGACAGCATTTATTACAACAGCTCAACCCCGCACGGAATGATTGCCGTAGGTGGCAACGATTGCACATTCTGCGCCGTTGTTCTTCCGGGACAGGACGCAAAAGAGGATGAGGCTCTGGAAAGCGTTGTTTCTCTCCGTCCAAAGACTGCGCTTGCGTGCGACAAGTTCGTAAAATGCACTGAAAGCGAACCGGGCGTGCTTGAAAAAGTCGAGTTTATGAATACTGAAAGCTTCAACTTTGGCTTTGATGTAGTTGATGCAATCGCAAAGAAAAACCCCGATAAGCTTGCAATGCTTCATGTTGCAAAGGATATGACAGAGCGCCGCTTTACCTTTGAGGACATCAGACGCGAGAGTGCGCGTTGTGCAAACTACTTTACCTCTCTCGGTATAAAGCGCGGTGACAGAGTAATGCTTGTTCTCAAGCGCCATTACCAGTTCTGGTTCTCGATGGTTGCGCTTCACAAGCTTGGCGCCGTTGCAATTCCTGCAACGCATCAGCTTAAAGATCACGATTTCGTTTACCGTTATGAGGCGGCAAATGTAAAAGCAATAGTCTGTACTGCAGATGACGGTACGGCAGAAATTGCGGAAGCCGCAGCAAAGAAGTGCTCGAGTGTAGAGACGCTTGTTCTTGTAGGAGGAAAGCGCGAAGGATGGCACGACTTCGATGCAGAATACCCTCTCTATTCAAGCAGTTTTGAAAGAAGTGAGGATACACCGTGCGGAGATGAGCCGGCACTTATGTTCTTCTCATCAGGTACAACCGGCAACCCGAAAATGGTTGAGCACAAACACACTTACGGGCTCGGTCATTTCGTGACCGCAAAATACTGGCACTGCTGCGAACGTGATGGTCTCCACTTCACGATTTCAGACACCGGCTGGGGAAAATCCCTCTGGGGCAAGCTTTACGGTCAGTGGCTTTGTGAGGGTGCTGTGTTCGTTTACGACTTTGACCGCTTCAATGCGAACGAAATTCTCCCGATGTTCGCAAAGTATAATATCACCACCTTCTGCGCACCTCCGACAATGCTGCGTATGTTTATAAAGGAAGATTTGTCAAAATTTGACCTTTCATCCATCCATCATATGACAACCGCGGGCGAAGCTCTTAACCCCGAGGTGTATAAGCAATTTGAAAAAGCAACCGGTCTTAAGATAATGGAAGGCTTCGGCCAGACGGAAACAACGCTTGCCATCGCAAACCTCTACGGTACAACACCGCGCGTCGGCGCAATGGGTAAGGCTTCACCGCAGTATGATATCGTAATCGTTGATCCTGACGATAATCCCGTTGCAAACGGTGAGGTTGGCGAAATCGCTATCCGGCTTGACAACGGAATCCCGGTCGGACTCTTCCGTCAGTATCTTAACGATGATGAGAAAATGGAAGAGTGCATGAGAAACGGTATGTATCATACGGGTGATACTGCATGGCGTGACGAGGACGGATATTTCTGGTATGTCAGCCGCATCGATGACGTTATCAAATCCTCCGGTTATCGCATCGGTCCGTTTGAAATTGAAAGCGTTATCATGGAGCTTCCGTATGTTCTTGAGTGCGGTGTATCTGCGGAACCGGATGAGCTTCGCGGGCAGATAGTAAAGGCAAGTATCGTTCTTACCAAGGGAACCAAGCCGACGGAAGAACTTAAAAAGGAAATCCAGAATTACGTTAAGGAGCACACTGCACCGTATAAGTACCCGCGCCTTGTTGTATTCCGCGATGAGCTTCCGAAGACGATCTCCGGAAAAATCCAGCGCAATAAGCTGTAAAGGTAAAGATGCAGATGTCAAATTAACAAAGAATCATTGCTGATTCGGAAATTTGCGGCAGGCATGTTGTTTGACCTCCGCCGTGCGGTGGAGGTCGGAGTAAAGTTGTAACTGCCAAATTGGCAAAAAAGTATTGACATTTCCCTATGGCTGATATATAATACTCATATAAATATATGTAAAGGCTTTGACGAAGAGTGCGCAGTTGTGCAGACCTTCAGAGAGATAGTGGACGGTGCAAACTATCGGTTTTGTCTTCTGTGATTGTAGCTTCCGAGCCGGAAGGAAGAAAGCTGTTTTCTTGCGGCGAGTAGAACCTTTCCGTGAATGCTGCGTTAATGCATAAGGCTTAGTAGAGCCTGAGTGGCGCGTTTCAGGCGCAATTTGAGTGGTACCGCGGGTGTGAATGTTATGACGCTCGTCTCAAAGATTATCAGCTTTGGGACGGGTGCTTTTTAATTCGTCCCGGGAAAGGATGTCTTATCATGCAACCAATATCAGGACTTGTCTACAAAATTCAGGAAATGGCGGCGCGTATCCGCGAGCTTCGCGAGATCGAAGGGCTGTCCGTTGAGGAAATGGCGGCACAGACTGCAATTTCCGTTGAGGAATACCGTCTTTGTGAAGAGGGAAAGGCAGACCTTAACTTCACATTCCTCTATCGCTGTGCAATGGCACTGCGCGTTAATGTAACGGATATTATAGAAGGACACAGCCCGACTCTTAAGTCGTTTACCGTTACGCGTCGCGGCGCCGGACAGCAGATTTCAAACGCTCACGGTATGACATACTATAACCTTGCATATGCGTTTCAGAACCGAATTGCTGAGCCGCTTTATGTAAAGAGCGTTTATGACCCCGATGCTCAGAACCGCGATATTGAGCTTACATCCCATGACGGTCAGGAGTGCGATATCGTTGTAGAGGGTGAGCTTATGGTGCAGATTGGTGAGCACCGTGAAACGCTCGGCCCCGGTGACAGCATATATTTTGACAGTAACACACCTCACGGTATGATTGCCGTTAACGGGCGTGACTGTGTTTTCTATGCGATTGTTTTAAATCCGTCAGGCGAGCCTATTCCGGAGCTTGCACCGACACGTGCGATTGATGATTTCCGCGTTGCAACGCGCGACACGAAAGACAGAATTTATCGTAAGTACATAGATGTTGAAGAAAATGAAAAGGGAACACCGGTAAAGATTGACTTCAAGAACACAGAAAGCTTCAACTTCGCGTTTGACTTGATTGACGAACTTGCCGCGCGTGAGCCGGAAAAGCTTGCAATGCTTCATGTTTCAAAAGATGGAACAGAGCGCCGTATAACCTTTACGGATGTAAAGCGGGAGAGCGCACGCTGTGCAAACTACTTCAAGTCCCTCGGCATAAAGAAGGGCGACAGGGTAATGCTTATCTTAAAGCGCCATTACGAGTTCTGGTACGCGATGATTGGTCTTAATAAACTTGGCGCAGTTGCAATCCCCGCAACAAACCAGCTTCTTGTTCACGATATCGAATACCGCTTCAAAGCCGCGGGCGTAAATACAATTATTTGCACCGCTGACGGTGAAACTGCCGCTCAGGTAGATGAGGCAGCAAAAAGCTGCCCCGAGCTTCTTAACAAAATCCTTGTTGGAGGCAAGCGCGACGGTTGGAGATGCTTTAATGATGAGTATCCGCTTTACAGCTCTCACTTTGAGAGAAACGAGGACTCTCCCTGCGGAGATGATTTGTTGCTTATGTTCTTTACTTCCGGTACAACGGGTTACCCGAAGATTGCGGCACATAACCACAAGTATCCGCTCGGTCATTTCCACACCGCGAAATACTGGCACAATGTTGATCCGGACGGACTTCACTTCACTATTTCCGACACCGGCTGGGCAAAGTCCATGTGGGGTAAGCTCTACGGTCAGTGGCTGTGCGAGGCAGCGATATTCGTTTATGACTTTGACCGTTTTGATGCAAGACAGATTCTTCCGATGTTTGCAAAGCATCATATAACAACCTTCTGTGCACCGCCAACAATGCTCCGTATGCTTATCAAAGAGGATATTTCGCAGTATGATTTTTCTTCGGTAAAGCATATGTCAACAGCAGGTGAGGCGCTTAACCCTGAAGTTTACAAGCAATTTGAAAAGGCAACGGGATTGCAGATAATCGAGGGCTTCGGACAGACGGAAAGCACGATGATTATCGGTAATATGGTCGGCGCACCGCATAAGATTGGTTCAATGGGTAAGCCTGCCCCGATCTATAACGTCGAGCTTGTAAACGAAAATTGCGAGCTGGTTGCGGCAGGTGAAACCGGTGAAATTGTCATCAATGTAAAAGACGGCATGCCTTGTGGACTCTTCACCGGATACTACCGTGATCAGGAAAAGACAGACGAAGTTCTCCACGACGGATATTATCATACAGGCGATACAGCGTGGAAGGACGAAGATGGATTCTACTGGTATGTCGGACGCGTTGACGATGTTATCAAATCCTCCGGTTACCGCATTGGCCCGTTTGAAATTGAAAGCGTTATTATGGAGCTTCCATATGTTCTTGAGTGTGGCGTATCTGCGGCACCCGATGAGGTGAGAGGTCAGATAGTTAAGGCAAGCATTGTTCTTACAAAGGGCACTGAGCCGACAGAAGAATTAAAGAAGGAAATCCAGAATTACGTCAAAGAGCATACTGCACCGTATAAATATCCGCGTCTTGTCGTATTCCGCGGCGAGCTTCCGAAAACAGTAAGCGGAAAAATTCAGCGCAATAAGCTGTAAATTATAAAAATATCAGATCATCCGTTCTTTAAGACAGAAGACCTGATTTATATAAACAATATATAAGGAGAGGTTTTTTATGTACAATTTTCCGGTAACAAAAACAACTAACCCCAAGGCACGTCCGCAGGATGAGTCTAAGCTTGCATTCGGCAAGGTATTCACAGACCATATGTTCATTATGAACTACACTGAAGGCAAGGGCTGGCACGACGGCAGAATTGAGCCGTACAGAAAGCTTGAGCTCGATCCGTCCGCAATGGTTTTCCACTACGGTCAGGAAATGTTTGAAGGTCTTAAGGCGTATAAGGGCAAGGATGGCAAAACACGTCTCTTCCGCCCGGAAATGAATGCAAAGAGAACAAACGACACAAATAAGCGCCTTTGCATTCCTGAGCTTCCGGTTGAGCTTTTTGTAGAAGCATGTAAGGCTGTTGTAAAGGTTGATGAGGATTGGATACCGACAGCTCCGGGTACATCGCTCTACATCCGTCCGTTCATCATCGCAACGGATGAATTCCTTGGCGTTGCTCCGTCCTCAACATATCTTTTTATCATCATCCTTTCTCCGTCGGGCGCATATTATGCAAGCGGTCTTGCACCGGTCGGAATCTGGATTGAGGATGACTATGTCCGCGCTGTAAAGGGCGGTATGGGATTTGCAAAGACAGGCGGAAACTATGCAGCTTCTCTTGCGGCTCAGGTAAAGGCACATGACGAAGGATATTCTCAGGTTCTCTGGCTTGACGGCGTTGAGAGAAAGTACATCGAAGAAGACGGCGCAATGAATATCTTCTTTAAAATCGACGGCAAAATTGTAACTCCGATGCTGAATGGAAGCATTCTTCCGGGTATCACAAGAAACTCCGTTATTGAGGTTTGCAAGTCCTGGGGTTATGAGGTTGAAGAACGCCGCATCAGCGTCGAAGAACTTTTGGATGCTCAGAAGAGCGGAAAGCTTGAAGAGTGCTTCGGTACAGGTACTGCGGCTGTTATCTCTCCGGTCGGCAAGCTTCGTTATAAGGATGACGTTATGCTCATCAACAACAACACAATCGGTGAAGTAAGTCAGAAGCTCTACGATACCATCACAGGTATTCAGTGGGGCGAGTGTGAGGATAAGTTCAATTGGACAATCACGCTTTAAATAAGAGAGTAACTCTTTTCTGCGGGCATTACGGCAGCGGAAAAACGAATATAGCCGTAAACTGGGCAATGCACCTTGCAAAAAAAGGTGAGAACGTTGCAATTGCGGATATAGATGTTGTAAACCCGTATTTCAGAACAAAGGACAGCCAGGATGAACTTATGGCGGCAGGAATTGAGGTAGTCGCTCTTCCGTTTGCAAACACAAGCGTTGATTTACCGTCGCTTCCCGCTGAAGTTTATGGACTTGTCCAGCGATACGACAAAAAGGTGGTTATGGATATCGGCGGAGATGACAGAGGTGCATACGCTCTCGGCAGATACCGTCCGTACATCCTTGAGGAAGGAAATTTCGCAAATCTTTTTGTTGCAAACTTTTATCGCCCGCTTACCCGAAGCGCAGAAGAAGCCTATGAGGTTTTTCGTGAGATTGAGGCGGCAGCACAGATTCCGTTTACCGGTATTGTGAACAATTCTAATATCGGTGCGGAGACTGCGCTTTCCGATGTCCTGAAAACAGCAGAGTTTGCAGAAAAGCTTTCTGATCTCTGCGGTGTTCCGGTTGTTATGACAACTGCGGATGAGCGTATTTGCGGCGATAATACGGATATTTTCCCGCTTAATTTACAGAAAAAATTATTTTAAAATAAAGGGGTGTTATCATGGCTAAAGTAACATTCGACACAGACCTCTGTAAGGGTTGCGGACTCTGTGTCACGGCATGCCCGAAGGGCATCATTGCTCTTGCAAAAGACAAAATAAACAAAAAAGGTCACTCTCCCGCTGAGATAACAGATCAGGAGAAGTGTATTGCTTGCGCATTCTGTGCTACTATGTGTCCGGATTGCGTAATTACGGTAGAAAAGTGAGGTGTGAGGAAAAATGGCAGAAAAAGTATTGATGAAAGGTAACGAAGCAATTGCGGAGGCTGCTATTCGTGCAGGTTGCCGTCATTACTTCGGCTATCCCATAACACCGCAGACCGAGGTCGCGGCGTATATGGCAAAGAGAATGCCGAAAATCGGAGGAACATTCCTTCAGGCAGAAAGTGAAATTTCCGCAATTAATATGGTATACGGCGTTGCCGGAACAGGAAAGAGAGTTATGACCTCGTCATCCAGCCCCGGTATTTCGCTTAAGCAGGAGGGGATCTCCTATATCGCAGGTGCAGACCTTCCGGCACTTATCGTAAACGTTCAGCGCGGCGGTCCGGGTCTCGGCGGCATTCAGCCGTCACAGTCGGATTACTTCCAGTCTGTAAAGGGCGGCGGCCATGGTGACTATCGCCTTATCGTTCTTGCTCCGGAATCGGTTCAGGAAATGGCTGATATGACAGCTCTTGCATTTGAACTTGCAGAGAAATATCGTATGCCGTCTATGCTTCTTTCCGATGGAACTCTCGGTCAGATGATGGAGCCTGTGTCTCTTCCGGAGGAAAGCTCTGCGACAATTGATAAGTCGTGGGCTGTCACCGGCACGGAAGGAAAGCGTGCTCACAACATCATCAATTCTCTCTACTTAAAGCCGGAAGAGCTTGAGCAGAAGAATGTCGAGCGTTATGAGAGATATAAGACAATAGAAGAGAACGAAACAAGATACGAAAGCTTTATGATGGACGATGCAGAATATTGCGTTGTAGCATTCGGTATTGCTGCACGTGTTGCAAAGAATGCAGTCGTTGCCGCACGTAAGAACGGCGTTAAGGTCGGTATGATCCGCCCGATTACACTTTGGCCGTTCCCGAAAGCGCCTCTTGCAGAAGCTGCAAAGACGGTAAAGGCATTTATCAGCGTTGAGCTTTCTATGGGACAGATGATTGAGGATATCCGCCTTGCAACAGAATGCAAGAAGCCGGTTTACCTCTGCAACCGCGTAGGCGGTATGATTCCGTCTCCGGAAGAAGTTCTCGCAAAGATTGAAGAAGTCAAGGGAGGTTGCAAATAATGGCAGTAGTATTTCAGAAACCGAAGGCTTTAACGGATGCACCGCTTCATTACTGCCCGGGTTGCACCCACGGTATAATTCACCGCCTTGTTGCAGAAGCAATTGATGCACTCGGCGTTGAGGGCAAGTCGATTGGTGTTGCACCGGTCGGATGCTCCGTTATGGCATATGATTATTTTTCATGCGATATGGTTGAGGCGGCTCACGGCCGTGCTCCCGCTGTTGCAACAGGTCTTAAGCGCGCATTCCCTGAGAACGTTATCTTTACATATCAGGGCGATGGTGACCTTGCATCAATCGGTATGGCAGAAACTGTTCACGCAGCGGCGAGAAACGAAAACATCACTGTTATCTTCGTAAACAATGCAATTTACGGAATGACCGGTGGTCAGATGGCTCCTACATCTCTCCCGGGTCAGGTCACACAGACCTCTCCGTACGGACGTGATGTTACAACAGCCGGTTATCCGATAAGAGTAAGCGAAATGCTTTCCACTCTTGACGGCCCTGAGTATATCGAGCGCGTTGCCGTAAACAGCGTAAAGAACGTTAAAGCAGCCGGTAAGACTATCCTCAAGGCATTCAAGAACCAGGTTGAGGGTAAGGGCTTCTCTCTTATCGAGGTTGTTTCAACCTGCCCGACAAACTGGGGTATGACTCCGAACGACGCACTCAAGTGGGTTGACGAGAATATGATTCCGTATTATCCGCTCGGCGTTTACAAAGACAAGAGCGCACAGAAGGAGGAAAAATAACCATGACAACACAGATTCTTCTCGCCGGCTTCGGCGGTCAGGGCATCCTCTTTGCTGGAAAGTTCCTTGCATATAAGGGTCTTATCGAAGGAAAACAGCTCAGCTGGCTTCCATCTTACGGCCCGGAAATGCGCGGCGGTACTGCTAACTGCAGCGTTATTCTCTCGGATGAACCGGTTGGTTCACCGATTGTTTCAAGCCCCGATGTTCTTGTTGCAATGAATCTTCCGTCTCTCGATAAGTACGAGGATGCAGTTGTTCCGGGCGGAATGATTATCGTTGACTCTACTCTCATTGAACGAAAGGTAAAGAGAACAGACGTCAAGGTATTCTATGTTCCCGCAACGAAGATGGCACAGGAAATGGAAGCTCCGACGCTTGCAAATATGATTATCACCGGCAAGCTTATGAAGGAGAGCGGGATGCGTACGGACAATATAGAGGATTCTCTCAAGAAAGTCGTTTCAGCAAAGCGTGCAAACCTTTTAGATATAAACCTCAAGGCAATCAACGCCGGAATGGAATATAAAGACTGATGAAACATCAGCGCGGTGCAAAAGCACCGCGCTGATTAATATATTCATTCAAAACTTTATTTCTTCCGCTGTGCGGTAGTCCTTCGGGCTCATTTTATAGTTTTCTTTAAAATGGCGGTTGAAGGAGGAAAGAGTGTTGTATCCGACGTCAAGTGCGATATCAGATATTTTCCTATCGGTACGGCGAAGAAGAACGCTTGCCATACGAAGACGCATTATAAGAAGATATCGCAGGGGCGTCATTCCCGTAACCGACACAAAGCACCGGCGGAAATGGGTAAGGCTCATACTGCAGAGAGAGGCAAGAGTTTCTACCTCTATGTTTTCCGGATAGTGCTGTGTGATATACTCAATTGCCGGATATACGGACGATAAACCATCACTGTATGTGAAAAAGGTGGGCGCATCTGCATTAAGCCTGTGTGCGCGCACAAGAAGTACGTCAAGCAGTGATGCTGTTGCAAAGCTGAAACCGCCTTTGCGTGTGGTCAGTTCATCTGCAACCAGATGCAGAAGCTGTTCCATAGCTTTGTCGTATACGATGTTCGGAGTGATATCTTCGGTTGGGAAAGTGGTAATTTTCAGATCAAAAGCTATAAACAACCACAGACTTGGGTGCGCATCAAGGCTTTGTGCAAAGTGTGGCGTGCCGGGCGGGATGATTGAAACATTCCCTTGTGCAAACGGAATCATCTTATTGCCGATGAAAAAGATCCCCTGACCTTCAAGGCATATACCAAACTCAAAGTGGTTGTGAAATTGCATATCCTCAACCGTCTTGTATTTCTTTTCACATGTATAATGCACTGCGGGAAAATCTTCGGGAAAGTCCACTATATTCAGTTTTCCCAGCAAAATGTTTTCTTTGATGTTCACGGATTTATCACCTCGTATATAATTTTAACATACTTACTTTCGGAAGTAAAGGGGGATTTGGCGTTTTTTGCACAGAAAAAGGTCATTTCGGCATAGATTTTTCTCAATGGGAGTGATATTATATATAATAAGGTATATCCTACCAAAAGAGAAAGGAGAAATACCGCTATGGAATTAAAAATAATCAACAAAAGCGGCGAGGTGCTGTTTTCGGAGTCCGCAAAGGAGATAGACGTTGTTTATGACGGCGTTTATGAAGAGGGCACGAAGATATGCGTTTCAGCTCCGCTTTGTGAGTTCATCAAAATCCAGCTTGACTCTGTGCTTGGAGATGCGATTATATACAATCCGCAGGGCAGGTTGGAGTATGAAATTCCGTTCGGGAATCTGCGAAAGATGTATTCCGAGTATTCCTTTGCGGGTACCGGTCACAAAATTCAGGTCAGTGAGCCGACAGAAGAGGAGATTTACGGAACGCGCAATATTGCGCTAAACCCATATGATGTCCGCGGTCAGAAAAAATACTTCCCGCACGCATCTGCAAATTTCGTAACTCGTGACAATCCGACTTTCTTTGAGCGCAACGCGATAGACGGTATGCGTGAAAACACAGGTCACGGCGCTTACCCATTCCATTCATGGGCAGGAGGTGCGAGAGAGGATCTTGAATATAAGCTTGATTTCGGTGCACCGGTTGAGGTTGAGAAGCTTGTGTTCTTCCTCCGCGCAGATTTTCCGCACGATACATACTGGAAGAGCGTGGACGTTATATTTGATGGCGGTGAAGTTTATACCGCCGAATTTGAAAAGACCGAAAAAGGACAGGAGCTTATTCTGCCTGAGGTAATAAAGACAAAAACCGTCAATCTCAAAAACTTCCGTCAGGCGACCTTCCCGCTTTCTTGGGCGGCGCTTTGTGAGGTTGAGGTTTACGGAAAATATATCAAGGAGGATTTAAGTAAAATGGAAATCAGAAACGCATCAAACCCGCGCGACATGAAGCATTACACAACTGAACGCCTTCGCGAAGAGTTCCACATTTCAAAGCTCTTTACAAAGGATAACATCCGTATGGTTTACAGCCATATCGACAGAATTATCACAGCAGGCGCAATGCCGATTTATCAGGAGCTTCGCCTTGAGGCAGGTAAAGAACTTGCGGCAGACTACTTCCTCGAACGCCGTGAGATGGGCTGCATCAACATCGGCGGCAAGGGTATCATCACCGTTGACGGCGTTGAGTATGAAATGAACCCGCGTGACGGCATCTACATCGGCCGCGGAAACCGTGAAATCACATTCAAGTGTGTTGACGAGAACGATCCGCCGAAATTCTACATCTCTTCCTGCCCGGCTCACAAGGAATACCCGACAGTGAAGATTGACATCACAAAGGCAAAGAAGGTTCCCTGCGGAAGTCCGGAGGAGTGCAACCACCGTGTTATCAACCAGTACATTCATCCCGAGGTTATGCAGAGCTGTCAGCTTGCAATGGGTCTTACTAACCTTGAAACAGGTTCAAACTGGAACACAATGCCGTGCCACACGCACGATCGCCGTATGGAGGTTTATCTCTACCTCGATATGCAGGAGGATGATGTTGTTTTCCATATGATGGGTGAGCCGAATGAAACACGCCACATCGTAATGCGTAACGAAGAAGCTGTTATCAGCCCGAGCTGGTCAATCCACGCCGGCGTAGGCACACGCGCATATTCCTTTATCTGGGCAATGTGCGGAGAAAATCAGGAATTTACCGACATGGACCATGTCGGAATGAAGGAGCTGTTCTAAAATGAATAATATGTTTGATCTCACGGGTAAGGTTGCTCTCGTAACGGGCGCATCCTACGGTATCGGTTATGCACTTGCAAAGGGATTTGCAAATGCAGGCGCAAAGATTGTTTTCAACGACATCAATCAGGAGCTTGTTGACAAGGGACTTGCAGCGTATAAGGCTGACGGCATTGATGCTAAAGGCTATGTCTGCGACGTAACAAACGAAGCTGCTGTAAATGAGCTTGTTGCAAAGATTGAAAAGGAAGTCGGCGTTATCGACATCCTCGTAAACAACGCAGGTATCATCAAGAGAATCCCGATGTGCGAAATGAGCGCAGAAGATTTCCGTAAGGTTATCGATGTTGACCTCAACGCTCCGTTCATCGTATCAAAGGCTGTTATCCCGTCCATGATTAAGAAGGGACACGGCAAGATTATCAACATCTGCTCAATGATGAGCGAGCTTGGCCGTGAGACTGTTTCGGCTTACGCTGCTGCAAAGGGCGGACTTAAGATGCTCACACGTAATATCTGCTCTGAGTATGGCGAATACAACATGCAGTGTAACGGCATCGGCCCGGGTTACATCGCAACTCCGCAGACTGCTCCGCTTCGCGAGAAGCAGCCGGACGGCAGCCGTCATCCGTTTGACCAGTTCATCATCGCTAAGACTCCGGCAGCGCGCTGGGGTGATCCGGAAGACCTCGTCGGACCTGCAGTTTTCCTTGCATCCGA
>JAZLCV010000003.1:0-10701 GCA_045614365.1 Eubacteriales bacterium | reverse complement strand
CTATTCACATATTAAGGGATCTCTCGCAGCTCCGTGTAAGACTGCTTGCCCGGCTAACGTTCCGGCACAGGCTTATGTCAATATGATTGCGAAGAAGGATTATAAGCGCGCTTACGAGCTTATCGTCGGTGCAGCTCCGCTTATGGGTATCTGCGGCGTAGTCTGCAGCCATCCGTGTGAGCTTTCATGTACCCGCGGTATCACAGGCCGCGCAATCCAGATTCGTGACCTTAAGAGATTTACTCTCGAGCAGGCTAAGAAGAACGGCTGGAAGCCGGATCTCGTTAAGGAAAAGGCAAACGGCAAGAAGATTGCTGTTATCGGTTCCGGACCTGCAGGTATCTCCGCTGCATTCTACCTTGCAAAGGCAGGATATAGCGTAACAGTATTTGAAAAGGAAAGCTATCTCGGCGGTATGCTCCGCTTTGCTATCCCGAACTTCCGTCTCGATAAGAGCCTTATCGACGATGAAATCGCAATTCTCAAGGAACTCGGCGTAGAGTTCAAGACCGGCGTAATGTTTGGTCGCGACATCACTGCAGAGAGCCTTAAGGCTGAAGGATATGCTTCTGTATTCCTTGGTGTCGGTGCTCAGGCAGGACGTCTTCCGGGTATTGCAGGTGAGGACGCAAAGGGCGTTTACAACGCTGTTGACTTCCTTAAGGATGTATATGACGGCAAGAAGATTGCAATCGGTGATGACGTTGTTATCCTCGGTGGTGGATTTACTGCTGTTGACGCTGCACGTACAGCTCGCCGTCTCGGTGCAAAGAACGTTTATATCGCTTATCGCCGCACACGCGACGAAATGCCGGCAACTGCAGAGGAAATCGCAGAGGCAGAGGCAGAGGGCGTAAAGATTATGTACCTCGTTGCTCCGACTGAAATCGTTGCAAAGAACGGCAAGGTTTCTGCTATTAAGATGACAACTCAGGTTCTCGGTGAGTCCGATGCAAGCGGTCGCCGCAGCCCTGAAGCTGTTTGCGGTGCGGAGTTCACACTTAAGTGCGACACCGTTGTTGCTGCTATCGGTCAGGTTCCGTGCACATGCGCAACAGAAGGCCTTGCAACAACAAGAAGCGGTATGATCAAGGTTGACGAGTGCAACTCTGTTGACGGATTCATCTATGCCGGCGGTGACGCTGTTGAGGTTCGCAACATCATCTCTGCTGTTGCTGACGGTCGTCGCGCTGCTTACTGCATCGACTTTGACCTCTCTGGCGGTAACCCGACAATTGAGGTTGTCAAGATCGCAGATACGGTTGACCCGTATGCAGTTCTCCGTCGTAACCCGTACTTCACAGATAACGCAGCTGTTGACCTCGATACAAAGGCAGGCGCAGAAAGAGTTCGCAACTTCGACACCTTCCGCCGCGTAATGACAGAGGATGAGGCTGTCAAGGAAGCTTCCCGCTGCTTAAAGTGCGGATGCGGTGAGGGCTGCCAGCTCTGTAAGACAATATGCACAGACTTTGCTGTTGACGTTGTCGCTGATGACACAATGCAGATCAACAAGGATAAGTGCGTTGCTTGCGGAATGTGCTACAACCGTTGCCCGAACGGCAATATTGAGATGATCGACCTTGGTATCAAGGCATAATTCAAGATTTAAAATAACCTTTCGCGTGCGCCCTTTTATAAGGTGCGCACGCGATGTGGCATATAATTGAGGTAAACGAATATGAAACTTTACATAAACGGTGAATTTCACGCGATGAATAAATCGCTTGATGTTTTCTCTGCTCTCCTTGAGAACAAGGGTAAGATTGCAGATACAGGCGACAGCGATGCTTTGGTAAAAAAATATCTTGATGCTGAAATAGTTGACCTTGGCGGGAAATGCGTTATTCCGGGAATTGCCGATACACACACGCATCTTTGCTGGTCGGCATACAGCGAAATGACAACTGTTCTTCCGGCGCCGCTGAGCAATAAAGAACTTCTTGCAGATCTTTCAGAGCGCGTGAAGAAAGCGGAAAAAGGTGAGTGGATAATTTATAAGAATGCATATCCGCTGCGCCTTGATGAGCTTCGCTATCCGACACTTGAAGAACTTGATGCCGTTTCCCCTGATAATCCTGTTATTGTAAATGGTCATTATTCTGCACAGGTAAACAGTGCAGCACTTCGGATAATTGAGCTTGATAAGATGAATCCGGGTGCCCGCGCAATGTATGACAAAAATGGGAATCCCACCGGTGTGCTTGCCGGTGCAAAGCCGTATCTGAATCAGTTTTTCTATATTGATAAAGGCGATCAGGACGATGCGCTTGTGCGCCTTATGCATGAGTATAATAAGTGCGGTATGACCTATGCAATTGATGCTATGTGTTCACCGGATGATATGCGGAGAATGTCGCGGCTTTATAAGGACGGTAAGCAGACTGTGCGTGTCCGCTACACAGTTGCGGCAGCGGATGAAATTTGTGAAGATGCAAAATCAATAGATACGGGAAGTTCTGATTTCGGGCGTTTGCACTTTGCCAAGGATTTTCTCGACGGAGGATTTTTAACAGCAACATCATATATGGAATATCCCTACCATAACATGGAAGAAATTTTTGGTATAGATACCGAGGGTAAGGATGATTGTGGCATGATTTTCCTTACAAAAGAGCAGCTTGCAGATAAAATCCGTCTTGCAAGAAAATATGGGCTTCAGTATGGCGCACACTGCGTAGGAAGCGGAGCAAGCCGCCGCCTTCTTGATGCATATAAAATTGTAGACACTGAAAGCAAGATCAAGGGTGAGCGCCACAGCCTTATCCATGCAGACTTTATGGACGATGCTGCAATCGAAGATGCAAACTCAATGGGAATAGCTGTTCTTTTCCAGCCTGCATGGCACTATATGGATGCCCACAGAGTTGAGCTTTTCCTTCATCCCAAGGAGGTTGAGCGCTTTATGAAGTACAGCACTATCCTCAAGGCTGACCTTGCCGCGGCGGGAAGTGACCACATGGTAAAGCATGACCCGAACGAATCCGTAAACCCCTACAACCCGTTTATGGGTATGTACAATATGTCCACCTGCCGTGCACGTGACGGCAAGGCGTACGGCGCAGAATCTGCAATAAGCCGTGATGATGCACTTGCATCTTACACCCGAGAAGCTGCACGCGTCTGCTTTGATGAAGAGAGCCTTGGCACGCTTGAAGTGGGAAAGTTTGCAGACTTTGCAGTGCTCGATAACAACTACTTCACCTGCCCTGAAGACGAAATTCCCGCAATCCGCGCAGCTATGACCGTCGTAAACGGAAAGCGTGTTTGGTAAGAGAATAAGAATATACACAAAAACAGGACTCTTTCGAGTCCTGTTTTTGCGTGCTTGTGCGCTCAGCGTGCGTAATAACGGCTCTTTACCCCAACTATTGACAAAGAGCCCAAAAGGATTACTTTGGAGATTTGCATCTCCGGAGTGCAAATTATATTTCATTTCAGATGCTGCTTAAATTCCGATGGAGACATTCCTGTGTGTTTTTTATACAGACGATAGAAGTTTGAATAGTTTTTAAAACCGCATTTATAACAGGCCTCTTCGGCCCCGCAACCCATTTTTATCAGATCGTTGAAAAATAAGAGCCGACGCTTTATCACATAGCACCAGGGAGAGATGCCGGTTTTGGATTTGAAGATCTTTTCCATATGAAACTTGCTGATATTAAATTTTGCAGCGATTTCGTCGCAGGTTATATCTTCGGGAAAATGTTCGCCGAGGTATTTTATGATTTTGTTTATGGTGGGAACATCTGCGCTGTCGGAAATAACCGCATTATTTTCCGGTATAATCGCTTTGTTCAGCATGCTCATAAGCTCAACGGTTTTGCAGATTCCCAAAGCCTCATTTGAGGGGGAGGGATTTGCACAAAGAATATATATATCTTCCAGCTGCTTATCTATTCCGAGTGAACTTACGGTTTTTGCCGGAATAAAATTATCTTTTCCTAACGGGCGCCTGCGGAAGGAGTCGAAAAGCTCGGTCGGGGCGGATGGGAAGATTTTAAGAATGTTTTCACTGATATATAATGTAATTCGTTCGCAGAATTTATTATCGTCAGGGAAAACGCAATGTATCTCGTTGTGGTTGAGAAGAATAATATCTCCGTCACTAAGCTCAGTCCGGGTTCCCTCGATTTTTATATTTCCGCAAAAGTGTTTGAAATAAGCTACCGTAAGATGGGTATCGTAATGCGGCTCGGCGGAATATGCGTGAGTGATGTTGGAACCTTTCAAATGATGGAGTTGAAACAGATTGTTGTTATTAAAGCAGGATTTCTCAAAGGATTTGTTCATGTGGCAACCTCCTTATGACAAGATTGTACAACAAAAAGCAAAAAAAGTCAATTGTATCATTTATATTGGTGTGATATAATTCTGTTATTATTATTGCTGAGGGGTGTTGCTTTTTATGATTAATTTTGAAGATAACAACTGTGTGATAAGAGAAATTTCCGATTGTAAAGAAACGTGTTGGATAAATCCATACAAGCTTCCGTTCGATATGATAAAATCCGTCGGTGAGCTTGTTGTGTCAGATGTTGACATTGAGGATGCAGAGGGGCGCCTTTTGCGTTTTGCACCGTTTATTCAAAAATGTTTTCCGGAAACAAGTGCGAATCGGGGAATTATAGAATCAAAGCTTTCTGAGATTTCCGCAATGAAAGGCAGGCTTGAGAAAGCGCGTGGTTGCAACATTCCCGGAAAGGTGTTTTTGAAGATGGATAGCCATCTTGCCGTTGTGGGATCGATAAAGGCAAGAGGCGGGATTTATGAGGTGTTAAAGCACGCGGAGGATCTGGCGCTAAAGCACGGATTGATTGACGAAAGCGACAATTACGAGAAATTTGCTGATGAAAAAATCAGAAAATTTCTTGGTGAATATACGGTTCAGGTCGGTTCTACCGGAAACCTCGGGTTGTCTATAGGTATCATAAGCGCAACTCTCGGGTTCAAAGTGAAAATCCATATGTCTGCCGATGCGAAGCAGTGGAAAAAGGATATGCTGAGAAAAAAAGGTGTTGAGGTTCTGGAGTATGCAGACGATTATTCATATGCCGTAGCACAAGGGAGAGCACAATCGGATAAAGATCCGAAGAGCTATTTTGTTGATGATGAAAAATCTGTTGATTTATTTATCGGTTATGCAGTTGCCGCCAAAAGACTGAAAGAACAATTGGAAGAAGCAGGTTTGAAAATCAGTTCTGAAAAGCCGCTCGTAGTTTATATTCCGGCGGGAGTGGGCGGGGCTCCGGGTGGTATATGCTATGGATTAAAGCGCGTATTCGGCGATGCTGTACATTGCTTTTTTGTGGAGCCTGTATTATGCCCATCACTGCTTTTGGGAATTGCAACTCAAAAGCATGAAAAGGCAAATGTTCGTGATTTTGGAATATGCGGTATCACCGAAGCGGATGGGCTTGCGTGCGCTTCGCCTTCCGGATTTGCAACGAGAATGATGACAAATCTTGTTTCGGGCGAGTTTACGGTAGAGGATGCAAAGCTTTATGATTATCTCAGAATGCTGTATGAAAGTGAAGAAATAAGAATTGAGCCGTCAAGCTGTGCTGTGTTTGAGGGAATATGCTCTTTCAGAACGCATAGGCGAGCCCGCCGGTATTGCGAGGATAACGGTTTGACTGAAAATGTGTTAAATAACGCCGTTCAGATATTATGGGCAACGGGAGGTAGTCTGGTTCCTGACGGTGTCTTTGAAACTTATTTGAATACATATCTTTAACGAAAAACACCCGGCTAAGAATGAATGCTCATTCTTAGCCGGTACTGTTTTATACAACGATATTAAAGGAAGATAGTTTCGCCAATTTTTGCAGATTCAACTTCGCAAAGTGCAAGTGAGATTGATTTACTGACAGATTCTGCAGACGTTATTTTGCACGTTTTGCCGTCGAAGATTTCTTCAAGGAATGCCCTTATTTCATCCATATAGCAATCTCTTGAGGTAAGCTCAACATCTCGGTTATCGTCATCTGTATATATGGTGAGCCTGCTGTCAGAGAGGCGCACTGTTGCTTTTTCAAAGTTTATCAGGCACCCGGAAGTGAACGGGAAGCTTTGGGGGAAAGACCAGTCTGCTGCCGATGTGACGAGAAAGCCGTCATAGAAATAACGTGTAAACACAGATTCGAGTTCGATTTTGTTTTCGGTAATTACAGAGCTTACTGAGATGGGAAGACCGAAAAGATAGTTTATGAGATCAACGTCGTGAATGTGCATATCAAGGATGCAACCGCCGCTCATTTTGGGATCCAGAATCCAGTTGTTCCATGTCCAGGTCGGAGTCTGCGAATAGCGCGTGAACTCTGCACGGCACACCTTGCCGAAGGGTTTCTCATCTATGTACTGCTTGATTTTGCGGTATGCTCCGTCAAAACGCAAACACTGACCTATCATAAGTGTTTTGTTGTTTTTTTTGGCTGTATCGATCATATTTTTGCAGCTTTCGGCAGACAACGCCATCGGCTTTTCTGAAAATACATGAACGCCGTTTGAAAGTGCGTAAACGGCAACTTCCTCGTGCAAATATGTAGGCAGTGTTGATAGAATAAAATCCGGTTTTTCTTTATCTATAAGCTCTTTATAATCCTGATAGAATCCGCAGGAGGAAAAGTCAATTGAGCTGATGTCAACATCACCAATGTTGAGCCTTACGTTTGATTTAAAGCTCTCGGGATCTGCTCCGCAAAGAGCGCAGAGCTTTATGTCCCCACGTTCTTTTTCAAGCTTTATAAGGTTGCCGAGATGAAGCTTTCCCAGTCCTCCGAAGCCTATTATTGCATATCTGTACATAACAAAATCACCCCATTAAGCTCTTTAAATATTCCACTGTTTTCTTAACGTCCTCTGCGCGTTCTGCTCCTGATATTTCGCGCTCGATATAGAGGTCGCCTGTGTAACCGCTTGCAAGAAGCTTTGGGAGAAATATAGGATAATTAACGGTTCCTTCACCGACAACGCGCTCGTTACCGAGTTCGTGGAAATTTCCTTTTGGATAATCGCCATCCTTCATGTGTGCACCACGGATTTTATTGCCGTAGATGTCAATTGCATCAATCGGATTTCCGCGTCCGTAGAGGATGAGGTTTGCGGGATCAAGATTTACGCCGAGGTTATCCATGCCGACATCGGAAAAAAGGCGCATAAGCGTTACAGGAGTTTCCTGCCCGGTTTCAAAGTTGAAATACAAATCTCGTTCGGCGCAATATTCTGCAATATAGCGCACTGCTGATACAAGCTCACGATATCCCGGATAGCACGGTTGCTCGGGAACGAAGCCTACATGAGTTGCCATATCGCGAACGCCGAGTGTGCGGGCAAAGTCAGCGCATCGGCAGAGATCACGGAGCCGCTGGGCACGATATGCATCGGGAACAAGACCGAGCGTTGCCGGGCCGTCGATGAAATCCCATTTTCGCGGACCGCTCCACATTCCCCAGACTGATGTTATGCGGATTTTTCCATCAGTCATACGGAGAAGCTTTTCTGCGTTTTCTTCCGTCACAAGATTCGGTATGCTTGTGTTTGCAATTACCTGAACGGTTTCTACACCGGCGTCAATCATCATATCGAGCAAATCTGTTTCTGCGGCATTGAAAAAGTGAGAAAGCTCCTGAACGACGCCGATTGAATTTGTGTATGCCATATTATTTATCACTCCTGTTATCTGAAAATTGTTTCATATGTATTTTTCATATATGCAACTGCCGGAGGCGGGTCCATAGATTCGATTGAAACAACACTGTTGTACCCTGCATCCGTCAGTGTTTTCATACATTCGTCTATTTCGCAGATCCCCGTGCCGAGCGGGACGTCGGCAATATATGAACCGTCACGAGTGCACATAAATCCCTGCTTTTTATCTGCAGTGGATGGAAAACGTTTATACTCCTTTACGTGAACATGCTTTATGTCGCTTATAAATTCACTGAAAAAATCCTTCGGTGCGACATCGACGAAAAGAGTGTTTCCTATATCCCCGCAAACGCCGACATTCTTGCATCTTCTCTTCATCTCGTCAAAAAACTTGTGATATCCGACAATTCCGTTGGTTATAAGTCCTTGTCCTTCATACAGACAGGTTATGCCGAACTTCGCCGCGTGATTTGCAATTTCTTCTGCTGCTGAAACTGCGCATTCAATTGCTTCATCTGCTTCGGGGATTTCATCGCACGGCTCAATCCACGGAAGCAGGGTGTGATGGAGAAAAGGTGAGCCTATCTCTGCCGCAAGCTCTGCGTATGTTTTTAGAAAGCTGATTGTTTCCGGAGAGTTGTATAAATTTGCAAATACAGAACAACACGATATCGAAACACCGAGAGAATCCAGAAGTCTGCGTATCTCACGCACCTGTTCGATGTTGCCGAGAAGCGGTTTTTCGGGAGCATGAGGGGTATCAATCGTCTCAAGCATGTTGCATCCGAGATTCAATGCCTCTTTTGCTGCTGCTTCCCAGCCGTGCTCTCTTATCATTTTTGATACTCCGCAATAAAGAGAAAGCTTCATGTTTTTTCAATCCTTAATAAAATCAGTATTGACCGTGAGTGGTCTGTATGATAATATAATAGCGTATACAAAAGTAAAAGTATATATGAAAAAGTATATATTATATATAAATTTGTATAAAGGTAGTGGCGTTGTGTTCAGTACAGAAGAAATAAGAAATGTGTTTCAGATTAAAAAAATATATACGGCATTTTCAAAGAAATGTGACAGCCATTTTTTCTTTGAAGGCGAATCTCATAATTTCTGGGAAATTGTTATTGTTCTTGACGGCGAGATTGGCATAACCTCGGGAAATGGCGTTTTTCTTCTTGAAAAAGGGCAGGCAATTATCCATGCGCCGATGGAGTTTCACAGGCTGTGGAGTGAGGGGGGATCGTGTCCTGAAATAATAATTTTCAGCTTTGCAGCGTTCAATGTGCCGGAATATTCGTCAAAGCTTTTTGAGGTTCGGAATATGGAAATACCAAAACGCGTTCTTTCGGAGATAGAAACCGCGTTCGTTTTTGACGGTGGATGCGTGAAGAAAATAAAAAATTCTGCCTGTCTTGACAGCCAGATTGCACTAAAAGACCTTGAAATGTTTCTTCTTCAAACCTTGTCTCAGCGCTCGGTGCAAAAGGTGGCGAAAAGCACGGGAACAGCGAGAAATTACAACGTTATAGTTACAGTGCTTGAAAATAATATTGACAAGAGTCTTTCGGTTGCAGATATAGCGAGAATGTGCGGCATGAGTGAGATAAATCTGAAAAAGACGTTTTCGAAATATGCAGGAATCGGCGTTATGCAATATTTTAACCATATGAAAATTGCGGAGGCAACGCGCCTTTTAAAAAGCGGAAGGAGCGTTAAGGAGATTGCCGCATTGCTTGGCTTTTCAAATCAGAACTACTTCAGCACTGTGTTCAAACGCATTAAGGGGGATGCACCGACGGAGTATATGAAACACGCGAAAGATGATGAAAATTGAGTTCGTTATATAATAAAATAATGTTGTCATGGGGGGGCCCCATGGCAACATTATTATTGGTATATCTGAAATTATTTATTGTTTTTATTATCATTCCGGAATTTATAAGGCGGCATTTCTGATGCAAGCCTTAAGTATGGCGAGCGGGAAACGCTTTCGTACATCGGTTCATGGTCATATTCAGAATTATCTCCGAGAATACGCAGAAACGCTTTCTGATAAGAACGGTCTTTTTTTCGGAATAGGGTGATAAGCGTTTTTTCGTCTTCGGAGAGCGTTGTAATTTCAACAGGCTCAAGGATGGAAGAATGTTCGGCTTGTGCCGGGGATTCTGCACCCCAACCGACAAGCTGTGATGGAGTGATACCGAAAACTTCGGAAAGCGCCTGTATTCTTTTCATAGGTATATTGTGAATTATGCCCTTTTCATATTTGTAAATATTTTGGGGAGAGGTTTTGATTTTGGCGGCAAGCTCTTCTTGTGTCATACCGGATGCTTCCCGATACCTCTTTATTCTTTCTCCTGTTGTTTCCATTATATCACCCACTTCTACATAATATATTGTAACATAATTTTTGATGATTTGCAAGAAAAATGATAAATTTTGCTTTTTTGACTTGCGAAGTTACAGGAGATGTGTTATTATATAACAGACATAAGAAAACAACGCAAGGATGTGTCATTGTAATGAGCGTCGCTAAAGTGAAAAAAGCAATTTCGGAAAAAGGCCTGTGCTTTGAAGAAATTGCCTGGGAACTCGGTTTGTCGTCGAAGACATTAGAAAAAAAGATCAAAGTGAATACAATAGGAATAGTTGAGGCGGAGTATATTGCAGAAAAACTTGGCGTTGATAACCCCGCTGAGATTTTTTTTGACTGACAACTAACCTAAAAAGTTGCAAGAAGGGATGGCTGCGATGGTAAAGTATAAAGTGATAAAAGAAAGTTTAATCAGCGAGGAAGGTAAGAAATATACTGCATACGGTATAAAAGCGCTTGAAAACGGGAGTGAGATTGCGCAGGTGCCCGATATCGGATGTACATATATTTCCGTGAAAAAGCTTTGCGCACAGTGCAACAGACTGAAACTCAGTCCGGTGCACCTGCGTGATGTTGCAGAAGACTTTGTTGCAAAAGCATAACAACGATATATACGGGGAGAGCGGGACAGCACAGGTTGAAAAGCCGTCCTGCTTATTTTTATGCGGAAATAC
>JAZLCV010000002.1:0-10930 GCA_045614365.1 Eubacteriales bacterium | reverse complement strand
CACATCGGAAACAAATCCGCAGCTTCTTACGGAAATGATGGTCGGAAAGGCAGTTGAGCTTGAAATCACGCGTGAAGAGCCGAAAAGATCCGAAAAACCCGTGCTTGAGGTGTCAGAACTTTCCTGCAGGAACGAGCTTGGCAGGAACATGCTCAGCAAAATGAGCTTTTCCGTTTACGGTGGTGAGATATTCGGTGTTGCGGGAATTGCGGGAAGCGGGCAGAAGGAGCTTTGCGAAATCATCGCAGGTATGGAAAAATCAAGCGAAGGCAGCGTGAAGTTTCTTGATGAGGAAATTCTTGGACTTTCGCCGATTGATATTTTGCGCCGCGGTGTCAGTATGTCGTTTGTTCCTGAGGACAGGCTCGGTATGGGGCTTGTCGCCGGAATGGATATAACAAACAATGTTCTTCTCCGGTCATTCCGCAAAAACAAAGGAATTTTTGTTGACCGCAAGGAGAGCAAAAAAAGGGCAGAAGAGATTGTAGAACGCTATGATGTTAAAACACCGTCGGTAAATCACGTCCTGCGTAAGCTTTCCGGCGGAAACATCCAGAAGGTTCTTCTGGGCCGTGAGGTTGAGCTTAACCCGAAGCTTCTGATCACGGCATACCCGGTACGCGGTCTTGATATCGGTGCGTCCTATAATATATATGATATTCTCAATGCACAGAAAAAAGCGGGCGTTGCCGTATTGTTCATTGGTGAGGATCTTGACGTGTTGCTTGCATTGTGTGACAGACTTATGGTAATGCATGACGGTGCTGTTATGGACATTGTTGACCCGAAGAAAATTACTAAGGAAGAGGTAGGCCTTCTTATGCTCGGCCACCGTCCGGAAAAGGAGGCGCACTGATGTTTCGAATAATAAAGAAGCCGGAGCTCAGTCCGGGACGTGCAGTTGCGGCACAGCTTCTTGCTGTTGTTGCGGCGCTTCTTGCGGCGGCGGTTATCGTTGCGTTTTTAGGCTATAATCCGTTTGAGTTTTACGGAAATCTCGTAAAGGGTGCGCTCGGCTCTGCATATCGTGTCCGTGCAACCTTCAACAAGGCAATTCCGCTTGTTATTCTTTCTCTTGGCACGCTTATTGCGTTTAAAATGAAGTTCTGGAATATCGGTGCCGAGGGGCAGATGTGCATGGGTGCATTCGGTGCGGCATACTTTGCGCTTAATTTCTCGTATCTTCCCGCACCTGTTCTTCTTCCGCTCATGGCGCTTGCAGGCCTTGTCTGCGGGGGAATATGGGCGCTTATCCCTGCGCTTTTAAAGACAAAATTCGGAACCAGCGAAACGCTTGTTACGCTTATGCTCAACTACGTTGCATTGCGCTGGATAACATATCTCCAGTACGGACCGTGGCGTGAGGACGGAGGTATGCCGAAAATTGCAACCTTTGATGCAAATGCGGTTTTGCCCAGCGTGTTCGGAATACATATAGGATGGATAATCGCACTTGTTCTCACTCTTTTTGTGTACATACTTATGACACGCACGAAATTCGGATATGAGATATCGGTACTGGGCGAAAGCACCGCAACTGCACGTTATGCAGGAATTAACGTAAACAAAACCATAGTTATTGCAATTATGCTTTCCGGTGCTCTTTGCGGTCTTGCCGGGATGGTTCAGTCCTCTGCCGTTGAAAAGACGCTTACAGAGCAGTTTACAGGCGGCCTTGGTTTTACTGCGGTTATAACAACGTATCTTGCTCGGCTTTCCGCGCCTGCGGTTATCGTAACATCGTTTCTGTTTGCTATATTGCTTGCCGGAGGAAGCTTTCTTGAAACCTCAATGCGGCTTCCGATTTCAATGATATATGCACTGCAGGCGGTAATCATTTTCTTCGTTCTAGGCAGTGAGTTCTTCTTAAATTATAAGGTTGTCCGCCGTGCGGGGAAAGGAGAGTAATCTAAAATGGGAGAATTTCTTATTTCCACAGCGCTGTTTCTGCAGGTAACGGCATCGCTCGGCACACACGTGCTTCTCGGCACGCTCGGAGGAATCCTGACCGAAAAGGTAGGAAACAACTGCCTTGGAATTGAGGGTATGATGCTTCTCGGCGCTTCAACGGGATTTTTGGTTGCTTACAACACCGGAAACGCGCTTCTTGCAGTTCTGGCATCCGGTGCGGCAGGCGCGCTCGGCGCACTTATCTATGCGATTATAACGGTAACTCTCCGCGGCAATCAGGTTGTTACAGGTCTTGCGCTTACAACCTTCGGTAGCGGCGCGGCAGGTCTTATCGGTATGTCAATATCGGGCAAAAGCCTTCCCGACTCAATAAATGCGGTGCTTGGTATACACAAGATACCCGTTCTTTCCGATATTCCGATTGTCGGCAAAATGTTTTTTGAGCAGAGCCCGTTTGTTTTAGGTGCAATCCTCATAGCAGTGATCATCTATATCTATTTCAAAAAGACCACCACCGGTCTCAACGCGCGCGTAGTGGGCGAGAGTCCCGCTGCTGCAGATGCATCCGGTATAAACGTAACCCTTCATAAGTATGTCCACACGGTGCTTGGCGGTTTCCTCTGCGGTGTCGGTGGTGGATACTATTCAATGGTATACGTCGGCAGATGGCAGATTGACCTCACCGCCGGAGCTGGCTGGATTTCCGTTGCGCTGATAATCTTTGCAATGTGGAATCCGCTTCGCGCAATCCTCGGAGCTTACCTTTTTGGTGCAGTGCGCGGCCTTACGTTCAAGCTTCAGGGCGGACTTGTCCTTTTCGGACATACGATAACATTCAGCGCCCAGCTTCTTGATATGGCACCGTATATCGTTACGGTTCTTGTTCTGCTCTTTATAACGATGCGCAACAAGAGGGAATATCAGGCACCCGCTTCGCTCGGCACGCCGTATTTCAGAGAAAACAGGTAGCCGGAAACAAAATTTAAATATCAAACGCAGGGCGGAGCAAATTTTGCTCCGTCTCTTTTTGTTGTCTCCGCTTTTTTTCGGGCAGAATAAAGTTATAGATAAACTTATTGAAATTTGACAAAAAAAGGGATATAATATATTTGGTGAAAATTTGAAAAAAATAGAGAAAGAAAAGAAAGGAAAGAAAAAAATGGATATTTTCGACATTCTTACAATGCTCGGCGGCTTGTGCCTTTTCCTGTTCGGTATGGACGTTATGGGGCAAGCACTTGAACGACGCGCAGGCGGAGCCTTGCGCACACTTTTAGGGAGGCTTACATCAAACCGGCTTGCAGGACTTCTTACCGGTCTTTGCGTAACAGCGGTTATTCAAAGCTCTTCGGCGACAACGGTTATGGTTGTCGGTTTTGTAAACTCGGCACTTATGACCTTGCGCCAGGCAATCGGCGTTATTATGGGTGCAAATATCGGAACAACGGTTACGGCGTGGATTCTTTCGCTTGGCGGCATAAGCGGGGATAACTTGCTTCTCCAGCTTTTAAAGCCGACATCGTTCACACCGGTGCTTGCGCTTATCGGCATTATAATGACGATGACCGGAAAGAGCAGTAAGCGTCGCGATACGGGAACAATTCTTCTTGGGTTTGCAACGCTTATGTTCGGTATGGACACGATGAGCGATGCGGTTTCCGGCCTTGCGGATGTTCCGGCGTTTCAGCAGATGTTTATTCTGTTTAAAAATCCGATTCTTGGCGTGCTTGCCGGTGCAATTCTTACGGCAATAATCCAGTCAAGCTCAGCATCTGTTGGTATCCTGCAGGCGCTTGCCGTAACGGGACAAGTCTCTTTTGGTGCGGCAATACCGATAATTATGGGACAGAACATAGGAACGTGTATCACGGCTATTCTTTCCTCATTCGGCACGAACAAAAACGCAAGACGTGCCGCGCTCGTACACCTATCCTTCAACGTTATCGGCACAACCATCTGCCTTATACTTTTCAGCATTGTAAAATATGCACTGCGTCCGCCGCTTTTCGATAGTGCGGCAAGCTTTGTCGGCATTGCGGTTGCTCATTCTGTGTTCAATGTTTTCTGTACGGTTGTGCTTTTTCCAATGGCGGGTATTCTCGAAAGACTTGTTATCCGCCTTGTTCCGGATGGAAAGGAAAAAGATGCGATTGCAGAGCTTGACGAACGTCTGCTTGCAACACCGCCAATCGCGCTCCAGCGCTGCCACAATCTCGTTGTTGAAATGATGGATGCCTCTCTTTCCGCTATTCGTGGGGGTATAGAGTCGCTTCACGGATGTTCCTCCGAGCTATCACAGAAGATTTGTGATGCCGAGGAAAAGACAGACCATTATGAGGATATTTTAGGAACATATCTCGTGAAGCTCAGCGGCAAGCAGATTTCCGCTGCCGACAGTGCTGAAGCCGCAAAACTTTTGCGTATGATAGGTGACTTTGAGAGAATTTCCGATCACGGTGTAAACCTTTTAAAATCTGCCGAGGAAATGAATGAGAAAAAGATTAAATTCACAGAAGCTGCAGAGGGCGAGCTTGATGTAATCCTGGGTGCGGCAAATGAGATTTTAGAGCTTACACACCGCGCGTTTGCAGATAACGATATTGATGCGGCACTAAGCGTAGAGCCACTTGAGCAGGTGATAGACATTCTCAAAGAGAAGCTCCGTGCACAGCATATCGGACGGATGCAACGGGGAGAGTGTACAATTGATGCGGGATTTGTCTGGTCAGACCTTCTCACGAATATAGGCAGAACGTCAGACCACTGCTCAAATATTGCCGCGTGCGTAATAGATATGGCAAGCAACAATATGAATCTTCACGAATCTATCCGCGCATTCCGTAACGAAAGCCCGGATTTCCGCACGAAGTTTGAGGAGTATTCGAAGAAATACACAATTGCATAAATGTTTACACCCTATTGGGTATAATAAAACACTCTTATTTGCTCTTTAAATGAGTTTTAAGAGTGTTTTTATATTAAAATGATAAAGTAGCTGCTTGAAACACAAAGTCTGTTCTAAGGGCAAATTCATCCCTTTAATCAGTCGATTAAATCTTCAACCTCGCACCCCAATGCTTTGGAAAGACTTACGACCACATTTACCTGTGCTTTGCTTATATCGTTTTGCTTTTGCTCATACAGTTGAATCATACGCAGCGATACACCCGATGCATCACTTAACTCTTTTTGAGTAAAGCCTCTTGCCTTACGAATTTTATGGAGCTTTGCTTTTTCATTTGCCTTATTTCTGTTTATAATTTTCTCTGCTTCTTCCACAAATTTGCTCTCATCTGCTTCGTGAAGAATATACAT
This sequence comes from Eubacteriales bacterium, assembly GCA_045614365.1. Lineage (GTDB taxonomy): Bacteria > Bacillota > Clostridia > Oscillospirales > JAAYXM01 > SIG480. Next base: position 5,704 of record JAZLCV010000002.1, on the reverse strand, counting down.
TGACATTATTTTTGAAATGGTCAGACCGTTTGATGCAATATCTTCAAATCTTCTTCCGGAGTACCACTGATAATAAGCAAGCACCCAGCCTGCCCAATATTCCTTACCTTTAAAGTCGGGGTTTGTTGCAGGTGTGTCGGGTGGAGTAATATTTGTTGCTTTAAGAACTGCCTCGCAAAGCTCTACTCCCGATATGCCGGTTATATATTTAGGGTTTCCTTTTTCAAACTTTGATGCTATGCCCGAATTTATGAACCAGGAAAAGAATTCATCGGGTTCATAATTCAAATCACAAATAGCATAATCTAACATATCTGCTAAGTTGTGCATTGCATCATCCAAGTATAACTCGTTGTAGGCGTTCATCGTCATTTTTCCACCTTTCTCTCATAATATCAAGAATATAAACCTCAGTATCAATAGACCCTCTGCCTTTTTCCTTTCGGAATTCATTGCGTGCCTCCGTATCTCTTGCAAGTTTTTTTGGGTAATATATTTCTTGCCGGGCGGGTATTGCTTTTTCAAACTTAACAAGTTCAAATGATCTTTCACTTTTCAGGGTTATTTGCTCTCCGAGTTTTCCAAGAACCATAGCCGACTCTAACTGAGAAAGTGAAATGGTACTGTTTAAAAATGCTGTCGCAAATGAAAAGTAAGAATCATCTGCGCGATAACCCTTTATTATGTCATAGTTTTTGTAATCAATAGAAAAATTATCATCTATATATGCCTTCGCTTGCCTTGCCACATCTCCGCCAATACGAAATTTTCTGTTTTCCAAAAGAACAGATAACCAATTCAGTATGTTATATTCTCCGCCTGTAAGTGAAAGAATTTTTAAATCTTTGGTGTCAATTGTGTATTTATTTGCATAGCCGCTTGTCTCTGATGAACAAGCCCACTCCTTTGCAAGCTCTGAGTTTTCAGTGCAATAAAAACCAAGTCCGTAATCATTGCTCGGATTTCCAAGTCCAAAGGTCGGTTTCTTAACAATTTCAGGCGAACCGTGATATATTGTAAGCATACACATCTTCCTTTCTTATATCGTTATACCGATATCTGTGTTTATATTATATCGTTATACCGATACAATGTCAATGGATTTTAAGAATTTTATAAACAGAAAAACCAACGAGGACATTACGAATGCAAAGTCCTCGTTGGTTACAACGATTTTTCGCGGAAACGTTTACAATGTGCAAATCTATGAGAACACTTCTCCTGCATAATTCCCTTTCCATTTGCAGAAACTAACAAAAAATCTCGGAGGTTGTTTGCAAATGGCGGATAACAATGAAAATAAAAAGGAAACGCGCGAGGATATAGTAGAAACCGGCTCGATTGTGACGAAAAGCCGCTTTGGAAATATCCATTGCATAACGATAATAGGTCAGATTGAAGGGCATACCGTGCTCGGAAGCGATACAAAGACGACCAAATATGAGCATATATGCCCGACTCTCGCCGCAGTGGAAGAAAATGATGACATTGACGGCCTTCTCATTATGCTTAACACCGTCGGAGGGGATATTGAGGCAGGTCTTGCCATTGCAGAGCTTATTGCAGGTATGACAAAGCCGACGGCATCGCTTATCCTCGGCGGCGGACATTCAATCGGTGTTCCGCTTGCCGTTGCGGCAAAGCACTCGATAATTGCGGAGACTGCGGCAATTACCATTCATCCCGTGCGTATGAGCGGAGTTGTTGTCGGCGCACCGCAGACGTTTAATTATTTTGAACGCGTTCAGGACAGAATAACCGGTTTTGTAGAGCGAAACTCGAATATGTCAGCTGAAAAATTCCGGGAATATATGCTCAAGGTGGGCGAGCTTGCGACGGATGTCGGTACGGTAATTTACGGTAAAGAGGCCGTTGAAATCGGGCTTATTGACCGCGTGGGAACTCTTGCGGATGCGCTTTCGTTTCTTCACGATGAAATAGGCAAGAAGAAAAATAAAAAATCCTCTTGAAAAATGTGCGGTGTAGATATATAATAAGTATATCAATATGCGAAAGGATGATAAGCTATGGCAAAGATTACAAAGGACACCATTATCGGTGATATTCTTGATATCGACGTTACCTGCGCTCCGTATTTCTTTGAAATCGGTATGCATTGCCTCGGATGCCCGTCTGCAAGAGGAGAAACTCTTGAGCAGGCATGTGCGGTTCACGGCGTAGACGTTGATGCGCTTCTTGAAAAGCTTAACAACCATCTTGAGGGTAAGTAAATTTTATTCCCGGTAGTGTGGTATGACTGTTGAAAAAGTCAACGGCTTTTTTAACAGTCACTTTTCATATATTGGCAAAAAGGAGGAAAGCACGTTGGGAAAATCCATAGGGGCAAGGCTTTTGTGCGTTGCAGAGTCAATACCGCCGTGTGAAACGCTTGTTGACTGTGGCTGTGACCACGGATATGTTTCGATATATGCGGCACAGCACGGAAAGGCGAACAAGATAACGGCGAGCGACATAAACCGAGGTCCGCTTGAAAATGCCGGGCGTGAGATTTTGGCGGCGGGACTTTCCGGAAAGATAAAAACCGTTCTGACAGACGGACTTCGCGGTATAGAGCCGCACGACTGTGTGGTCATTGCAGGTATGGGCGGAGAACTGATAGCGGATATCATTTCCCGCGCACCGTGGACGAAGGATAAGTGCACTCTTGTTCTCCAGCCGATGACGCGCGCAGAGGTTCTGCGCGAATATCTCTACCGCGAGGGCTTTGGGATAAAGGAAGAAAAAATCGTCTGTGAGGGCAGGCATATATACTGCGTTATCGTTGCGCAATATACGGGGAATACAGATTATCTGCCGTATGAAAAATACATAAGCCGTGCCGGACGTTCAGATCCACGGGCGCGGGAATACGCGGAAAAAGTTCTCTCACGCCTGCGGTTTGAGTTTGAGCGCAAGTGCAGCTCCGGCGCATTTTCCGGTGAAGAAAAGATTGATGGTGAGCGGGATATACGTTCGCTTGATGAGGTGGTAAGAACGCTATGACAAACGTAAATGATATATTCAATACTCTCGAAAACGCGGCACCGTGCCGTCTTGCAGAGGAATACGATAACCCCGGATTTTTAGTGGGAAGAAAAAATGCAAGCGTATCGAAGGTGCTTGTCGCGCTGGATATAACAGAAAAAATTGTGGATGAGGCGAGAAGAGCAGGTGCGGAGCTTATTGTTTCCCACCACCCCGTAATTTTCAAAAGCCGCAAGCGCGTCACGGACGAGGACGTTTGTGGTTCGGTGCTTCTTGCGCTTATTGAAAATAAAATTGCCGCAATATGTATGCACACTAACCTCGACAGTGCAAAAGGCGGGGTGAACGATGTTTTTGCCGAAAAGCTCGGCCTTGAAAAGATTTCCGTGCTTTGCACCGGTAGTGAAGAGGGAGCGGGGCTTGGAAGATTTGGAGAGCTTACGGAGGAAAGAACGCTTGAAGCTTTCCTTTCGGATGTTTGCCGCGCGCTTGATACCTCCGGTGTACGTTATCACAATGCGGGAAAACCTGTGAAAAAGGTCGCAGTCGGAGGAGGCTCGTGCGGCAGCTTCATTCCGCTTGCCGCGGCTTTGGGATGCGACACGATCGTAACTGCGGATATAAAGCACAATGAGTTTTTAGATGCTGCGGCGCTCGGGATAAATGCAATTGATGCAGGTCACTTCGCAACAGAAGATATCATCTGTCCGCGTATTTGCGAAATTATTTCCCGAAAGCATCCGGAGCTTGATGTGAGGATAGCAGAGGCAGACGGCGATTGCACAAAGTTTTTTACGGTTTAGGAGAAGTTTTTTATGGCACTTGATGCATTTTTCATTTCGCACCTTGCAAAAGAGCTCAATCAGCTTCTTGTAGGTGCGAGGATAGATAAAATACACCAGCCGACGCGTGATGACATAGTGATCGGTCTGCGTTCGCCGAATGTAAAAGGAAAACGGCTTATTCTTTCTGCAAATGCAAGCTTTCCGCGGGTGCATCTTACCGCAATGGCGCGTGAGAACCCCGCGAGTGCACCGATGTTCTGTATGCTTTTGCGAAAGCATCTGACAAACGGACGCATAATTTCGGTTTCCGCGCCGGACTTAGAGCGCATTATAGACATAAAACTTGAAGTGAACGACGAAATGGGCGTATCATCAAAACGCACACTGACATGCGAGATTATGGCGCGCCATTCAAATATAATTCTGCGCGACGGTGATGACAGGATTATCGAATGTTTAAAGCGAGTTGACCTTGACACAAGCGAAAAGCGTCAGGTTCTTCCGGGGCTTTTCTATGAGCTTCCGCCGAAGCAGGAAAAGCTTGATCCCGGCGCATACTCCCGCGCAGAGCTTTTTGATATAATATGCAATGAAAAGGAAGAAATCCTCTGTGACAAGTGGATTATTTCGTCTTTTGCGGGTTTTTCGCCGCTTGTCTGCCGTGAAATTGCTTACCGCACAGGCGGGGATCTTACGCTTCATATGTCCGAGCTGTCGCTTGCACAGCGTGAGCGTATGGCATCGGCAATATGTGAAATAGCGGGAGGAAATGCGCAACCGTGCATTGTGTATGACGGAAAGCATCCGTATGAGTTTTCGTTCTTTCCTATAACACAGTATGAGGCATCCATGACTGCAGAGGGGAGAGATTGCTTGTCCGATACGCTCTCGGAGTATTTTGAAATCCGCGAGGTGCGCGAAACGATGCGCCAACGCTCACACGGGATATTGCAGGTGGTAAAAAATGCATATAACCGCACGCAGAAAAAGCTTGCGTTGCAGCGCGAAGAGCTGAAAAAGGCAGAAAACCGTGAGGAAATCCGCGAGCGGGCAGAGCTTATTTCCGCAAATATATACCGCCTTGAAAAGGGAATGACCTCGTTTGTTGCCCAGAATTATTACCGCAACTGCGAAGAAGTTACAATAAAGCTTGATTCGCGCTTAAGCCCTCAGGAAAACTCCGAAAAGCTGTTTCGTGAATACCGCAGGATGAAAAATGCGGAAAAGTATATAACAGAGCAGATCACCTCGGGTGAAGAGGAGCTTATATACCTTGAAAGCGTACTTGAAAGCATTGAAAAAGCAGAAAGTGAAGCAGATCTTTCCGAAATCCGTGATGAGCTGGCAGAAACGGGATATGTAAGCCGACAAAATGACAGGCGCGGAACGAAGAAAACGGCACTGCGCCCGTATCGCTTTACCTCAAGTGACGGGTATGTGATATATGCAGGAAGAAATAACAAGCAGAACGATGCGCTTACGCTGAAAAGTGCAATGAAGGGTGATTTGTGGCTGCACACCAAAAATATTCCCGGTTCTCACGTTATCGTGGAGTGCGCAGGAGAAGAGCTTCCCGACAGAACGATTACGGAAGCGGCAATCATTGCCGCGTATTATTCCCGTGCGCGTGAATCGGTTAATGTGCCGGTTGACTATGCGCGCGTGAGATACGTCAAAAAACCTCAGGGGGCGGCACCGGGTAGAGTTATTTACACAAACTACTACACGGCATATGTAACGCCGGATGAAGCGCTTTGCAAAAAACTTATGAACAAGGATTAAAACATTATATCTTCAAATATATCTGCGATTTCTCGGTATGCCAGAAAAATATTTTCAATTCCCAGCCGGCGGGCAAGGCGTATCTTTTCTGATATGGTGCGTGCATCATCATAGAGCACAAAGCCGGAAGTGTTTGGTTCGGGAGAATAGAT
>JAZLCV010000001.1:0-2902 GCA_045614365.1 Eubacteriales bacterium | reverse complement strand
AGGAATGTGAAAACCTGTCCTGTGTTGCATTTGTCATACGGAGAAAATGTGATATCACTGGTAGGACTTGTAATTTTTTTCTCCAGTGCCCATAAAACAGGCTGATAAAAATACGCATCCGCCGCAACATCTATAAACTCTGTTGGAAGTGTTGTACCTTCACGCACTTCTCCGGCAGCATCGATTGCCATATCATAAAATTCCGAATCAGAGAAATTATTCGAAACTGTACCGCCTGTTGTTTCAAAAATACCCTTGATATACATTCCACCACCTGCAACAACGCCAAGATTATCAACTATTTCAGCGTTGCCACTCATACGGAATCTTGCAGGTGCATTTTCTCTCTGGACATATACACCGCCGCCGAGCTGCGCTTTGTTTCCTGCAATGGTACCGCCTTGCATTACAAATTCCGAATCATACTGCATATACACACCGCCACCGGCAAGGTCTGCTTTATTGAGTGAAATCTGGCCGCCCTTCATCTGGAAGATAGACTTGTCATTTACCCATACACCGCCACCGTTAGCTTGTGCCTCTGTTGTAAGGTTAAGACCTACATAGCCAGGGTCAATTGCTTCATTAAGACTAATAAGTCCGCCTGTCATTGTAAAGGTGCTTTGTGTCCACACGCCTGCACCGTGCTGAGCAAAGTTTCTAATTATGTTTCCGCCTGTCATATAGAAATTTTTACCCTGATTCCATACACCACCGCCGCATTTGCCGGCAACATTTTCTGAAATTTCACCGCCCTGCATTTCTATATTACCGTTATCATTATTCCATACACCTGCACCATATGTTGCTTCGTTGTGATATATTCTTCCGCCATAGATAATCATTTGTGCATCACCGCTGTTTGCGTTCCAGAGACCGCCGCCGTAGGTAGCATCGTTGTAGCAGATTTCACCGCCGTACATATAGAAATTGTAGTTGTTCCAAAGTCCGCCACCATAGGCAGCACTGTTATTCCTAAGCTTTCCGCCGTACATAACCAAAGTACCGCCGTTATGGATACCTCCGCCCATTTGGTTTGAACCACCCGTTATTACACCTGTCTGCATTGCGGAGCAGTCGCAAAGACGGAGCTTGCCGCCTGAATTTATGTTAATTACACGATTGCCCTGTGGGTCATCAATAGCTGTTTTTTGAATTTTGTAGCCATTAAGACAGATTGTAAGCTCTTTATTACCGGGAACATTTAAGGTTTCGCTTCTTTTTACATCTCCTGTCAGATACACAAATGCTTTATTGTCGGTATATGAAATTTTACTCTTACCGTCCCAAGGCTGAAAGCTCTGCGCTGAATGGCTTTTGTGTTCTCCAAGAAGAATATTTCCGCCACAGAAACAGTGATTCTGATGAGGCATACCCACATTTGCAAAGGTAAAATATATCGTTCCTTCGGTATCAGATTCACCCTTATATGAAAATCCTGCCTGCTTACCGTTTACCATAAAGTTATATTTATACCAGTCATCAATAAACATATTGAGGCTCGGCTTTACAGCAACATCGGCAATGAATTTATATGTTTCACCGTATTTGAAACAACCGTTTTCATCAAAAGTGCCTTCCCATTTTACGCTTGTGACATAGGTACTTGCACTGTTTGGTGTTTTAGCTCCGTAGTCGGGCTTTTCGCCCACAACCGGTTCACGCAGGTTCTCAATGGAAATCATCTCTACGGGTGTTGCTTTTCCGTAGGTTGATGAGCCTTTAACTTGCTCGGTTCGTACAACAAACTGTATCACAGCCGCTTTGGAGTCTTTTGAGGAATCTTCTGTCTGAATTATTACCGGATCGCCGTTTACCGTGAATGTGTTATCGGAATTTTTTGCGTTGAAAACGCCTGCCGAGTCATCTGCCTTCAATACGATATAGGCAACATAGTCCTTGTGATCTGCAAAAAAGCCGTCTTCGTCGAATTCGCCATCCCATTGAATTTTCGCCACTGTAACACCCGATGCACCGGTAACTGTTCCGGTCTGTGTAGGTGCTTTACCAATTTCAGGAGGTGTAATGGTAATATGTGCCTCTTTGATTACATTCGCCGAGGTTACGGGATTTTCTACAGTTGTATCGGATTGTTGCGTTACAGTTTCGGGCACTTCAGAAAACTGCGGAATTTCTCCCTCGGTCTTGAAAGTATAGTAAACAACCGCTTGTGTGGTGTCTGCCGAAATATCTTTAAGCTTTGCAATGTTGCCGTTTACCTTTACAGTGTCCTTAACATGCTTGATATACTTGGTGTCCTTGTGTTCATCCTTGAGCTTCACGGTAACATAAACAGTATACTCCGTGCCGCTTTTAAAGCAACCGTTTGCATCTAATTCGCCTTTCCATTCCACATTAACAACCTTTGTACTGGCAGTTGAGGGAACATATGCGTTGTAATCGGGTTTGTTGCCGACTTGCGGTACTTCAACCGTAACATTAAAAATGTTTACAGGCGATTTAGCAGATGCCGATACGCAAAAGACGCTTACAAGCATACTCAAACACAAAAGAACACTTAGAATTTTTTTCATTTTGATTCTCCTCCACTTTGTTATAACACGTTCTCCCTTAAAATTAATTTTTTCCTTATTTGGATTTCATCCGTTTTGCATATTCCTTTACCTTTTCTTTTCGCTTTTTTCTAAGCTCTGCTTCAAGGCACTTAGGACATCTTGTAAGCGTCTTTGCACGACTTCTCACCTGTGTCTGCCACGAATGACCCTTTTCACATTTCCACCATACCGGAACAGAACTGCTCGGACTGACTGTTTCGGGTGTGAAGGGCAGATTTTTTTCTTCATCCCACTCGTCTAACAAATACTGTTTCTTCTCTTTTTCGCAGAACTCTTTCAGAGTCAAATTTATCACCATCCATGTCTTGTATATATTCAGCTTATTA